>JAAWCO010000080.1 GCA_022793315.1 Clostridiales bacterium | reverse complement strand
GGGGGGGGCGGGGCCCCGCCCCCCTTTCCTTCAGCGTCTTCTGCTTTTTCATGAAGGCCCCCGACACACAGGGGATCACCCTGCCCCAGGTGACGCTGGCCGCCGGCGTCTCCTGCTTTCTGGGCCTGACGGCGGCGGGCACGATCTTCCTGTTCCTTCGGTGGCTGACCGACCTGTATCTGCCCGGCTGGATTTTCCTGCTGGCGCTGGGCGCGGCGGACGCCACCGTCCTTTCCCTGCTGTTCCGGCCGCTGTATCTTTCCTATACGTTCTGGCTCCATCCGGCCGCTATCCCCCGGAGATGGCTGCTCCCGCTGCTGTGGCTGGCGGCGGCGCTCCTCCTCGGGACGATGACCACTCGCAGAAAGGATTTTCTTCGTGTACAACAAAAAACGACAGACGAATAGTTCCTGGCTGCTCCGGCAGCTGCGCCACGATCTGGCGGCGGGCCTGCTCCATGTCTGGCCCAAATTTCTGCCCGCGCTGCTGATCTTTCTGATCCCGGCCTTTGAGCTGACCAGCCTAGTCCGCTCGGCGGCGGCAAACGGGTATCTGCCAGGCGGCGCCTTCACAAAGGACAGCGGCGGAAGGCGGGGAAGAAACCGATGCCTTACAAAAAAATTCGGCGTCTGATAATGGGCGGAATCGTTCTATGCCTTCTGGCCGCCTTTCTGTTCGGCTTCTGGCGGGTGAACCGTGAATATCCGCCCGCCGAGCGCCTTGTCTACCGGGCGGGGGATACCTTCACCATTGAGGAGGCGGGGCTGGAGATCACTGCGATGGGCAGCGAGCTGCTCACCATCCCCCAGCTAAAAGAACGCTATCCCGACATTTCGCTCGCCCCCATCGCGGAGGGCGACGGCGAATCTGTCCCGGATGAAGAGAAGCGGATTCTAATGGCGGAGATACAGATGCGCCCTCTCACCGATTCGGCGGGCATCAGTTATCTGCAAACCTGCGGGGCGCAGTCGGGCGCCTGGCGTCACAGCATGTCGCGTCAGCTGTATGTTCAGATCAACACAGGAGACCCGGACGAGGAGGGCGTTTATCATTTGATCCTTCCTTATGAAATGTACGCCTTTCAGTTTTTGAAAAAAGACTGGGCCGCCATCGACGACCGTCCGTTCGAGCTGGTGTTCTCCCTCTATCCCTCTCTGAAGATATGGGAGCTGGAGACCTGAGGCTCCTTTCAGAAGGCGCCCGCAAAAGGTTGACTTTTGCGGGCGCCTGAGCTTTTACCGGAAGCGGCGGAGAATCTCCGCGCACCACCGCTCCGCGTCCCCTCCCGCCGAACGCCGGCGCCCGGCTCCGGTGCGGCCAGTCATCAGTCGACCGGAACCGCGACGCCATCACCCGCTGACTCAGAAGAGCGTAAATCATTTGACGGCAGCAGGCTGACACACCATACTTCGCGATTTCCTGGCGGCGATGAAACTTAAATCGTCAAAATCAATACTATCAGAGAATCGCAGGAGCTCATTGATCAGTTTGAGGGAAAGGGGCACAAAGGTTAATATTAACATGATTTTGGAAGGGTTATCGGGAAGTATTCTTACAACAGGAGAATGGAAATAGAGGATGAAACGGTAATGGGAACCATCCGATATTCAAAAAATGGGGCTCATCTTGACAAAGCAGACTTTTATCGTAGCTGTTCAAAAAACGAAGTCTCCGGCTATGCGGGACAGGTCCGCATAGCCGGAGACTTCGTTTTAGCGCCAGGGGAAACCTCGCCGCTCTTGCGGGAAGGCGTTCTATTTCACAAAGGTGAACAGTGTACCAATAATGGGCAGAGGACGCCGGCGGCCCTGCGCCGCGTTGACGATTCCCACCACCATCAGGGCGAAGGTACACAGACTCAGCACGCCGAAGGCGACCCGGAACATCCAGCCGAAAAAAGGAATCCAGGAGAAGAAGGTGCGTGCCACGCCGAGAATGGCCTCCACAATAAACAGGATCATTCCCTGATTGACATGAAAGCGAACATCCTCATTCTCCTTTTCCACAAACAGACCGATCAGAAAGAGAAGAGGAATGTAGGCCAGGATAGACAGGGCCTTGACGGTTCCCTCATCAGGAGCCGCCTGCCCCGAATAACCAGGACCGTTTGACGGGCCCCCTGGCGGATATGGCGTCTGACCGGCGGGCGGAGAGCCGGCCGGGGACTCCGGTCGTGGAGGGTTATGTTGAGGGGGAGTCGTTTCCGCCGGCGAGGCGGGTGCGCC
Source organism: Clostridiales bacterium (assembly GCA_022793315.1). Taxonomy (GTDB): domain Bacteria; phylum Bacillota; class Clostridia; order Oscillospirales; family Acutalibacteraceae; genus Avimonas_A. The sequence goes on along the minus strand of JAAWCO010000080.1, from coordinate 18,152 downwards.
GGTGGCGGCGGTTTCTTCCGGATAAGGCTGCTGATCCATCCTGATCGTCTCCTTTAATCAAATACTCTGTCACTGGCAAAAGCGGATCGGGCTGCCAGCCATTTGTGGATGTGTTAAAGAATCAAAATAGTTTACGCGCTGATCCCTGTGCACTTTCATCAGAGCCTGTCAATCGACAGGCGGCGCATAAACGGACCGATTTTCCTCCAGGAGAAACCGGCCTGTTTAAAATCAACCACGAATATCATACCAGAAAGCTCTTGTTCCGGCAAGTGCGGAAAAGAGGAAGAATTTCTTAAGCGGTAATGAAGGTTCCCGATATTCCGTTGACTTTCCTTTCAGGCATAGCTATGATTTAAGTACAACGACGCCGAACCCCAAAGGGAACGGCAGAAGAGGAGATGGAGCTGTTGAAACGAAAATCCTTCTGGCGGCGGATCAACCGGGGGTTTGTGGTCTCCATGGCACTGTTGGCGGCAGTGCTGATCTATGTGCTGGTTACCCAGCTGCTGCTGATTCCGCAGAAACAGCAGCTGACCGAGCTTGCCCGGCAGGCAGCGGACGCCATTGTGGGAACGGAGGTCCTGACCAGCCCGGTGGGGCCCGAGACACAGCCAAAAGCGGAGTATCTCCGCAAAGTGACCGAAGCGCTTGAGCCCCTTTTTGCGGAGGATTCCGACTACGCAGCCTCTGCGGCGCAGCAGGCGGCCGAAATGATGTTTGATTCATCTGTTATAGGCGGCGGTGAGATCCGGTCCACGCGCCTGACCGTGGAAAAAGTCCGTTCCTGCTCAATCGAGGAGGATGTGGCGTCACTGTCATTGGAAAGCACCTATGAAATCGCGGGGAAGCTGTACGATCCCTATACCGACACCGTGAAGGAGACGGAAAAGGGTCAGCAGATACTCTATCTCAGCCTTTCTCTGAAAAAGACGGACGGCCAGTGGGAAATCTACCGCATCAGTTCGGTGGGATCCTATACCAATACAGGGGACTAAAAGGGGGGAATTGACATGGGCGAGGTATTAACGCTTGACCACGTTTGTAAAACCTTTGGCAAACGACCAGTTGTCAAGGATATCAGTTTCACCGTGCAGGAGGGCGAAGTCTTCGGCTTTCTTGGACCTAACGGCGCGGGTAAAACCACCACGATCAAGATGATTCTCGGCCTGCTGTCGGTGGACAGCGGCTCCATCCGGGTGGCGGGGCACGATGTGGAGACCGATTTTGAGGCGGCCATGAGTCATATCAGCGGGATTGTGGAGAATCCTGACATGTATCCCTATCTTTCGGGCTATGAAAATCTGATGCTGCAGGCGCGTGCCGCCGGCGCGGATGAGGCGAAGGTGGAGGAAGCCATTCATCTGGTGGGGATGCAGCAGCGGATTCGGGAAAAATTCCGAACCTATTCGCTGGGAATGAAGCAGCGTCTGGGAATCGCACAGGCTCTGCTGCGCAATCCCAAAATTATGATCCTGGACGAACCCACCAACGGCCTCGACCCTGCGGGGATCAAGGAGATGCGCGACCTGCTCCGTACCCTGGCCCACGAACGGGGAATGTCCGTGCTGGTCTCCAGTCACATTCTGCAGGAGATGCAGCTGATGTGCGACACGGTGGGTATCATCGGAAACGGTGAGCTGCTGCGGGTGAGCAGTATGGAGGAGCTGACCCGGACGGCAGGCGCGGGGCTGTACCGTTACACCCTGCGTCCGATGGAGCAGGCGGCGGACCTGATCCGGCAGCATTACAGCGACCGCATCGCCGCGCTGGACGCCGGTGTTGCCGACCTGCGGCTGTCCGAAGAGGAGATACCGGCCTTCAACCGGCTGCTGATGGAAAACGGTGTGACCATTTACGGGCTGAATGTCGCCTCGCAGTCGCTGGAACAGAGCTTTATGGAGCTTACGGGGGGAGGGAACGTCATTGGGTAAGCTGATAGGGAACGAGCGCAGGAAGCTCTATAAAAAGGTTTCCACCTGGGTGCTGCTCGGCATTGTGGTGGCGCTCAATTTGTTTGTCATGGTGATTGGCAAGATTATGGCCGACCAGCATACGTCCGTGTATCAGACCGTCTCCTGGCAGGACCAATATGTCCGTGAGCTGCGGAACGCCGAGCTTAATCTGCGGGAAAATCCGTCGGAAAGCTATTACATGAACCAGGTTGTGATGTTCCAATACCTGCTGGATCAGGAGATCCCGCCCACCGACTGGCGGACCGATGTGGTCAGCGAATATGCCAGCCTGCTGAGCCTGCAGGCCGGCGGCGAAGAAAACATTCACTATTATTATGATGGCCAGCAGGATACCTCTCTGAAGGTGATCCCTGACACGCCCGAAGCGCTTCAGGCGCGCATTGATCAGCTGAAGGCGCTGATTGACGGAAATGACTGGAAGGCATATCTCCGCCAGCAGATCACCTATATCGACCAAAATGCCGTCGATGTTGCCGAACAGGAAAAGGCGCTGGAGATGGAGATGCTCAACCTGTACCTTGACATGGAGATTCGGCCGGTATCCCAGTCGCTGTCCTACTTTGGCGGCGAAACCGACCCGGACGCCTGGAAGGCCGCTCAGGTCAGCGCGATCCGTTCCGGTAAGCTGGCTTTGCTGCGCGGGGAGATGGAAGGACCGTATTATGGAGGGGATCCCATCCCGATGAACCGCTCCCAGCGGGCGGCCAAACAGATGGAGGTTGACGCTGCCCTCGAACGCCTCCGAACCGGCAGCAAGCCGGTGGAGGAGACCGGATTTATCGGGCTGATGTCCCAGTCCACGATGGGGCTGTCTTTGCTGCCGCTGGTTTTGATGGTGACGGCGGGAGGGATTATCGCCTCTGAGTTCACCTCGGGAACGGTGAAGCTGCTGCTGATCACCCCCCATCGCCGCAGCAAAATTTTCTGGGCGAAGGCGGCCGTGCTGCTGGAGCTTACGCTGATCGGCGCGGGCGCCCTGTTTGTCACCGCCTTCCTGGCTGGCGGTATTCTGACCGGCTTTTCCGATATTGGGTCCTGGCAGGTGCTGCCTGTGTTTGGACACATCCTCCGGTTGCCGTATTTGCTTTACATTTTACTGAAATACCTGTTGCTGTTATTGCCGGTTCTTACCTATGGAGCGCTGGCCCTGATGCTGTCGGCTGTGACCCGCCGGGGCGCGGCAGCCATTTCGGTGTCGCTGGTGCTGATGTACGGCGGCAGTATGGCGATGGCGATTCTCAGCCAGCTGGCGATGGCGTTTGGAACGATACCGGGCATCAAATTTCTGCTGTTTGCCAACACAGAGCTGGAGGGATATCTCCCCTCTCTGACAGGTGCCATCTCCGCTCAAACGGTGGACGGCAGCATGACACTCGGCTTTTCGCTGGCAGTTCTGGCGGTGTATTTCCTGTGCTTTATGTGGGTGGCGCGGGACAGCTTCTGCCGCCGGGATGTGAAATAAGACAGTGTATGACTCCTTCTTTGAACCGGCCGGGGCTTGTGAGCTCCGGCTGGTTCCGTCTGTCCCAAAGCGGAGATTCATCAAGAGAAGCCGACGCATTGTTCCGGAGACATACCAAAAGGATGCAAGAGAACATTTGTCAAGAGGGATTTCACCCTGAAAGATGAAATCCCCCCGACAAGTGAGAATTTATATGGCGTTTGTACTCCCGATTTCAAGCAAATTTCCCTCCGGGTCTGCCACATAAAAATTACGAATACCAAAAGGATAAGTAATGGGTTCTCCTGCTGGAAACCGCACACCTAACTTCGACAGGCGTTCATATTCCAAATCTACATCAGAGAAGCTTGGCAACCAGAGGGCAATTTCAAAAGTCTGGTTGATACCATTTGGAGGAGTATAGTCCTTTCCTATTGCCTTGACAAATTCTTCCCTGCTATACATAAATAAGGACAATTCACCACTTGCCGTTTCAAGGTCTGCAAACGAACCGCCATTCCATTGAGTTTGAAAGCCTAATATATCTCTATAAAATCGAACCATGTTGTCCATGTTACCAACCAATAAACCCACACCTATATGCACTGCTTTTCCAGTCATCGTCATTATCTCCCCTATACTACAGCTACCGAATTGACACAAGCCAAGTATACCACGAGTACGGGCAATTTTCACCCCTCATTTATAGGCGACGATAGTAGCGGCAAGCCATGCTCCGGTATATCCCCGGCGCAGCTTGTTGGTGGCCGATGGCCCCCAATCCCCTGGTGTATCGGCCAGCTCCGCACGATGAACAAGCCGCCGGTGGCGTCTGCTGGCCTATCCCATACCGGGCAGTAAGGGATGTCCGGCAGGGCCTGTAAAGAGAACGGAGCGCCCAGGTCATCCCTGGGACGCTCCCTGCCTCGATTCTCTCCTGCTGACCGCTCATGGTCCCTCCAGCCTATGCCATTTTGCCGTAAACAGGCTGCCAGTCAATATAATCGGTGGTCCGGTTAAACCCACCCTTTCATTACATCGCATATTTTACTACTCCTGCTTTCACCATTGCCCCCTTTCCGGAATACCATATAACGAAATGGATAACAGGAGGGAGCAAACGATATGGGCATTCAGGATATGCCAGTGCGTTTTTTTCTGGGGGCCAATACACCGGTGGGTTTTGTCGGATATCTGGACGATCTGTACGACTGTCATGACGGCTGGCGTGCCTACATAATCAAAAGCGGTCCTGGCACAGGCAAGGCCTCTCTGATGCAGGCGGCTCTGAAGCATATGACAGGACTGGGATACCGGGCGGAATGTATCCTCTGTTCATCGGACCCCCATTCGCTGGACGGAATTATTTTTCGGGAGCTGAAGCTGTGCCTGTTCGACGGCACAGCTCCGCATGTGATAGAGCCTCATTACTGGGGGGCAGTGGAGCAGATCGTGAATCTGGCGGGCGCGATGGATACCGCCCGGCTGTATGCTCGTCAAAAGGACATCATTGAGATTACCGACACCTGTTCCGCCCTGCATGCCCGCGGCAGACGCTTCCTTGACGCAGCCTCTTCGCTGCTGAGTGACAGTGCGCGAATGGCGGCGGAATGCACCGACGCCGGCAAGGTGTCCCGTACCGCCGCCCGTATCGCGGCGCGGGAATTCGGCGCAGGGGATGGGGGCGCAGGGCGAGAATGGCGGCGTTTCCTCAGCGCCGTAACGCCGGAAGGGCTGATGACCTTTCACGATACCCTTCAGGCGCTGTGCCCGCGCATCTATTCGCTGGAGGATGAATATGGCGCTGCCTCCCGGCTGCTGCTGAGCGAGCTGAGAGAGCGGGCACTGGAGGCAGGTCTGGAGATAGTCACCTGCGCCTGTCCGCTTGCACCGTCCGACAAACCGGAGCATCTGTTGATTCCCTCTCTTGGTCTGGGCTTTACCACCTCTAACAGCTGGCACAAAGCCGACTTCCCCGTTTATCGCCGCATTCATGCCGCCCGCTTCACCGATGTGGAAGCGTTGCGTCAGCGCCGGCAGCGGCTTTCCTTTAACCGTCGTGCTTCCCGTGAGCTGATCGGCGAAGCGGTTTATATCGCCCGGTGCGCCAAAGAGACGCACGACGCGCTGGAGGCGCTGAACCAGGAGGCGATGGATTGGGATAGAGTCAATGAAACCACGCTTTGGGTGCTGGAGGAAATGACCCGCATTGCGGGCGAAACGCGCTGACTGACAGAGTGCTGTTCCGGAGGCCTGTCTGGCAAAAGGCCCCCTGACATCGGCAGACAGCTGTATGTCGGGGGGCTGCTGTATGCCGAACAATTTTCTTCAAAACCATCTGTACTCTTTATTGGGCAATGACAGAAAGATTCAACTGATGAATCAGTATACCAGCATCCATACACAACGACCACCGATGGATGGAGGGGTTCCTGCATAGCTTTCAGCCCTTTTTGAAAATACGGCATGTCCTCTTATGGAATGCCGCATGAGATCCTACTGCCACCGGCTTCCCCGTCTGAATGCCGTCAAAATAAAATGAATAGCTTTTTTCATCCCCCATTAAATATTAGGAATCATCTCCGTTCCGTTTAGCATCTCCCTCTTCAAAAAAACATGGTTTTGTTATGACGGAAAACGACGTCCTCAAGTGCTGTACGATACGATGATCCACTGCCATGCAGCCCAAGAGAATCCATGGTATCAGCCAGACATCATCACTCGGTGTAGTCACATAAGGAACGACAGCGGCAAATCACCATCCACCGGCAAGCGTCGGAAAGACCTTCTCTGCAAACACTCTGAAAGGAGACTACAAAAAGGCTTGATTTTGGGGAACTGCTGTGTTATACTTAAAGCAATTACAGTAGTAGAGTATATCTGTGCGGGAGTAGTTCAGTGGTAGAGCGTCAGCTTCCCAAGCTGAATGTCGCGGGTTCGAATCCCGTTTCCCGCTCCACACCTGCGGTGAGCAAGTCGCGCACCGCAGGTTTTTCTTTGCCCAAATGAGTCATCCACGCCGGAGCAGCATCTTTTTCAATACCTGCTGACATGCCGGATAGACGACACTCCATTCAAAATCCCCAGCCGAATGGCTGGGGATTTCACATACCGCTCCATCTTCCACCTTCTCCGAAGCGGGGCACGCTTGCTCTGGCTGTTCGCTTGTAAACGTTCGCAACGCCTCCGCCGCGCTGCCAACCTTTTAGCGGCACGAGGGTTCAAATTTCTCTTCTGCAAACCCGGCACATCTTTTTATTGCCACTATACACTCACCACGGTTTTTTCTTTGTTCCAATGGAGCAGTCCTGCGCCAAAACAGATCTTTTCGCCCCATCTTGGCAGATCTGCGCCCGGCAATTGGTGGTGAATGGCTGGACGCTTTTTGCAGGCGAATCCTCCGTTGTTAGTGAGTTCCCATTGATGTTGTCTGACCATAACCTGCCTTTTTTGTCTCACCTTGACATGTTTTGCGGGAGATTGTTCGCAGCGGCTTTTTATATGTCTGGGCGGACCAATACCCGCAGTGGGTTAAAGCCCCCTGTGGGTATTTCAATTGGCGGCAAAAGGAGATCTGCAGCCAATCCCCTCCGCATCGCAAAGGCATGATGTCTGGCGTCGGCAGGGACATACACCAAACCAAATGTGGCACCTTTTATGAAAAAAGAGTCAGGAAAACAGACACCCTCTTATCTTTTAAAAATGTCCCCATTTCCGTTTGTGTTTATATTGTCTATTTCCAAATCCCAGGAGTGTATATCCATTCGATTCGATGAGTCTTGATTATATCGCAGAACACTTGAACAGCCTATATTTTCAGCCTCCACCTCTTGAATATGTATTTATATCAAGCGCATATTTATTCCGCTCTACCGCCAATCAACACAAGGGAGAATGGAGAGTTAAAAATAAGAGGGCACAAAGCGTACTGTACCGATGGGCAAGATCCGCTCAAAAAGGGACAGAGATACCAACTGAAGCTCCACATCATCATGCTATGAGTAACACCATTGCTGTACCAAAGCATTCATTGGATACGGTAACACAAAATGGAGGAAATTCCAATCAAATTTCAAGTGTTGCTGACGTCTCTTTCCCAGATATAGCATCCCCCTGTTTATCCCAGCAAGGCTCACAGGGTTTCTCGTCGATCACTGTGTTTCTCTATATCATCCCTGCTTTTCCCCATCTTCGGCTGTAGGAGGTACCCATACGGTTTCTGGACTGTCTGCGTAGTTCTCCAGCAGATAGTCGGTGGTAACCCCATACATACGGGCAAGTGTGAGGATCCGGTATGGACTGGGCTGACTGCGTCCTAACTCATAGGCAGCATAGGTACGTGTGTCTACACCGAGTCGACTGGCAGCCTCAGACTGTAACCATCTTGTTTCCTTTCGCAAATTCTTCAGGCGTGTGGCTAGACGTCTATAATATGCCGGTTGGGTTCTCTTTTCTGTTTCTGCGCTCATCTTTAGCTCCTCCCTTCATAATTGGGGGGAAGGATTCTCCAGGCATATGGCTGGCTGAGGATTATGCACACCCGCTGTAAAAGCAACCCTGGCATTGGTCCATGCAAGGGGCTCGCCATGACGGACAGCATTTCCATGTTTTGTGAAGCCATGCCGACCATCGTCCATCAATAGCAGACAGACGTCACAGACTGAAAAAAATCAACTATCTCCCTCCTGAAAACAGAGGTGAAGTTTCCCCGGCTTTAGGGGAAAGTGTCATAGCGTGCCGGTACAAAAAAATTTCCTGCCGGACAGTGTCCTCGATTTTCTTTCTATCTGGTTGCGTAAAAGGATTTTCTCTGTCAGCAGTGCTGAAGTTACTGTTGGGGTATCTGATGATTACCTGACGGCTGTGTCCGTTTCGCGGACTGCCATTCCCATCCATTGACGCGGCTCGGGCGGAGGGCCATTCCAGCGGTCGTATTTAATCAGCAGGTCGAGAACCGCCTCATCGAGCAGGCGTGTCATGGGAATTCGTGTTTCCTTAACAAACGCTTCAAACGCGCTCATAATGTCGTTTTGCATAGAGGTGCTTAAGCGAGTGCGTGTCTTCAGACGTGGCGGCGCCATGTTCCTCCTCCTCCCTGCTTATAAGTATACATGATTTTTCCTCACAGACAACTGCCAGCACCTGATGTTATTTGATGTTATCCCGAATATACTATTAGTTTTTTAGATTATTTATCCACAAACATACGTTTTTAGCGGATAACCTCAGCAGGTCATCCGCATACAGAGGAACGTCGTCTTCTGCTCTTTGAGAAGACTTTCGGCTGCTGCAGTACCAGCTGTTTCTGTCATCGGCAAAGAGGAGGGAATGGGCCGCCCCAAAGTGCCAAAGGCAGCAGATGACGCCCCATAAGAGCTTCTGTCATTCCTGGTTATCCTTGTAAGCAGAGCATGTGAAAAGAAAATAGAAGCCCTCCCTTATCCTCTTTTCAAAAAGGATAAGGGAGCATTTTTGTGCTCTCAGGATGAGGGGAGCTCCCTCATGGGAGAAGCCTGCCGCTTTTCTCTTTTGGCTGGAGGGGACAGAGGAAATAAGGATCAGCTTTTGCAGGGCAAACCCTTTTTAAGCGGTTTTCCCGTCCCCTTCTTTGCATGTTGATGAGCCTTTCACCGAGCTGTATTTTGCGCCATTAACAGGCAGGATATAATTCGATTGACAAACTTTGATTTTTCGGACAACTGGCGGTTGAATTGATCAAAATCAACTGCCGGTTCGTTTCACAGGAATTTTTTGATGTTATTTTGACGGCAAGGAGGTAAAGAGAATGAATCAAAAAAATAGAGAAATTTATTTCATCCTGTCGAAAAGACAAGGGGCTTACTCAAATGCAGTTAGCCAAAATGTTAAACATGACCAATAGAGCGAGTATCAAAATGGTAAACCGAAAAAAGCTGTCCAGCTGTGGCTGCTATGCTGGAATTATGTGATATTCTGGGGATTACGGCAAGTGATCTTTTCTCTTTGAAAGGATTATCATAGAAAATTATTAAAAAGCAGGAACATCTTATCGAGCTGCAATCAGAAAAGGAAGAGGCACAGAAAAATTTGTTAAAAGCTGAATGAATATGGTCGGTAATTGTGTTGTGGCTACTACCTGTTCATCTTGCTGCCAATTACTTTTATCCTGAAAATAGAAACACTGGCGTGGGATTATTCATTATACTAATTGGACTTGTAATGCTTGCTGTTTATTTTGTAAGATATTATGAGATGAGACGGAAATAAACACTCTGGTTTACAGGGCAGTTATCCATCGTGGATAACTGTCCGCATAATTATTTTGACGAAAAATTACGAAGTTGTATTTTAATCAACACGAAAGGTAAAAGTGCTATTTTCTTTTTGAGTGGGGGCGACCTACCCCAAAAATCATCTGTATTTGAGATTAACATCCACTATGTTTTTTCATTTTTTACCCACAAAGCGGAACGCTCCTTATCTCGAAACAGTATCACCCCTTTCGGGGTAATTCCATCTCCCAGCCGTTGGAAGACTTGCTGTACAAGGCCTCCGTCTACGGCGTACGGATGCAAAAAGGATGGCATCTTGAGGGTCGCCAATCGGAGAGCCTCCAGGAAAGAAAAAGGGACAGCACACTCGGGAAGAGCAAAAAGGAAGATTGACGAAAGGAAATCTTCACGCCGGACCATAAAGCGGAGAGCATTTTAGGAAACGAAAAGGAACGGGGCCGGTGGAAAAGAACAGGAAAAGTCTCGATTTCACCCTCGATTTACTCCAAAATGAAGTTATAAATATTTATTTTCGTACCATACTAACTTCTAGAATGGAGAATAGACTGCGTGGTGCGAAAAATGAGAATTCGGAAAAAACCATTTGGCAATAAAAATAATATCGGACAAAAGGTGATTAAATTACGCAAGAAAAAAGGGTACAGTCAAAAGGATTTGCTGACCCGTATTCAGTTGCTTGGATGGGACCTGGACGATGCCGTTTTATCAAAAATTGAGGGACAGGAGCGTTCCATCAAATACGATGAGCAAAAAATCCTTGCTCAGGCATTAGGCGTTGGTCCCGACGAGCTTGACAACGACAACGAATAGGACCGATTCGGCACGTTGAATGGACGTGCCTTTTTCATTTTGGGCGCATAGCTTTTTGTTCAGAAGTCATTTGACTCTTTCCAAACGCTGAATTCTGCAGTTCGGGAATCTCCATGCTGAACAGATGAAAATGGTAACCAGCCGGTCAGAATGGAGAGGCCGACTGAATCGGTCCCTCTCCCCCCCTTCGCATCGGTTGACAGGAGAAAATATATCTTCAGCGGGCCAGGCAGGGGCCGCGTCAAACACCGTCAGCTGTGAGGACGAATATAACCTCTGGGCTTCTACCCGGCAGCAGAAACAAACCCGCTGCCTCCTCATTTTTGTTGAAAAGCCTGTGGTTCCCTTTGCTGGCCCATGATCGGGAAAGAGAAAAAGAGTTATGGCTGTTTTTCTGTTTATTTTTGAACAAGAATAGTATAACTCCTGCACAAAGAATTATCAACGATTCCGAACGTATTTTTTGGAGGTTTATTTTCACTTTTCGGAACCGATATGCCTTTTCTGCACAATAAAAAACTTTATCGGGGGAAACCGTATATTGCCAAAGACAAGGCCCGCTATTGTCTCCAGGTCTTGACGGTTTGATCCCCATAAAAACCGAGAGCATCCTTTTGGGGGAGGAGGGTGTAAACCACCTTTCTGTCCTCTCCCCTATACAGCAGCAAGATTCGATCGGGTTCCATTTTTTGTGCCAAGCTCGTTTCTCGTGTCATACGGGTTGGCGCTCTCTGGGGCGTCCGTCACTGTCGGAGGTCTCCTCTCTGTCCAACGGCCGGCAGAAAACCAGATCAGGTATTTCTCTATCCATTTGCCGGTTTTCCTCAGCAGAAGGGCGTCCGGTCATCTGACCGGACGCCCTTCTGCTGTAAAAAGAGGAGGAATGAAAATGAAAAAGAGGAGAAAAATATCGTTAACTCCGCCGGAAATATTCTGACGCGGAGATCGCGATTGGTCTGCAAAACCGCCGTGCGGCCTTAATCGGCGGCTTGCAGTAAAAGGAAGGAAAAGCGGGCCGCATGGACATGCGTAAAAGGTTGTTGTTTAAGCTGTCTTTAGTATACCGCACATATATGAAGATTTTTTGACGAGATTATGGGCATTCTGAAAATAAACCGTATCCAAAACGTAACTGTTAAAACGCGCTGACCGGCTATCTTTTTCCCGCAGGGCGAGTGGACTACCAAAACAAAGAACGCGGGCCTGCCGGCCCGCGTTCTTTGTTACAGCCATAGGAGAAATTACCGAATAACCTTCTGCCGGAATCACACCGACAGAAAGAACGTACAGAAATATTTTCCTGTCCCCGCTTTTTACTATACGGGATAAATATGAAAAAATTTTAACGAAATCATGGGGAAAATAAGAAAATTTTGTATCCGTTTTGGAAAAGAAGGACTCTCTCCAGCAGGTCCGCTTCTGCCACCAGGGAGAACTCGCCGTTCCCCCTGTCCAGAGGGGAGAGAGGAATGGAAAAATTCATCGTCGGTTTACAGATCAATACGGCCGTAAAGGGAGGCAGACGTCTCTGTCTCTGACGGAGTTTTTGCCGGAGGAGTCGCCCCATCCGCCACGGGAAGAGGATTGCTGCGAGGGATAAACTGACGCACAGGGCGTTCGGGTGCAATATCTGTACGCGGAGCGCGTTCTCCGCCTGCCGTGGAACGGCCGCCAGACCGGGGACCGGAGGACTTTCCGCCGCGCCGCGGCCCGCGGCTCTGGCCGGAGCGGCTGCGTGACTCGTTCAAGGGGGTCTCCTTGAGCGGATTATCGTCGGAGGGACCGATCATAACATGGCGGTTCGGCTCGCTTCCCACGCTCCAGGAGGAGGCGCCCTCCACCTCCTGAACAGCCGTATGGATGATACGGCGTTCGTAGGGATTCATAGGCTCCAGGGAGGTACGGCGGCCGGTACGCGCAGCCTGGCCGGCCACCCGGCGCGCCAGCGCGATCAGAGTCTGTTCCCGTTTCTCCCGATAGTTGCCGATATCAAGTGTTACACGGTAATAGGCATTATCCACCCGGTTGGATACCAGTCCGGTCAAATACTGCAGCGCATCAAGGGTTTCGCCTCGCCGGCCGATGACAAAGCCCATATCGTCCCCTGAAAGGGATAGGGTGCAGCCTTCCTTTTCCTCTTTGATGTCAATTGCCGGATTCTCTACGCCCATTTTCCCGAGCACATCGGTAAGATAAACGGCCGCCCGCGCAGCTGGGGAAATGGTACAGGAGCCGCGGACCATCGCACTCACACCACCGAACAGGCCCAGCGTTTTTTTCTGCGGCTGTCTCAGCACTTCAAATTGTATCTGCTCTTCGGGAACGCCAAGCTCCTGCACAATGAGCGCCTGTGCTTCCTCAATCGTGGTGGCTTCTTTGACAGATTCTTTGAGCAACATGTTTCATTCCTTTCCTCAAATCATATCATGCGTGGCTTTTATTGGCGGGAGGAATCCCCCTCTGTATCGGATGCATCGGCGTTCGGTTCGCCCTCCGGTCCGGAGGAGTCCTCTCCGGCGTCGGTTCTGTCGGGGGAATCGGTGGACTCTGTATCAGCGGCCTCTCCGGCGCGGCGTTTTTTCTTATTGGGGTTTTTAGAAGGAGCTGGTGCTTTGGGAGCGGTATCCTTCTGCCGCGCTTCCTCCGCGGCAGCAGCTTCCTCTGCCGCAAGCCGTTTGGCCTCTTCCTGTTCGCGGGTGCGGGCCTCCGCCAGCCGTTTCTTGTCCTCAGCCTTTTTGCGGCGGCGCTCCTCATATTCGATTTCCGCCTGTGCGCGGATTTTAACCGGGTTGTAGATATGATTCAAAACAATGGTCTGAACCACCGCAAGAAGATTGGAGAAAATCCAGTAAATACCAACGCCACCTGGAACAGTAAAGGTGATAAACAACGAGAACAGCGGCATCAGCAGGATCATCATGACATTAGTGCAGCCCTGTCCCGGCTGCTTTTCACCGGTACCGGAGGCCAGCTTGGTATACCGCATGGAAACCAGGCTGGAGGCCAGAGCGGTCAGCCACGAAAACAGAGGGATCAGCCACAGCAGGCCAATATCACCAAAACCGGTACCCCATGGATTTTCCAGCAGGGTCAGTCCGCCGAAAAAGCGGAAATTATCCTTCATGTCCAGCATTTTATCATAGTACTCATCGGCGGAGAGGTTTTGACGCTCGGTATCGGAGAGACTGCCAATAGCTGCCTTGATATCCGCCTCATTTTCCTCCAGAACAATCATGGCCCGCAGTTCTTTGTAATAGCCGGTCATCTGATCGGGCTGAACCTTTCCCGCGGCTTCGATAAGGTTGCCGTCCGCGTCCTTCTGCATGGTGACTGCCTGTGCGGTGGCGTTGATCACCGGAGAGGGAATGCGGGCCAGATGGGTCAGCGGGGAATAGATGACCGAAATAACGCCGAACAGCACAACCATGGGGATCAGCATCGGCAGACAGCCGCCGGTCAGACTGACCCCTTCCTTTTCATACAGCTCCATTTGCTTCTGCTGAAGCTTCTTGGGATCCTGCTTATATTTTTTTTGCAGGCGTTCCAAACGGGGAGCAAGACGGGCACGGTCCGCCTGTGCCTTCTGCGATTTAAGCGAGAAGGGAAAGGTCAGCACACGGATCAGTACAGTAAAAAGAAAAATGGAGACAAAATAATTCGGGATAAACCGATAAATGAACCACAGGACATAACCGAGCGGAATACCAATAAGATCGAATATCTGCATGTTTCAAGTCCTCCATTTAACGGTCAAAATCATTGGCCGGCGTCTGCCGCTGGCCACAGGAATGCCGGCTGTGCCGAGGCTTTTTCTCTGGAACCGGATCATAGCCCGGGCGGCACAGCGGCTGGCAGCGAAGAAGACGCCAGAGGGCAAGTCCGGTTCCCCTGAATGCACCAAAGCGTTCGATTGCCTCAAGGGCGTAGGCCGAGCAGGTGGGGGTGAAGCGGCAGGAGGGGGCCGTGGCAGACGAAATGTGCCGCTGATAAAAATGAATCAGAGCAATCAATATCCTTTTCATATAGACGGCCCCCGTTTTCCCGGCTCCGCCGGCTTTTCAGGAGGAGAGGGCCGCTTTTTTTCCGGAGAGGGGGCGCCGTTTTCTCCACGCAAAACACCGGCGGCTTTCAGCTGAGAGGCCATGATACGCGTCAGGGAGGTACTTTTCATGGAGCGTGTACGGGTACGGGCGACAAAAACAAAATCCCATCCGCCCTCAATGGAGGGAAGAAGGGCGCGATACGCCTCTCGAATCACGCGGCGGCAGCGGTTCCGGCACACGGCGTTTCCGATCTTTTTCCCGGTCGTAATCCCTGCCCGGGGGAAACCCAGCCGGTTTCGCCGCACATAGGTCACCAGCGCGGGATGCACCTGCGATTTTCCCCGGTAATAGAGGGTTCGGAAATCCTTATTGCAATTTAATACGGCGAATTTAGCCAGTGTGTCCGCCTCCCTGGTTTCCGATGGCCGGCCCGTCGCACCGGGCGGCGCATACTACAAAAAAAAGCCACACAATGGTGGCCTTTCGGTGGCATGACTGAAGATCCGGCCGGATATCTCCGGCCGAGTCGATGTGTCGGTGATTCTTCAGACCGCCCTCTTAATAAGACAGGCGCTTTCTGCCCTTCGCTCTTCTGCGGGCCAGCACCTTCCGGCCGTTGGCAGTAGCCATTCTCTTGCGAAAGCCATGTTCCTTTTTACGGTGCCGCTTTTTGGGCTGATACGTACGAAGCATGTGACATCCTCCTTTCGCCTTGCAGGGATTAATTATATACCAGAAGAGAAAGAAAAGTCAAGGTCTATTTTCTGCGGTCCCGTTGATCCTTTGTGCTGGCCAGCGCGGAGTCTCTGAAACACTTCGTCCCCCCGTCAGACGGTTAGCCGTTACCGATAATCGCCTGAATCAGCGGGAATTCATCTAAACCAATACAGGCCTTCATTTGAAGCCTGAACTTTTGCCCCATTGGGGACTTGTCTGATGATCAAAAGGATGTCCATATAGTCCGGTGACGGCGAGATCAGCCCCATAAAAGAGGGAACAACGCAGAGCGTCAGTAGAGCCTTCCACTGTAACGGACAGACCACAAAAACGACAAGGGGAATCGCCCCTAAAAGCACTGACGCAAGGGACCTGACAAGATACCGGCTTTTACTGAGCGGATGGAACGACAGGGCATATGCCGCCACCTTTTTTAAGCATACACCGATGTAAATCGCCCCCATTGGATAACATATGGCATGGAGAAATTCATGTGCCGGAATCAATAAAAATCCGGCAATAAAGCTGAGCGGCATAAAGCGCCAATCAAAAATGAATTCGTCATTTGTGCTTTTCTTTAAAAACACACAGATAAAGCAGAGTATCAAAGGGATCACACCATATGGCAATGATGTATTCAGTATGTTCTGAGGTCTTTTCAGCCTGACCGCATTGGGGAGAGACTGCCCATCGGGAAAGTTTTTCTCCCAATCCTGATTTCCCTCCCAAGTGATCCTGGCCATGCCCCTCACCCTATCTGAAATTTTTCCTTCTGATGTTATCACATCTGCTTTCAGGACTCAAGGCGTGATCATCAAAACGGAGTCCTGAGATTCAGCAGCGCGAAAGGCGAAAATTTCTCCCCCCTTTCCCCTTTGTGTGGCTATAGAGACAGCTGAAGCATGGAGCTGGCAGTGATAAAATGCCGATTGATACAGAGGAAACTGAGGAGGTCATAAAAGGGATAAGCTGCCTGTTTGAATCCTTTGATGAAGAACTGGGGAAATCAGGCATTGGCAGTACGAAAGGCAAAGGGGAACACGTTTCTTCCTGCTTGTCAAACCGCCGCGCGACTGGTATACTGACCTTACAAGGGAGGGGACAGGTATGAAAACAGGAATTCGTTCGGTGCTGGCCGGTCTGCTGGCGGCGGTGTTAACGGCGGGAGCCCTTCCCGTTGCTGCGGAGCCTGCGGCTGACGCTCCCCTGCTGGACGGCGGTGTGCTGTGCACCTTTGGCGACAGTCTGACCGCGTTGAGCGACTGGCCCAAAGCGTTAGCAGACCGGCTGAATATGCGGCTGATCAACAGCGGGATCGGCGGGCATACCTCCGATGACGGCCGCGCACGCTTTGAGCGCGATGTACTGAATAAAAGCCCCGATTTTGTCATCATCGGGTTCGGTACCAACGACTTTGTCCGGGAGACCCCCAAAAGCCGCGTCTCTCTGGAAAAATTCCAGGACAATCTGACCTTTTTTATTGAGCAGATACGGGCTGCCGGTGCTGAACCGGTACTGCTGACCTGCCCCTATGTGCGAGAGAACGTCTATTTGCCCGATACCCATTATCAGGCGGACGGCGGTGTGCTGGCGGTGCTGGATACCTATAACGAAAAGATTCGTCAAACCGCCGCCCAAGCCGAAGCGTTGCTGATTGATATCCGGAAGGAATGTGAAAAATACAGTCAGACCGCCTTTCTGCACAGCGATGGTGTGCATCTCTCCACGATGGGAAACACGATATATGCCAATGTGATTGAGCAGGGCATGAAGTCCATGTACCGGCAGGATCCCGACGCACCACGGGTGCCCCAGCCTGCCAAACCCACCATCCCTTACGGCGTGGTGTCTCAGGATATTATCTCCTTTGATCCGGATGACTGGCTGCTGCCGGATGAGGGCAGCATTCGTCTGGGAAAAAATGAGGATGGCTCCCTCTCTCTTTCCAACACGAACGGACAATGGCCCGAAGCCCATTACTCCCCGGAAACAGGAGTGGCTGTGCCGGTCAAAGGAACCCGGTTGGAATACGATTTTTCTCTGGAGGGAGTCGGCGCCAGCTTTGGTCTTTTTTTAAACGGTTCTACACCTACCGTCTCCCGGGAGGGAGAGTCCCTGTCTCTGAACGCCTATTTCGATGGGGCTAAACGGGAGCCGACGGTGGGCGACCTGTCCGCCAACCAGACGCTGACCGGCTCCATTCTCCTGTCCGATCTGCCCATCCCCGCCGCCTGTATTCAGGACGGCAATGTGATTATTTCAGGGCTGAAGGTCTTTGCGGTCGGCGCAGCCGGAAAACCAATGGTGATTCGGAAATTCTGCGTTGTCACCGATGGGTCGGCGATGCCGCCCTCCACGGAAGCCTCCTCTGTAACGGCGGAAGCCTCTCCCAAGGGCGATCAGTTTCTGACCCCCCTTCTTCTGGGCGTCTCTGCTCTGATCGTTGCTGCCGGGGTATTGGTGGTCGCCATACGGCGAAAAAAACATTTCCGGAAATAACCCTGCCAGACCCGCCGGCCGGCGGACCTGTGTCGGCCGGCCGGGTTCCTGTGCAACGCTTCCGGCATCTGCTATCGGCGACTGACAGGTTCCCTTCCCGGAAGTGAGGACAGTTTTCCTTCCGGCTGCCATAAGAAAAATTTTATCGGGTTAACCTCTGGTTACCCTTAATTAAGCTGAGGGGGATCTATCGCAGAGAGAAGCGCCAAACGCCGCTCATTGACAGGCCGCCGGCAGTGGTGTACAATAGGAATATTGTTACAGATGTCGCTATAGCTCAGTTGGATAGAGCGTCCGCCTCCAAAGAGAACCGGGAGTATTCCCCAATGGAGGGGTAATCGGTATTAAATTTAAATATGCGCCAGTAGCTCAGTTGGATAGAGCGTCCGCCTCC
>JAAWCO010000079.1 GCA_022793315.1 Clostridiales bacterium | reverse complement strand
GGTCGCCCTGCCGGAGGGGGAGATTTCCCGTCAGGGAAAGCTCCTGGCCCCGGGCCGCAAAAGGTAAAATAATTGACACAGGAAATCTTCGGTTTCCTGTATGGTACCTGAAGATAAGCACCCTCCCCCAGAAGAATTCCCGTTGCGGCTCTGCCGCAGGAGGGCGCTCCGCCCGACAGGGAATGCTTCGGCAGGAAATCTTTGATTTCCTGCATTGTACCATAAACGTGGGGAAAATGCCGGCAGGCATTTTCAGGGCCACGGCCACCGGGCGTTACGTGAGCAGATGCGTTGGGCCGTGGTCATTGTACCATGAAGTTGGGGAAATGGGTAGAGAAAAAACGCCGGAAAGTCCATACCGGCTCTGAACCCTCCGGGACGACTCCCGGAGCCAGGCAAGGCCGAAAGCCTCCCTTTCAGATAAGTATGACTTCACGCTGTTTGACAAAATCATCTGTCAAAATATCGAAAGTGGACAGCCACCTTACAGGTAACTGCCCAATAAACAAGAGGATCTATTACTCTTCCTCAACATACTCATATAAAAATTTTCCAAAGCTATCCGCCGCCACTTCGGTTTGGCTATAATCCTCCCCCACTTCCACAACAGGACATTCCCCATGATTCATCCTGCCTGTGTCCAGGCAGACGAGAGTATCCTGCCAAAAGCCAATAATGATCAGATTCTCCGGCAGACCCTGACGGCGCTCCATTTGTGTAGCAATAACCACATCATCTTCTTCACGATTGGTGAGCCCAAGGATGACTTCCCCACCGGCGTCACCGCCGCCAAAATCCATTAAAAAAGCCTTATAGCTCTCCGGGAAAGCAACCGATAATGATTTCATGGCCCGTTCTATTTCACCTTCTGAAACACCGCCAATAAATTCTGTGGCGTCCATGTCCATCATGT
Organism: Clostridiales bacterium; assembly: GCA_022793315.1. GTDB lineage: Bacteria > Bacillota > Clostridia > Oscillospirales > Acutalibacteraceae > Avimonas_A. Next base: position 31,744 of record JAAWCO010000079.1, on the reverse strand, counting down.
CTTTGGCTTTTTTGTAATACCTCATGATGACCTCCACCGGTTTGATCGCTGTCATTTTATCACAGAACGGGATTCGATTCAATCTGTTTTTGTGAAATCCCCAGGATGCTCAGCCCGACTCACGTTTTCTGCAAAGGGACTGGCAAACCTTTGATTTGAAACCGGCGGCGATCTGTCGTATAATGGCAGAAACAGCAGAGGACGCAGGGAGGAAACAGCCAGTGGAACCATACAAACCCACTTTTTTATGCCGGGAGCTGGATGTCCGAAGCGTGATCACCGTGCATTATTTTGAATTTGACCGCGACTATATCTTTACCGGTGAGTCCCATCCCTTCTGGGAGCTGCTGTATGTGGACAAGGGCAGCGTCATGGTCGACGCGGATGGCGAACGGTACCGGCTGAGTCAGGGAGAGCTGATTTTCCATCAGCCGGATGAATTCCATACTGTTGTCGCCGACGGTGTCAGCGCGCCGAATCTGGCGGTTATCTCCTTCGACTGTCCCTCCCCCGCGATGGATTTTTTCCGTGAAAAGCGGCTCCGCGCGGACGAAACGGAAAGGGAGCTGCTCTCCCGTCTGCTGAAGGAGGCAGGCGCCGCCTTTTCCACCCCGCTCGATCATCCGGCCGTCACCCGGCTGAGCCGGGCCGCCAGCGCCCCCTTTGGGGCGGAGCAGATGGTCGGCCTGCTTTTGGAGGAGCTGCTGATCAGCCTGATCCGGCGGGAGCGGGGGGAACGGCGCACAGCCCGCGTCACCTCCACTGTCAGACGGCGGTCGGGCAATGAGCTGGTTGCCCGCATCATCGCCTATATGGAGGACAACGCCTGCGGCAGCCTCAGCTTTTCCGATATCTGCCGCTTTTCCGCCCAGAGCGCTACCAACCTGAAAACCATTTTTAAATCGGCAACGGGTAAAGGCGTCATGGAATATTACCGCCAGCTCAAAATTGATACGGCCAAAAAAATGCTGCGGGAGGGCGAGGGCAATATCACACAGATCGCCGACCGGCTGGGGTACGCCAGCGTTCACTACTTCTCCCGCTACTTCAAGCAGGCGACCGGTATGACCCCCTCCGAATACACCCTGTCCGTCCGGTCAAAATAAACGGCGGGCCATGCTTTCCAAACCGGCTCTGCCAGATAGAACGGCGTCCTGTCTCCTTGACAGGACGCCGCTTGGTTTTTGTGCATAGCCCGCCATACAAAAGACGGGTTTGACGTCAGGTTTTGGGAAAAGTCATGTCAGAGGGCGTCTCCTCTCGTTTCCGGAACCCGGACCCTTTTTCCCCATCTGGTACCATTCATCCAACAGACTATGCGACAGATTTAGAATGACATCCCTCGCTCCGGCGCAGGCACGGCTGTGATATTTTCTGATCTCCTCCCGCTGCCATTCAGTCCGGTCCAGTGGATGGGATTCCACCGCTATCCGCATACTGTATTCCATTGATACCCTTTTGATTTCATGCTTTTCGGCAAGCCTGTCCACGATTTTTATGATATCCACCAGGCGCCCGGCCATATGCAGCTGACAGACCATATATATCGCTTCACACAGATAGTCGAAGCCTTTATAACGGCGTTCTATTCCCAACTCCATCACCTTTTCCCGGATACGGCAGTTCATCTCGTCGCCGTCTATGCGAATTTTTTTCCAATTCCCTGACTGGGGCTCGTTTGAAAGCTTTATTTTGATTCGTCTGGCGTTTGTCCAGTCGTCCAGCAGATGATAGAGAATCGTCAAATCACAATCCTGGATCCGCTCTCCATCAAGACGGCAGACGATCTCTTTTCCATAGTGGGAATAAAGCAGGTGAATTTTATGCCCGGCTATAGTAAAACGCATTTCGTTGGATTCCTTTGCTCCGCGTATTTCATGCAGAATATCGTATTTACTTATGACCTCCATAAATAACCATCTTTCTTTTAATCATTTAAAAATGCGTTTTTGCTCATATTAATGTCGTATTTTCTCATAATATGGATAATATGATTTTAATCATGGCATTTCAGGCATTTACCTGCTCTAAATGTTATCCTGTATAAAGAGGGGGTGTCGGCATTTGAATCTGGGTGAAAAACTGGCAAGATTGCGTGAGGAATTTGATATTTCCCAAAAGGAACTTGCGGCTCAGCTCAATGTCGGCCGTTCCACCATATCCGCCTATGAGAAAGGAACCGCGCAGCCATCCTATGATGTTCTTATCAGGCTGGCTGAATTCTATGGGGTTAACCTCGATTACTTATTCGGCCGTACAAAAATAAAGGCCAGTATGAAACAGATAGAGGACAAGCTGAAAACCAGAAGCGGCATGGTTCCTGTGGATCTGCTTTTCCGTTTGCATGATATTGATAAGGAAGCGGTCGGTATGCTTTTATATTCCTACAGCATAAAAGAAGAATATCGGCAAAAGTAAACAGAGGCTTTCAGAAAATATGCCCGCCTTTTCTGTTCAGGCACTTTCCCGATGGGCTACAGCTCAATGACAACTATTTTCTATCCTTCCGGGAAGACATATGGGACAAAGTCAAAAAACAAGCACGTTTCTTTCGTGTTTGAATTTATTCTTATGATAATAGAATTCAAATCATATTTCAAGCGAAAAATTCATTTTATTGGATTTATTGTCGAATTTCTTCGGCTTATGCTTAAAAACTGGTAAAATAGTACGGTTAAAAAGGCGGTGAGGCAGTGGAGCTTAAGGATATCCTGATCGAATTAAGAGAAGAACGCCATCTGAAACAGGCGGATATTGCGGAGATACTTAACGTGGTTCCCTCCGCCGTATCAAAATACGAATTAGGGAAAAGCTATCCGGAATATAAAAGCCTGATTAAACTGGCTGATTTTTATCAGGTAAATTTGGATTATTTAGTGGGAAGGACCTCCATCCGCTCCAGCTTTCGCGATTTTGAAGCCTCTATCATGGCCGAGGGCGGGCCGCTGCCCATAGATTTCCTTTTTCAACTGGGGCCGGAGGATCGCGAACTGGTCCGGAGACTGCTGGTATCCCTGTCCAAAAAATCGGAATATGCCGGATAAGACGCCCGTGAAAGGGCGTCTTTGCTTTTACTGCTTACATAGCGGAACCATTCCGGTTATACCGGGGAGCGAAAGGGATATCCTGAAAAACCATGGACGTCCGTCTGCCGGCCAGCGGCCACAAACAATCGGGAGATTTCTTCAGCGAAAGAACAAAGTCCGCCGCACACAAAACGGGGGAAATACGGAGAGCGCCGGTTGGCAGGGAAGCAGTCCGCAGGACGGATCAGACGCAGAGAATTCCTCACCCCATTTGCAGGCCGCAAAAAATATAAACGACACCCCTTCAGGGGCCGCCTGTGAATCAGCCAGACCGCTGGCCGCTCCATCGCGGGCTCCCCGAAGGGGTGTCGTCTGTACCAGGCTCCTCTCACCCCCGGCTTTGCCCCGGGTCAGGGCGATAACCATCCCTCCTCCCGCAGGAGGCGCTCCGTCTCCCGCAGCCGGCCCCGGCGTTCCTGCCAGTCGGGGAGCACCGAAGCCACCAGCGCCCAGAAGCGGGGGGAATGATGGTGCTCGACCGTATGGGCCAGCTCATGAACCACCACATAAGCAATCGCTTCCTCCGGCGCCATCAGCAGCCGCCAGCTGAAATGGATCCGGTTGGTCCCCGAACAGGAGCCCCATCGCGTCCGGGCGCCGGTGATGCCGACCGAAGCGGGCTGCCAGCCGGTCCGCTCCGCATACTGTGCGGCCAGCGGCGGCAGCTCCTGTTCTGCCTGCCGCCGGTACCAGCCGGCCAGCGCCGCACGGACAGCGGCCTCTCCCCCCTGCCAGACTGTTTCCGGCAGCCAAAGCGTCCCGCCGTCAAAGCCCTCTTCCCCGCCGGAGGCCAATGGGAGCTCCCGGCCCCGGAAGCGAACGGCTGTCCCGGGCCGAAGGACAAACGCCGCCCGTTTCCGTCTGCGTTCGGCGGCCTCCGCCTGCCGGCCGGCAATCCATGCTGCCTTTTGCGCCACAAAACGGTCGATGTCCCGTTGGGGCAGGCGCAGAGGCGCCCGTGCCAGCAGCCGTCCGTCCTCTGCAATCTCCAGAGCCAGCGTCTTTCGCCGGGAACGGATCAGCTCATAAGCGCGGAGAGTTCCCTTCTCTTTCATCCTGTCCGGCCCCCTTTACCGGCCTTTCTCCAGCAGACGGATCAGCGCCCGTTCAAACGCCGCATCCTCTTCCGCTGTCCGTCGAGCAGGGCCCTTCAGGCGGCCTCCTGCCCGGCGCTGCTTTTGGGCGGTATGCCGGGCCAGCAGAAGCGCGTCGATATTGTCCGGCGTATATTCCAGCCCGTCCTGGCGCAGCACCCGAGCCCCGCGGGCCAGGCACATGGCGGCCAGCCCATAATCCTGTGTCACCACCAGTTCCCCCGCCTGCACCCGGTTGACCAGAGCGAAATCCACACTGTTGGCGCCCTGAGAAACGGTGACGGTTTCGGCCCCTTCTCTCTCCAGAATATGGGCGGTATCGCACAGAAGAAGAACCGGAACCCCGAACCGCGCCGCGGTCTGTATGGTGAGCTCCACCACCGGACAGCCGTCCGCATCCACCAGAATCCGCATGGAGTCCCTCCTTTTCCTTCGGCGGGAACCCGTCAGTTCAACACCGAGGCGGTTACAATCTGTCCCCAGTTGTTGCAGAAGGTATTGATATCGCGCGGTTCGTCCCCTCTGTCGTCGAAGGGCAGGCGCTCCTGCTCCAGCTCCTCCAGCCGTTCCAGCCGGCCCTCCAGATAATCCCGAAGGCGGCGGCGCGCCGTGACAGCTCTCTTCCGCAGGCCGCCGAGCCGGATATCGGTCACCTCATAGCCAAACGGCTTGTTCTCCCCCATCCAGGAATCGTAAAACGCTTCGGAAAACCGGTCGATCTGCTCCAGCAGGGCGGGCAGACGCCGGTCGGCCAGCGTCTCCAGAGCGGCCCGGTCCCCCGCTCGATAGGCGGCGGCCAGCTCGATGCCCAGCGTTGCCTTCAGCTCCAGCACCCGGCTGAGCTCTGCGGCATAGGTGAACATCCGGCGATAGCGGGGATTGCGCTCGCCCGCCGCCTCCAGTTCCCGGCCGCAGGCCGCAAAAAAGGGCGGGAAGGATTCATCCGCATGCCGGTCAAACAGTCCCATCAGCACATCCTGATACAGCAGGTACTTGGAGGGGTTGAGGCCGGGAGCCGGCTGGTTTTCCGTGGTGCGGTTCGGCCTGTCGAGAAGGAGGAAATCCTGCCAGATGCCGCCGGTGCAGGCCAGCAGCCGGCTGGCCAGCCGCTCGTCGCTGACATCGCCGCCCTGATAGCTGTACTCGGCATAGAGCTGAAGGGCGGGCAGGACGGCAAACAGCGGGCATTCGGCCCCATTGTCGCCCCAGCCGGTGGCCATCACCTCGCGCAGCCCCGCCCGCGCGCATTCCGCCAGCGCGATACGGGTCACCTTCAGGCTGTAGGCCAGCTCGGGCAGCATGCCGTTCCACTTCCACGCGGCGCCGGCAAAGCCCACCGGATTGCGGAACTGCTGATGGTTGTGCAGCACCCGTCGGTAATTTTCGGGGTCGGCGTTGTAATACTCCCAGTACACCAGCGTCACCTCCGGCGGCACCTGCTCGATGACCTCCGGCGGAATGATCCCCTCCTCGCCGGAATAGCCGCCCGCCGCCAGATGGAAAAACATATCGCTCCACATCATGGGCTTCAGGCCGTATTTCCGACAGATCTCATTAACGCGGATGACATGCTCCAGCATGATCTGCGCACGGGGTCGGATGCCGTGCTTCTCGCGGTAGCGCCCCAGGCCGATCAGATGCGCCTCATCCATCCCGATATTGATCCGACGGCTGCGCAGGCACCGGGACATGTGGGCGATCATCTTTTCCACCAGCGCATAGGTTTCCTCCTCGCCGGCCATCAGGATATCGGCGCAGTCCTTGAGACGGTCATAGCAGGGCCAGCGCATCGCGGTGGCCAGATGGGCCAGCGTCTGAATACAGGGGACCACCTCCACGCCCAGCGCGTCGGCAAAATCGTCGATCTCCTTCAGCTCCGCTTCCGTATAGCGGCCGCGCATATAGCCGAAATACGGTTCTCCCTCCAGCTCATACAGGTCTTCGGTATACAGCTGCAGGGTATCCAGTCCCATCAGTGCCAGCATCACGATCATTTCCTGAATGGCAGCAACAGTGGGCACAGCATTGCGGGAACAGTCCATCATATAGCCATTGGTGGGGAACAGCGGCCGTTCCTCTGTTTTCCATTCGGTCTGTCCTTCGCCAAAAGCCTCCAGCAGCAGAGAAAGCCCGCGGAAAAATTCCACCCGCCGGGAATAGCCGATCCGGGCTTTGCCGCCCGCCATTTCTACGCAGAGTCCTTCGCTGCACCCTTCCGCCGTCACCTGAAGGTCGGCCTCCTCCGCACCGGTCAGCAGGATATCATGACCGGCCAGCGCCGCGGCTCCCTTCAGCAGAGAAGCCTCCTCTGTGATCAGGTTGATTTTCATGGGCATATTGACACTACTCCTTTTCCGTCAGGTAACAAATGATAAAAAAACGGGACCCGTCCGCCGCCGCGGGCAGGTCCCGTTCTGAGCCTCAACAGGCAAACCGCCCGCCTGAGCGCAGGTTACCGGCTCAATCGACCGTGATCCAGTGGTTGATGCCTCCGCAGGAATTCCCCAGGATCAGATAATCCACTGTGAACTGTGTATAGGACATGGGCTCCACCGTCACCGTACATACCAGCGAATAGTCGTCTATCAGCTGGTCAAAGGAAACGCCGTCGATGATGGGCCAGAAGGTACCGCCTTTTTTCACATATCGGCTGGCATCCACGCCATCCGGCAGCTTGTCGCCGTTGTGCAGAAGCGGCCGGATATTCATCAGTGCGTTGAGCACCTTACCCTCCCGGTCGCGCACACAGGACATCAGCGCGCCGGAGGCCGATCCGGACTTATACACCCGGAAGGTACGGGGCTTGTCGCCGGTGTTGACCAGGGTAATGTTGTCGTTGTAGGTCACCATCCAGTTGCCCGTGTTCGCGATCTGTCCCCGTCCGTCGGCGTGCTCATTGTCGATAATGATGGGGTTGCCCTGAGGGTCGATGCCATTGAATACCATCATATCGGTGCCAATCGAGCGGTGGGAGTTCTGCGGGTTCAGGCTGGTCTGCCAGTTATCCGCGTTGATGGTGTGGGGAACGCTGTGGTATTCTGCAAAGGGGGTGGTGACGCTCGAAGCATTCGGATCATACATCACCTCATAAGTTACCGGCAGCCTGCCCGCGGGGGTTTTATCATTGACCGTCCAGCAAAGGTTGGCTTCAATCAGACCAAGATGGGGGTCAGTTCCCTTATACTGTCCGCCGTAGTCCTTGCCGTCCCGCTCATCTATATGGCCCTGCTCCGGCGGGTTCGCCTGCACCTGAGCGGGATCGTTGTAGGGATAGAAGGTACCGGTCACATCGCCGCCGGTGACGCTGAACTGCACAGCGGCGTTAGAGCAGCGGCCCTTCAGAATCTGTTTGTCGGCGGTGCCGGCCACATTGGTGTGATTATAAGCGTCCGCAGAGGTGCCGCCAAGCACGTAAATATACTGACCGGCGGGAATCCGGTAGGTGGTGGGTTCAAACACGCGGGGAGTGTAATCCAGGAAATCCTGCCCCTTATAATACCAGGTTTCCTTCCCTTCCTCATCAAAATAGTCGCTCGGCAGCTCAAACCGCAGATTGTAGAAATCCGACCAGGAGCGCTGACCCAGCCACTCGCCGTCCACCTGGAAGCCGATGTTGTACACCGTCACCACCGCGTCCTCTGTTTCGCTGGTGTTGAGCAGCTGATATCCCAGGAAAATGTTGTGGCCGGTATGGTTGGAATGCTCATAGGTAAAGTTGTACATACCGCTCATGTGCTCGGTGCGGATAATGGCGGCTCCCAGATCCTCGGGCGCCATCATTTCCGGGTTGTTGGAATAGATGTAGGTGCCGCCCTCGCGTTTCTTATACTCGACCGTGCAGGGCTTCAGCGGATCCTCTTCCGTTTTCTCCACCTGGACCTCCTGCTGGGTGAAGATGTTCTCAAACGGCATGTAGGGATTGCTTCGGCCCCCATCTCCGTTGGCGGAAATTCTCACGGCAAACGGGGTGTTTTTTTCTTCGGTAGTGATTTTCATAAAATACTCCTTTCCTTCTGTCAAGGGCGCAGAAACATCGTCCTGACCGCCGGCCAGCTGTTTCCCCTCCCCATCGAACAATTGAATTTGGGCTGTGCCCTCAGCGCTGAAGGTATACTCATCCGTTTCACCAGCGGTAAAGCGGTAGTCCCGTTCAGCATTATCCGCGCTGACATCCTCGATATTGGCGCGGAGGTCTATCCGGGGAATCCCCTCCCTTTTGGTATCAAAGGCTTTCCCGCAGCCTGTCAGCGAAACAGACATCACAGCCGCCGTTATCAGCGCTGCCGCCGCACAAAAAGCCTTTTTCATACAGACGCCCCCTCACCGGGCGGGCAGGCCGCCTCTGCATGAGTCCTCTTAAAGCCGTCGCGGAACGCCCCCATGATCTGATCCTGCTCCGGATGCAGCAGGTACCAGTTGAGTATCGAGCCATCCGGGTTCAGGTCGTCGGCGCTGAACCAGACAGCGGCCTTGATGTTGGAGAACAGCCCCTGCTCATAGCAATCGAACATGCCCCGCAGCCATTCCTCCTGCTCGTCCAGCTGGGTGCCATCCCCGCTGGCGCAGCCAAACTCGGAAATAATCCACGGCCAGTCCATGAAAAAGGGACGATAGTCATCCTCGATCTTCTGATAAATCTTCCGGAAGCTGGGGAATCCGTTATGTCCTCTGCAATAGCCGGTGACGCCGATCAGGTGCATATACTCGGCCGGCGGCATGTAGTTGATGAAGCTGGCCCAGCGGCAGGGAGGGAAGCTCTTGTCAAACGGATTGCAGATCCAGATGGCGTTATGTACACCCTCCTCTTCAAAGATGTTGTAAAAGCGGATCCAGGTCTCAATAAAAATATCCGGGTCCAGCAGACACACCAGACCGCTGTAGCTGGTCCAGTCGGTGTTCATCTCGTTGTTCAGGCGGAAAAGCACCGGCTTGCCGTAATCGCGGATGCCTCTGGCAATTTCGCGCAGGCGGTCATCCCATTTGCCGCGGTAAACCTCCAGCGCCGCCGATCCGGAGGAAAGGTCGGTGTTATTGGTGCCTGTGTACTGATAGGTGAACTGAAGCTGCCGGCCGGCGTCGGCCACCCGCTGCACCGCCTCGGTCGGGAAACCATGCACCACATGGCGGTAAATCGAAACAATGGGGAAGCGATAGTCCATCTTTTCCTCCAGCTCCTCAAGCTGGTCGAGCTGGCCGCTGTTCCCATGGCTGGTAAACAATCCCCACTGGATGGTATCGGCATTTTTCAGCTTTTCATAATAGGCACGTGTCTCCGGGGTCCAGTCCTCCGACACATGGGGCTGGAATTCGGCGCTGTACACCGCGGTGCCGCTGGCGGGAATCTCCCTCAGCGAACGGACGACCGGCTCCAGATCAAAGGATTCCGCCGTCTTGAGCAAAAAGTGGAAAAAGTCGGGGGATTCGTTGTAGAGCTTGACAAAGGTATAATAGGTCAGGCTCCCCTCCGGCATTCCCTCCAGATGCAGATGAATGAACTCCGCCCGATACCCGTCCAGCTCCTCCACATGACAGGGCCGCACTTCGGTAATCTGGTTCTCCTTCCGATACTGCGGGTCCTTGATGTGGCGGTTGAAGCATTCGTCAAAAAAGAATTGATGGGTGTCGTAAATCATTTTTTCCCTGGTGACGGTCAGAACAAGCCCCTCCGCCCGATATCGGACCCTCACCGGGCTGAGGGTGAAATCCGGCCGCCAGCCGGCGGGGACATCCAGCAAATATCCGTCAGGAAAATTTACCACACGCTGGCGATCCCCTGCCGTGTAAATCAGCTTGTTGTCCTTTTCCGGAGCCCATTCCCCTTCCTTCGGAGAGGATGAACGCAGGCGTCCGTCCTCATACCATTCCTCTTTTTCGGGAGGGGGAAATCCCTGCAGAATTTCTTCGTTCATCATGATTCCTCCTTTACAAGATCAAAACCCGCGGCAGATGGGAACGCCGTCTGCCGCGGGTTCGCAGTCCTGTGATTGGCACACTGATTGATCCTTCGGGAACGGTCCGTAAACAGCCTACGGCTGTGTGGCCGCCAGGCCGTCCTTAAAGGCTTTCATTGTACTCTTGTTGGTCACGCTCAAAGCATAGCGGTTTTTTACCTGTCCTTCATCGGTGTAGTCATTGCCGTTAAACCAGACGGCCACCTTGATATTCGGGTATCGTCCCTGCTCAAAACAGTCGAACATCTCCTCCACCCATTTCGCCTGGGATTCCTGATTTTCTTTATTGGCGCCGGAGCCACAGGCAAACTCGGAAATAATCCACGGCCAGTCCATAAAGAAGGGTTCATAGTTTTGAACAATCTTATCATAAATGACCTGGTAGGATTGGTTTGTATTTTTATTATTCGACTCATAGCCGGTCAGTCCAATCATCTGGACATATTCCGAATCGGGCATATAATTGATGAAATTAGCCCAGTTGCAGGGAGGATAGCTGCCGTCAAACGGGTTAAAAATCCAAATGGTATTGTTGACGCCCTCTTCTTCAAAGAGCTTATACATCCGCACCCAGGACGCCACAAAAATATCCGGATCCACCATATTGGTCAGACCGCAGTAGCTGGTCCAGTCGGTGTTCATCTCATTGTTCAGGCGGAACAGCACCGGCTTGCCATAGGCTTTCACTTCCCTGGCAAAGGCACGAAGCTCCTCGTCGCAACGGCCGCGATAGATATCAAGAGAGGGCGTATATCCCGCCAGTTCGGTATTATTGGAGGAGGTGAACTGATAGGTCAGCTGGAGCTGACGGCCCTCTTTATCGAGGATTTGAGTCAGCTCAGTGGGGAATTTGTTTTTGGAATAATGGATATATTCGGAGATGATCGGAAATTTGTAATCCATACGCTTTTCCAGGGCAGGAACATCGCTCTTCATCCCCACCTTGGCCAGGTTGGCGCTGAAAATACCCCAGTCAATATGCTTCTGGTTTTTCAGCTTTTCATAATAGGCTTTGGTGTCGGCGCTCCAGTTCTCAGGCTCCCTGAGCTCGAAGGTCTTGCTGTAGACGCCGATGCCCTGCACACGGACCTTCTCAAAGGTGGCCAGAATAGCGTCCAGATCCTCCGGCTGATTGTATTTCAGCATGAAAAAATAGAAATCGCTGCTGTCCGGTCGGGTCAGAATGGCATACGAATAGTTGGCCATTCCGCCCTCTTCCATTCCGTCCAGTTTCAGGTCGATTCGCTCGGCGGTGTATTCCCCCACCGTAATGGTGCGGTTTTCCTTTATCCGCTGGATACGGTTGGCGGCAAGAAAGGCGTCGTCCTTGATATATCGGGTGACACAGGCGCTGACAAATTCCTCCATCGTCGGATAGGTATTCTTTTCCCTGGTGATGGTAAGAACAGCGTTATCGGTCAGGTAACGGGTGCGGACCGGGCTCAGCGAAAAGTCCGGCTGCCAGTCCAGCCCCAGATCCATCAGATAGCCGTCGGGGAAATTGACAATTCGCTTTTTATCGGCTGTATAATAGATGATTTTATTGTCCTTGGCGGAAACCATCTCGGTATCGGCCGTACGCTGGCCGTTGACATAGAGCTCCATTTGGGACAGCTCGCCCAGTCCCTCCATGTGTCCGGCAGTCTGAAGGCTCTCCCGGACTGCCGTCAGCTGCTCCTCGCTGGGGGCGGCGGGTTCCTTCCCCTTCTCCTGCCCGTTGCAGCCGGCAAGGGCCGTGCAGCTGAACAGCAGGCAGACCGCCAGAACAGCGGAAAGGCTCCTCCGCCCCGATTTCTTCAAAATGGCCACCTCTTCACCCTTTCTGTCATGGAACACCCTGCTTCGGTCCACGGTTCTCCCCGCCTGGACGGGGAGAACCGGCCTTTGATTTTACTTTATAGCACATTCTGATTCGATTGACAAGCCGAAATGCAAGCAGAAAATACAAAAATTTTCTCGAATGGTTTTATCCCTTTGGAAGAACGTCTGCCAACCCCTCGCGGAAGGCCTGCATCAATTCGCTGTTGCCGAAATCCAGCTGGTATTCGTTTTGAATAGAGCCATCCTCCCGGTAATCGTTGCCGCTGAACCAGATGGCCGCCTTAATCTGCGGGAAACGGCCAGAAGCCATGGTCGCCAGCATATCCTCCACCCAGCGGATCTGCTCCTTTCTCCCGTCGAGGTTTCCGGTACCGCAGGCGAACTCGGAAATGATCCACGGCCAGTCGCCGAAGAAGCCGGAGTATTTCTTCTCCATATCGCTGTAAACCTTCTCAAAGGAGGGGTATCCGGAATGCCCTGAAACATATTCGGTTACCCCCAGCATCTGTACATACTGGGCCGGCGGCATATAGGTGAGATAGTGACCCCATTTCGCCTGCGGGCAGTCCACGCCGTTGGGATTGAAAATCCAGATGGCGTTGTCTACCCCCACCTCTTCAAAAATATTGTACAGGCGAATCCAGTTTTCCACAAAAATGTCGGGGTCCAGCATCGTTCCGCAGGCGCTGTAGGAGGTCCAGTCGGTGTTCATTTCGTTGTTCAGGCGGAACAGCACCGGCTTGCCGTATTCCTTCAGCGCCTGGGCCAGCTCATACAGGTATTTGTCGTCCTTGCCGCGATAAACCTCCAGCGCTTCGGAATGGGAATGCTTGATATCGGTATTGTTATTGTCTGTGAACTGGTAGGTGAACTGCAGCATCCGTCCCTCGGCATCAACCGCCTTCGCCGCTTCCATGGGAAAGCCCTCCCAGACATGGCGATAAATAGAGGCAATCGGCAGCTTTACATCGGCCAGCTGGTCAAAGGTGTGAACATCCGACAGGTCTCCCCGGTTAGTCGGACCGGAAAACAGCCCCCAATCCACATGCTTCTGATCTTTCAGCTGGCGGTAGTAGGCCCGGGTCTCCTCCGACCAGGAGGGGGATTCGGTCAGGTTGTATTGAACATTATAGACCGCTGTTCCCTGCGGCTGGATGAGCTGGAAGGATTCGATAATCTCCTTCATATCGACCTCCACGCTCGATTTGCACAGGAAGAAATAATAGGTCCGGCTGCTTTTATTGGTCAGGAGAACATATTGGTACAGATCCTTGCTCCCCTCCGGCATGCCGGCAAGCTTCATGGTAAAAAACTCCGCCGTATAGGTCTGCGGACCGGTTCCCGTCAGCCGATTGATCTGATAGGCAGCCTCCTCACTGGGCTGGCGGGAAACGCGGTTTCTGCGGATGAAATCGCTGTCCTTCAGCAGATAATTGTAGCATTCATCCATCAGGGCGTCATAGGTGTAGCCCTCCGGAATGGTCTCTTTGGTAACGGTCAGGACGGTATCGGCATTGGAATAACGGGAGCGGATGGGACTGAGAGAATAGTCGGGCGCCATATCCAGCGGCACATCCATCAGATAGCCGTCGGCATAATTGATCACCCGCTTTTTATCGGCGGTCAGATAAAAAACCTTGTTATCGCGCTCACGGATCAGCTCGTCCCGCTCCGCACGGCTGCCGTTTTCATACAGCTCAGTCCGAAGGATCTCACCCAGTCCATCGGTATACCGCTCCTCCACCAGCGACAGTACCGGGTCAGGGGTGGCGGCGCCACCGGACGTCGTGGGGGTTGTACTCTCCCCCTCTGTTCCCGGAGCTATCGGGGCATCGGATACCTCACAGCCGGAGAACAGCAGGCAGACGGCCAGCAGACAAGCCGTCAGAGAACTGCCCAGCGATTTTTTTACAGCCTTTTTCAAGGTGGATTCCCTTCTTTCTTTTCCTTTTTATCTTTTCAGCAGAATGGGTTGATACGCTGCCGCCGACGTGTTCGGCTGTGCCCCCACAATCGGCCGCTTAACCAACGCGGTACATTGGCCACCAGTATTCATGCAGAGTCTGTTCTCCGGCTCTGCCGGAGCGGTCTTTTACCGGTTCAGGAAAACAGCGCCGCGGGCGATCATCTCCCCACGCACCTCTTCTCCACGAATATCGGAGAGCTTGACCTCCCGATCACAGGCCATGGAGCAGGCGATTCCCGCCGCCTCACCGAGACTGCGGCAGACCAGCTGGATGCGGATTGCCGACTGGGCAATAAAGGAGGAGGAGATGCAGCGGCCCGCTACCAGCAGATTATCAACCCCTTTGGGGATCAGGCAGCGATAGGGGATTTCCATATACTCTCCCGCCGGAAAAACGCTGCCATTGTTTTCGGTATCGCCGTGAACATCAACCGGGTAGGCGTTCTGAGTCACGGCATCCTCCGCCTTCCGGCACTGGCAGTAATCCTCTGTGGTCAGCACGTATTCCCCTTCGATCCGCCGCCCCTCGCGAATGCCCGGTATCTCCGCAAAGGCGGCAATGGTGCTGTTCTCAAAGCCGCCCACATGTTTTTTGAAGAAGGTATGCAGGCGGACCGCCGCCGCGCGGCAGGTAAGCACAATTTTTGTGACAGAGGCCGCGTCCACCGTATTGCGAAGATCAACCGCCTCCGGGCAATTGAAGTAGACCATACCGTTCAGACAGGGCGCGCAGAAGCACTGGAAATATTCCACATCCCCCTGTTCCAGCTCTCCGTCCTCAATTCCCTTGCTGAACAAAGGAAGCATCTGAACCGACGGCTTGCATCCATTCGACCAGATACAGCCCAGCTCAGCATATTCGTCGTCATCCTCAATCGGAATACCGATGCTGTTCAGGAACGCGCGAAAACCGGGCATATGGACGCCGGCAACGGAGAAGCGAAGGGAGGCCGGCTGATTTTTTCCGGTCTTCTCATCCCCTGTCACACAGGGACAGCCTGCGCGCCAGGCCACCAGTGCGTCGCCGGTCGCATCGACAAAGGTTTTCCCCCGGACCAGCTGCAGGCCGTTGATGGTGTTGATACAGACCGATTCTATACGGTCCCCTTCCCGGTTCACTCCCACAAAATCGGCGCCGTACAGGATTTCGACGCCTGACTCCTGCGCCATCTGTTCCAGCTCATATGCCAGCCTGACCGGATTGAAGCTGCCGCCGCCGACGGACCAGTTAGGATGGTTCTCCGCTCCCACCGCCATCATCCGTTCCTTCAGGCGCAGGGTCAGATAGGAATTATCGGTATATTTGGGCAGAACATTGGCCATCAGAGGGGTGACCTGTGCCAGCGTTGCCGAGCCGCCTAAACTATAGGCGCGCTCCAAAAGCAGCACCTTTTTACCGCTGTCCGCAGCGGCAATGGCGGCAAACGCACCGGCGGTTCCTCCGCCGACCACCACGACATCGTATTCGCCGGCAAAGGTCCCGCAGGGATAGGATACTGCCGATTTCTCCGTTTTCATCAGGTATCACACCTTTTCTTATTGGACGGCAGGGCCGTCTTATTTAGTTGGGAGAGCTTCTCCGTTTCCATCAGAGGTCCGCCTGGACCTTTCGGCGCCTCTCACAGGCAGGCACTCCATTTGGTAAGGATTGAACAGCCCGTTAGCGATTCAGGAAAACAGCGCCGCGGGCGATCATTTTCTCGCGCACCTTTTCCCCCGAAATATCGGAGAGCTTCGCCCCCTGGTCACAGGCCATGGCGCAGGCGATTCCCGCCGCCTCACCGAGACTGCGGCAGACCAGCTGAATACGGACCGCCGACTGGGCGATAAAAGTAGACGATACGGAACGGCCCGCCACCAACAGGTTATCGACGCCTTTGGGGATCAGGCTGCGATAGGGGATCTCCATATATTCCCCCGGCTGCATCCCATAGTTCCCCTCGATGTTGCCATGGACATCAATCGGATAGGCCGTCTGGGTCACCGCATCCTCCACCTTCAGCCGCTGGCAGTAATCCTCCGCGGTCAGCACATACTCTCCCTCAATCCGGCGCCCTTCACGGATGCCCGGTATTTCGGCAAAGGCGGCAATGGCACTGTTTTCAAATCCGCCCACATGCTTTTTAAAAAAGGTGTGCAGACGGACCGCTGCCTCCCGGCAGAAGAGCACAATCTCCGTTACGGAGGAGGCATCTGTGGTATTAAGCAGGTGGGGCGCTTCCGGACAGTTAAAGTAGATCAGACCGCCCATGCAGGGTGAACAGAAGCATTGAAAATACTCCACTTCCCGGCGCTCCAGTTCTCCATCCGCCACGCCCCTGTGGAGCAGCTCAGTGATGGGGTCCCCCTCATTGGACCAGATACATCCCAGCTCAAAATATTCGTCTCCCTCCGCCACTGGGAACCCGATGCTGTTCAGATAGGTGCGGAAGGCCTCCATATCCACGTTAGACACAGAGAAACGCAGGGACGCCGGCTGATTGTTGCCTGTCTCTTCATCCCCTGTCAGGCAGGGACATCCGGCGCGCCAGGCCACCAGTGCGTCACCGGTCGCATCGACAAAGGTTTTCCCCCGAACCAGCTGCAGGCCGTTGATGGTGTTGATACAGACCGATTCAATACGCTCCCCTTCCCGGTTCACCGTCACAAAATCGGCGCCGTACAGAATTTTCACGCCTGAGTCCTTTGCCATCCGTTCCAGCTCATAGGTCAGTCTGACCGGACTGAAGCGTCCGCCTCCGCGCGACCAGGAAGGCCGGTCCTCCGCTCCCACCGCCATCATCCGCTCGGTCAGGCGCAGGGTCAGGTAGGAGTTTTCCGTGAACTTCGGCAGATGGTTAGACATCAGAGGGGTGACCTGCGCCAGCGTTGCCGAACCACCCAGGCTATAGGAACGCTCCAGGATCAGAGCCTTTTTCCCACTGTCAGCAGCGGCAATGGCGGCAAACGCACCAGCTGTTCCCCCGCCGATCACCACCACATCGTATTCGCCGGCAAGTTCATGGCAGGGACAGGTTATGGAAGACTTTTCTGTTTTCATCGGTATCGCGCCCTTCCTCTTTTACGGCAAAGCCGTCTTTTATTGGGAGAAGCCTTGTTAAATGCTCCTCTTTCCACCCTTCCAATACCCGTTGTTTGTAAAAATATGGCCGTCAGACAAACTGACGGCCATATGGACGGACAACGGGTATTGCCATCGCTATTTCTGATAAGCGACAGCTTTTATCCCAACAAACTGCTTATTTTTTTTCGGTCCGATCCGAAGGGTCGGACACCTGATCCGGCGCCGTACGGCCCTTCCTTTTCCGGATGACCATGACAGCGGCAACAGCCCCCACCACCACAACGACCGCCACAGCCGCCGTTACGATGTAAATCCAGGTGCCGTCGGCAGATGCGTCTGTTTCGGTATTGGTGGAAGCAGCGGAGGTTCGGGAGAAGGTGGTTTCCGCAGCCGAACGAGTGGTCGTGCTGTCAGCTGCGGTGGTGTCGTCTTCCCCTTCATTCTCCTCATCTTCCTCGTCCCAATCGCCGTTTTTCAGCAGCAGATTCAGCTTGGGACCGGACGCCTGGTCCGCATCGTCATTACCGATGGACAGGCTGTTGATGGTCAGCCGTCCGCCGGCTGATGGATTGACGATATAGACAACTACATTAGGGGCATTCAGTTTCGTCTGCCCGGCCAGACCTGTTATATTTTCCTCGCGGTAATACTGCGCCAGATTCAGCTTGCCGGTATAGTGGCCGGCAGGACCATCCTTATCAATGGAAAGGAGGCCCTCCGCTCCGACAAGCTCATCCTGTCCGACCGCCCCAACGATTCCCTTGGCCAGCTTGACACTGTTCTGACCGTGATTGAACTGAATCATCCACTCGCAGCTCTCAGCGACAAAATCAAAATAGAGATAGGGATTGGCCTCCAGATCGACCTCGGGCAGGTCTTCCTGGATCAGGGTGCGGATACGGGGATAATTGTTTTTGGAATCTGTGGTTTTTTCCAGTGTAAGGGAGCCGTCATCGCCCAGAGTGGTTTTTACCCAGCATCCCTCACTGTTCAGGGGAGCGTATTCGTCGTTCGCCGTCTGGGTTTCCCAATAATCCAAATCATCCTCATGATCTTCCAGCGGAATAATCGCCAGACCGCTGTCCGGCTTTGCAGCAGCTGTCATCGCCGCAGCGGACATCAGGAACGCAACGGTCAGAAGCACGCCGAGCGCCTTTTTCGCATATTTCATGCGCCTGTTTCCTCCGTTATCATCAAAATGAAGGTGAGGGAGGACACGACCAGTGACCATGTCCTCTCTTTTCCTCCGGACGACGGTTACCCGACGATACCTGTACGTTCAATGCTTTGAATAAAGAAGCGCTGCACGATAATATAAAGGATCAGCGGAGGCAGAATAAACAGCAGCGCGGAGGCAAAGACCCAAACCGTTTCTGTATATCCGTCGCCCCAGGAATTCGTTTCGCTCATGGCGCGCACCAGCGCCTTAATCATGCTGATTTTAGTGGACATCATCTGCCGGTTTCTCATCATGATCTGGCCGAAGTAATAATCGTTCCAGTACCATACAATGGAGAAAATAGAGATGACCAGGAAAATCGGGCCGGAGTTCGGCAGCATGACCTGTACAAAGGTACGCACCTCGGAACAGCCGTCCACTCGTGCTGCGTCCTCCAGCTCCTTGGGAAGGCCCCGGAAGAACTGTGTAAACATCACGACGAACAGACCGGAACGCAGACCAGCGCCCAGAATCGCCGGCAGATAATACGCGAACTCGGTGTCATTCAGTCCAAGGATATCGCCTGTGATGGCGTTATAAATATCGCCGATGAAAAGGAAATTAAAGTAACGGAACTGGAAGAAAAAGGGGATAATGTAGGTCTGCATCGGCACGATAATGGTAAAAATCGCCACCGCCACGCAGAAATTTGATATCTTCAGACGGTACCGCGCCAGAGCATAACCTGCCATGGAACAGGAGACCAGGGTCAGCAGGGTGCTGATCAAAACCACTCGTCCGGAAAAAATCAGCGTATTTCCGTAATCCATGATGCGGAAGGCCTCAACAATATTGCTGAAGGTGACGCTGCTGGGTATCCAGACGATACTGGGATTAAGCATGTCCGCCGACGTACGCAGCGAACGGCTCAGCATGATCAGAATGGGGGACAACAGCACATAGGCCATACAGACAATAAACATGAAGCGGAACAGCTTGTAAAAAAACGAAGGAATTTTCCGCTTGATATGATACATCCGTAAATCCGCCGTCATCTTCTTTTTCGGGGGTGTCACCCTTTGCGCTGCCGGAACCGCAGGAGCGGCTGTCCGTGCATTTTCTTTCATTATACAGCCTCCTCCTTTCTATTTGCGCCGGGAAACCCGCATCACGATCAGGGCCAGAACACCCAGAATCGCAGCGATGATAAGGAAATAGATCAACGCGGCCGCTGTTGCAATGCCGTATCTCAGATTATTGAAACGGCCCAGGATATCCGCCATGACAGGGTTGCTCATATCCGTAAAGCTGTCGATGATGGTATACACCGCAACAATTAAAATATTGGGGGCGATGACTGGCACCGTCACCTTCCAGAACGCATCCCAGGAATTGGCGCCCTCAATTGAGCACACCTCATAATAGGACTCCGGAATCGACTGGAGCGCACTGAGGAACAGCAGGATCTGAAGACCCGACTTCCACGACAGGTCGAACACCTGACTGGTGATTGAGGCAAAGGTGCTGACCAGACCTCCGGGAAGGGTCAGCTTTTCCGTCAGGAAGGTCTGTATCGCTCCTGTCTGGAACATGGAGGTCTCGCCGCTGCTCATCATGGTGTTCTTGAATACATCTTCATTCAGGATCTTAATCACCATACTTGAGGCAATAATCACCGGCAAAAAGAACAGGGCACGGGCAAAAGTACGTCCATGGAACTTCTGGTTGAGCATCATGGCGACAAAAAGCGAGAACACCACAATAATCGGTACATCGGTAACCAGGCTGCGCAGGCTGGAAACGATTTTGGGCATATACTCGGCATCGGTTCCAAAGATAAACTGATAGTTTTCCAAGCCGACGAATTTAAAATTCAGACCGCTTCCGCTCAGCATGACGTTGTTAAAGGAGTAGCGCACGGAGCTGCAGAACGGGATGATAAAGAAATAGATGGTGCCGATGATCCAGGGCAAAAGAAAGAGGTAGCCGGACCATTTGGCTTTGCGCTCCAGCGACATGGGCCGCCGCCGCCGGAGCCGCGCTGCGCCGCCTTCAGCTGCCGGCGCCTTTGTTTTTTGTTTCATTCCACTCACTCCCCTCGTTAACGGACAGCGTAGCCGTTCGCCGGAATGGATACCCCATTCATTTCAACGCTGCTGTCGCTGTAATTGACATAGATGGTCTTGCCGTTGGAATAGCTGACCACTGCAACCTGACCGTCCGTCTGGTGGGCGGTAATGGAGGCATCCCCAATTTCCCTGCTGATGGTTTCCATCTGCGAATACCGATCCATTATCTGATCCTTGAAGGTATCATAAGTCGCGGAATACAGGAAGGTCATATCGGTTTCGAGCAGTTTGGTCGTCTCGGACTTGATCAGAGCGTATTTGATATTGGCGCCATATTCGATATGGCGGAGGAAGGCCTCCTGTGACATGTCGTTGATATTGACGCTGCTGCCCGAATACGCCTTGGTTCCCTTGAGAACCATCTGCAGGAACGGAATATCGTAATCAAACAGGGTGTTCCTGCTGCTGGAAAGCGGCAAATCGGTAATATAGTCGGCAAACGGCATCAGATAGCTGTTGGGATTGGACAGGGTAATCGAATTCCCCTCGCTCAGGCGCTGGAACTGTGTCACCAGCTCCTGCTTCGTCTGGTCGCGCAGATAACCCGCCTTGGAAAAATCGGAATAGAGGTACTGCGCCTTTTCATCAAAGTACAGAGCATGACAGTTATTTTTATTCGCAGCGTTCAGCAGCCGGTCAACCGCTTTGTTGTATTTGGTGGCGGCCAGCAGATAGGTGGGCGCGGTGGTGCTGTCCTTCATGTTGCTGTTCAGCTTATAATTATAGACCAGCACCGGGCTGACATTGAGGGCACTGACCACATCAAAGAAGGTGGACACCCCATTTCCGCCGGTTGGCACATTGACAAAATCCACCGCCGGATAGATGCCGATATCCTCCTGCTCGCCATAGTCAAGCAGATTTTTGAAATGTCGTTTTCCGCCCAGCGTTCCGGCCGGGTTCATGGCAATCTGGACATTGCGGCTGAAGAAATCATCCGAATAGTTGTTGTACAGCGCCGTGATTTGTCCAACGCCGTTCCCCTTGAGATCCTGCAGAATTTCCTGCGCCTCTTCAAAGGTTGTGAGCTTCTCTTTAGCGTTGTACACAAAGCCGATAAAGGATTTCTGCTTGCGGACACCGCCGTAAAACTCCGTGAACAGACGTGCGCCCACATCCGCCGTTTTGGTGACGCCCTCCTTCTTCAGTGTTTCCCGGTACAGATTGGCCAGATCGCTGTAAGTGACCTGGGTCGAATCCAGGAAACGGTACTTTACTGAGTAAGCGGAAAGCACCGTGGGATGAAGCGCATTATAAATGATGTTCTGCGTAGAGTCCACCTGATCCCGAAGCGGCAGACTGTTAGAGGAACGGTAGGTCACGGTAGAGGACACATTGTTATAGCTGGTTGAGGTACCGGCAACCCCCGCGTTGATAAAGGCCAGCTCCGCGCCGCTGGTGATTTCTGCCAAAAATCCGGCACCATTGTTCACCAGCCCGAAAACCGGCAGCGAAATCTTTTCTGACCGGGAGGTGATGGGATCGTTGTTGGTGCGCAGGGAGAGGTCCTCGCCGTATACGGGTTTGGAATAGATCAGATTTCGGTTGGTTTTGCCATTGTTGAAATTGATGATCGCACCACTGCCGTCAGGAACGAACATATACCCGTTGTCGGCAACGGAGCCAGCGCCGAAATACTGGAGGAACTCAATGCGCAGCAGCTCGTTGCTCCCTTCCTGTATCTCATTGGTCAGGATGCTGGCATTCAGCCCTTCTTCATCCAACACATAGGTAACCGGGATCGTGATCTTTTCATTGCCGAACACATAATCCACCCGGACACCGTTGTTAACCCGCGTCGTGTTGGCGGACCCGCCTTTTACGCAGCCGGCCGCGCTGTTGATCTGGGATTCCTTGGTTTTATTTTTATTGGTATAGGTGATCAGCAGCTGGGAACGGAGATTCGTCACCGAAATGCCGCTGGCCAGCGGGTCATCCTCGACCAGAGGGTTGGAATACCAGATGACGCCGGTTCTCTTGTCCCTCACGCCCACATAACAGTCGGACGAACGAAAATAAAGGATAAAATTCTTGTTGCTGGCAATCTCCTGGAAGTCCGCGGCCACCGGAACCGCCTCTCCCCACGAGGTGGTGGTGGAGGCAATCGGATCGCCCTCCGCAGCATAGGCGACAGAAAAGACGGACAGCAGAAGCACTACCGAAAGCACAAGGGAAAAAACACGCTTTTTCAAAGTAATTCCTCCTAAAATCCGACGACAATTCTGTACATCGCTTCGGTAAAGACGGTCTCCAGGAAGGAGAAGAACTGAATAAACAGGTTGAACATCAGGAAGACGATAAACAGAACGACCAGCATGGCCAGTACCGTACAAATGATGGAAAGGATATTCCGGCGGAAATTATACATGTGCAGACCCTGCAGGGCAAACAGGCCCATCAGCAGCATCCACGCCAGGAAAATAATCCGCATATAGGTCAGGAACACGCCTTCCTCCTGCGTCAGCACATTCGACAGGATGAGGTACAGCACATTATGAACAATCATCGGCATGGTCGCATAGCACAGATAAATCCATACTTCCTTCAGCCGGCCCTTGCCCTCAAAGAAGGTGGACATCAGCCAGTTTGCCAGGGCAAACAGGGCGATGACACCCACATCCATCAGCAGGGTGATAAAAATATTATACTGTGCAGCGGAAAGGCCGTTGAAGATAAAGCCGGCATTGAGTGCAATCAGTACATCGGTAAAGAAATAAAGGAAGACAAAAATCAGTGCCAGCGGCATGGAATATTTCCTGTTGTAGCGCATCTCCTGATAGCCGTCAATCGGATGGAACAGCGTATGAACGGCGTATTTAAACTTACCCGATTGATCCAGCACCAGTTTTTTGTGCTTGATGATGCCCTTCTTTTTCAGCATATTGAGCACCAGAAGCAGCACAATCAGACTCAGAAGCAGGAGAAACACGGGAACAAACAGCTTTCCCGTCACCTCGCCCCGATACATCTGGAAGGCGGAGGAATAACCGCTCTGGTCGCCAGCCAGCTTGAAATTGGCCATGGCGTTTTTATAGTCTTTCTGCATGTATTGGGCCTGCCCGATGCCGGTATAGGCAAACAGGTAGTTCATGCATTCGGTCTTGACCGCCTCCCAGGGCTCCAGCGAAGCGGTGTACTCCCCCTTGGTATAGAGATACTCTCCCTGACGGACATTGGCGCCAAAGGTAGTGGGTTCAAACACCGTCAGCGTCGCAAAATCGCTGTCGAGAACCAGCAGATCATCTCCCCAGCTCTCCACATCCGCCGGCGCCTGGAAGGTGCCGTCCTGGTTGCCCTGACCGCCAAAGATAAACATCAGATGGCCTTCGGGAGTATACTGGAAAATGCGGTTCCAGGTGGAATCCAGCACGGAGATAAAGCCCTTTTCATCCACCGTAATCGCGGAAAAACGCGTCCTTTTGGTCAGTCCACGCACCTGCGACAGGCCTTTGTCTCCAAAACTGCCGTCTGTATTGGCCAGGACGTTCTTGCTCTTACAGTTGATTTTGCGGATCATTTCCTTCATATCCGCGGTCGGTCCGCGCGAGCAGTAGATAAAGCCGGCATCGTCAATAGCAAAGTTGGTATACTCGGTCGGCAGAATTTTCTGCATACGCTGCAGCTGAGCCTCCGTCATGAAGCGACGCCAGAACAGATTGGTCAGAATGTCCCCTGTGAGGGTGACATTGTTGGCGCCGAAGTAGCCCATGAAATCGCCGTCTCTGTTCAGCGTCACGACGCCGCGGTATTCGTTTTCTACCATGATGTAGATAATACCCAGATCGTCGGTCAGCACTTTCGTGGGATAATATTCCGAGCTGCTTTGTGTCATCAGGTCGGAATCAGGTTTGCCAAAATCGTTCAGATAATTGCCCTCAATATCCGCCAGAACCACCCGATTGTCATCACGGTCGGCAATATAGACAGTCAGATCCTTGTCTACCCAGATACCGGAAGGACGCTTGAATCTCCAAGCATCCTCTCCCTTTCGGAAGGTGAATTCCCGAACCAGATGATAATCCCGGTCTACTACCACAATGCGGGCCTGACAGACCTCGTTTTTTTCTCCTTCAATAGCCTGGGAATCCAATATGTACAGAAGATCATCGCGCAGGCACATATCTACCGGAGAATTGAGCTTCAGATCACTGATGGTATTCCTGACCCGATAAGGATCGGGAATCTCGGTAGCATTCCCCATGTTATCGTAAACATAGGACTTGCCGGTCCCCTCCGCAAGGGCTGGGACACACAAAGCCGATATCAGGATCATGGTCAGGGTAATTATCGCAAGTACTTTTTTCACCATAACACCCCTTAATCCTTAATGCCCGAGTGAGCCATTGTTTCAAATACGTTCGACTGAGACAGAATAAGGACCAGCACCGGCGGAATCATCAAAATAAAGGCGGAAGCCGAGCCGACACCTGCACGTGCGATACCCGCAGAGGCAATCTGTGTCATAGCCGCAGGCAGTGTCTTGAGTGCCTCTGTATAAATGAGGCCGCCGCCGGTAGCATTCCATGCGCCCTGGAACTGGAAAATGATCATGGTGAACAGGGCCGGCTTAATGTTGGGAAGCACAATGCTCCACCAGACACGAAACTCGCTCGCTCCATCCATACGACCGGATTCCAGCACCGAGTTGGGGATGGTCTCCAAAAACTGTACACACAGGAAAACACCCATCGTTCCCGCCAGCGTCGGGGCCAAAATCGCCAGATAGGTATCAATCCAGCCCAGCAGAGAAAGGATCATATACTGGGGCAGCGCCAGCACGGCCGCCGTAAACATCAGAGCCAGCGTGATCACGGAATTCATCGCCGCCTTGCCGGGGAACTGATGTTTAGCCAGCGGGTATGCCGCCATTGAAGCAATCGCGACATACAATAAAGTGGACGATACCGAAAGCAGAATACTGTTGAACAGATACCGCTCAAAGGGGATCCAGGCATTGGAAAGACTGTATCCCAAATCCTTGAAGTTGTCGAAGGTTGGGGATTTGGGGAAAATGGGCGGAGGGAACAGGAAGAATTCCTCCGGGGGCTTGAGCGAGGAGGAAAGCATGTAAACAACCGGAAGCGCCATAAACACAGCGAACAAAATCAACAGCAGCGCCAAAAAGACTGTGCCGAAAATAGAGCGCCTTTCTTTTCTCAGTTTCATTTCACTCACCCCTCCCCTACTACCATTTCAAGAGCCGGAATATCAGCTTCTTGGTCAATACGATCATGATAAACAGAATCACCGCGATACAGCAGGCATATCCCATCTCATATCGGACGCTGCCATAGTCCTGAATGTGGTTCAGAATGGTCAGGGTCGAATAGTTGACCGAATTAAAGCCGCCGCCCAGCGCCGTGGTAATATCACCGATACCGAAAACACCGGCAATCTGCATGACAGCACCGAAAAGCAGCATGCTTTTCATGTTGGGAACGGTGATATACCACAGCTCCTGAAAACGGTTTTTGACACCGTCGATCGCTCCCGCTTCATACTGGGACTTATCAATCCCCTGGAGGCCGGCAATAAAGGAAAGAAAGCTGACACCCAGAGACAGCCACAGCTGAATCACAATAATGATCGTCAGGTTGTACTGCGGATTCGTCATCCACAAAATCGGGGACTGAATCAGTCCCAGCTCCATCAGCCAACCGTTGACGATTCCGTATGAGTCACCGGAGAACAGGTAGGTCCAGATAAAATAGACATTGCCTGAAACCGAAGGCGCATAGAAAATAACCGTCAGCAGTACACGGAGCTTGCGCGGCATCTCATTGATCAGCCAGGCCATGAGGAAGGCGAACAGATAGCCGGCCGGTCCGCAGATAATAGCCAAAATCAATGTATTTTTTAAAGCAGTCAGAAATACCGAGTCTGCTGTAAACAAACGCTGATAGTTGGCAAACCACACCACATGTGGTGACTGCAGCATGTTAAAATCGGTAAAGCTCAATACAATAGCCGACAGAACGGGAAGTACAATAAACACAAAGAAGAAAAGCATGAAGGGAGCCATCATTGCATAAGAGACAGCGCTTTTGCGGATTCTTCTTCCAAGAGAATGCTCGTTCTTGATAGCCATCGGCTTACCCCCCTTACTTATCTTTAAATTCTTCCTGCTTGCGGGCAATCTCTCGATCAATCTGCTCGCTCCAGTAGAGAATTTGCTGAGACGGATTCTTATTGTTCTGAACAGTCGTGACAAAGGCGCTGTTAATCGCACGGGAGGTGAAATAGCTGCCCGGCAGCTGCGGAATAAATTCTGCCCATTCCAGCTGCTCCATCATCGGCTGAAGCTGCTCCTCGTCCCACGGAAGGCGGGATATGGCGCCCATATTGGCTGTATTGTACCGCCCGGCTGCGCCCTGAATCGCTTCGATTTCCAGTCCGAAGGAGGTCTGAGTATCGGCGCTGGCCCACCATTTCAGGAATTTCCAGCCGGCCTCCTGATCCTTGCAGTTGGCAAACATCACACTGGCCGACAGGGTCGTTGCCTGGCTGATATCAATGGTTCCATCCTCTTTTTCCACACCGGGAATCGGATACATCTGCCACATACCTTCCAGCTCCGGCAGAGAATAGTTATACGCGTTATACTGTGTATAAGCGGCAATCAGAATGGGCATCTCGCCCGTGCGGAAGCGGCTCAAATCGCTGTACTCAGTTGGGAAAAGGTAATCGCGGTACATGGCGGATGCCTCGGAGAAAGCCTCATAAGCAATCGTCGTATCCAGCGCGGTCTTGGTCAGCTCATCATTATAGATTTGTCCGCCCTTCTGATACAGCAGATTGGTGAAGATGTTAGAGGCGTTCATATTGGCGACCTTGGTCAGGTTGCCGATACCAATCTCCATATTGTTGCGGCTGAGCACCGGATAAACCAGCTTGATCATATCATCCCAGGTTTTGGGCGGTTCAATGTTCAGCTCCTCCAGAATATCGGTGCGGCAGAACATCATCTCAAAGGTCATGCGCTCCGGCAGGCCGTACACCCCTCCCTTATACTGGAAAGGCGTCAAAGCCCCCTTGGCAAACTGAGCCTCTACCTCTTCAAAGTCGGAAAATTTGGATAGATCCACCAGCGCACCGCGCATGGCAAAGTTGACGGGATCGGTATCGCCTCTCGTCAGCGCGATATCCGGTCCTTTTCCCGCCAGCGTGGACTCGATAATCGCGCCGTTAACCAGCTCCACCGACACGCCCACCCCATGTTTCGGGGTGAAATCGTTTGTAACAAGGCGGTTCAGAATATTTGCCTGGTCGCGTCCGACACTCTCTGCCGGAAGCCATACCTTCAGCGTAGAAGCATTGCCTGTGGTCATACCGATGGAGGTATAATCCTCTGTAAAAGAGGCCACAAAACGCTGGAAGCCATGCACCAGGCTCTGAATAAAGCTGGCTGAGGCACGGCGCGGGGTTCCGTTCTCTCCAATAAATTCAAAGCAGTCAAAGGTTACCGGCGCTGCACGGTAAGCATCAATATAAGTGCCGATGGTTGAGATATTGCTCTTGAAGTTGCCCAGAAGTTTGGGAATATCCCTCGGCTTCTCCACCATCTGCTCTGTCTGCATAATGGCCACTGTCAGCTTGGCTGCCAGCTGATTGGTCTTGCCATAGCCCGCCACCATTTTCTCAGACAGGGCCTTGAGCTCCTCAACAATGCCCTGAAGACGTTCAATCAGGTCCGGGATCTGGATATCCAGGTCATAGTCGCGGTTCGTATCCGGAACACTGCCGGTCACCATCATAATCCGACGATAGATTTCGTTCATTTCCCGGACGGTCTCCGCCAGCTGAAAGGAGGTCTCCGCCTCGCCCAGAACCGACTCCAGCGTGAGGGTGTTGGCGCCCTTTTCCAGATAAATATAATAGTCAAAAATCAGGGATTGCCAATTATCATCGTAAGTAAAGCTGATCTCCTTCGCCTCTTCAAAGGGAGTTTCGCCATTGATGTAGAGACGGCGGCAGTTCCGAATCCCTTCACCGAAATTCTGTCTGTAACGGAAGGCGATCCGATAAAGACCGCTTTCCTCCACTGAAAATTCCCAGGTAGCCTTTTCGTGAGCTGAACTCCAGTTCCCTCCGCCAAATGTATTCATTTTGATCTTAGAGGGGCTGTAAGGCTGGGTGGTAGGACTGGACATATCGTTCTGCGCCATCAGGTACATTTCCGATTTGAATTGAGCGTCTTCTGCCTCGATCAGAATATTATCGCCGTTGTACTTGTTCTGATTCTTGTATTTCTCCTGGTACTCCTCATAGGTCGGCGTTTTCTGAGGCGGCTCAAGCCGAATATTGCGCAGATGGATCGCTTCGGTCGCCAGCTCAAAGGTCAGTGTATGCTCGCCCGCTTCAAAATAAAGCAGGAGCGGATCGGCATACCGGCCAACATTATCAAAAACGTAGGCCGTCTGCCACTCCAAAATCTCTTTTTGCGGCGGATTGATATCGTTCCCCTGCAGGTCGGGGGTAATGTCGGTTTCATTGACCCACAACCGGCTCAGCTGCAGCTTCTCCGCCTCCTCAAAAGGAGCCGCTCCATCCACATGCAGCTTATACTTACAGTTTTTGCTGTCCTTCTCTGTAAACTGATAATCAAACTGCAGCTGATAATATCCGCTTTCGGAAACCGCAAAACTCAGCGTCAGCGTTCCATCCGCGCCGGCGCCAGCTTCCGTTTCCTGCAGCGATATGGCTTTTACCCCTGAGGGATAGGCCACGGTACCATGATCCTGTAAATACTCCTGATAGGAGGCAAGGCCAGTGTCCGCTGACTGGCGGCTGCTCCCGGCCGTGGATTCCCCGGAATCCAATCCACTCTCCTGACCGGTGGCGGTATCTTCCGCGGCCATAGTGGCTACCGGAGCCGCAGAGAACAGCATAAACGCCGCACAGACGAGTGATAATAGGCGGATCTTTGTCATGGAGCTCTCTCATCCTTCCTGACTCTGCCCGGCGCCAGACAGGAACTGCATACTGACGCACAGCAGAAAACTAACATAAAACCACAAATTCGGGGGGAAACGGTTTCCCTGACACATGCACAGACGAACCCCAGGGGTTACCTGATCCTCTGTGTATAAGCGCCTTGCCTGCCATATATCCGTTTCGATATCTTTCCATACCGTAAAAACGGCCGGCAGTGCATTCCGTCAGCGGAACCGCTTCTTCTCATTACAGCCCGACATCCTCCTCCTTTTGCTGACAGATTCTTCAGGGATTTCGCCATATACAGGGAAAACAGACTGTCCGATGATATGCCACAGCCTGGTCGTTTCATCCCTGCCGCCTTCTGAAGAGGAAAGCGGCAGCAGACGCCCACGCTGTCCAGCTCACAGACCGCCCCGATGCAGTATAAAAGAATCGGCTTTTTCTGTCTGGGCTGTGTTGCCCCGACCCCGGTTTTCTGCAAAAATCGTCGCCTTTCTGCAGTAAAATATCCGGACGGCTGCTGCTGTAGAGAAAGATCGGACATTTTTGTTATATAGGTATTATATATGAGGAAGCGGTTACCGTCAATCGGCCTTATTTCGCTTTATTCCCCAGTGGTAAGGAGTTTGTGAAAAAATCCTCACAACGTTCCTCTTCCTCACTGCTGCAGGAAAGCCCTTGCTCAGGTACCCTGACCGTCTCGTCCATTGGGGTTTTGGCTCATGCCTCCTGCCGCATCAGCAAAATGTAGGATTTGCCCTCTGATTACCAGTATATCAACATTCATTGGGCTATATGAAACCACTCCATTATTTTCTTTTCATCAGATGGGGCTTTTGGTCAACCTGCCGCATCTGTCAGGCTATTTCGTGAAATTACGCACAGGCTCCTCTTTACGGAAACAGCAGTAGCCCGCAAGCCGCGATTCCTTCTGTTAAAATCGCAGAGACGATTTCAGCCGCCTGACAGCGCCGGTTCCCTTTTCCCCTTCTTTCAGGCCTGACAAAAAACACGGCACCGAAGAAAAACAGCCAAAAGACAAAATGGGGGTGTTGACTCCCTTCGTCTCACAGGCCTCCAATCGGATGGCGGCTTCACCGTTTCTCATCATGGGACAAGGTTGATGATTCTTCGGAATTTTACCGCCTTTTTCTCCAAATTACCGCACGTTCCCTTGACAAACCTGAAATTTCGCCATCAAAAGACGATGATATCCGAGCTGTGTTTCAAGACAACTCGGAAGGAGGATGGAATGACGCGGAGGAATCATCCCCATACCTGTCGGATATCGGGATGATCCACATCACCATATCTTCGCCTTACCTGCGGATGATGCAGGGAGACAGAATTTTCAGCCCTGTTGCTCTTCTCTGTCCCGCAGGTCGTTGTTATAGTCGTCAAATTCCGCTTGAAGAAGCGGCTTAACGGCGTCGATTTCCGCCTGTACAGAGGCATCGTTAACGTTATAATAAATTTTAGGAACCATCTGGGAATCAACAATGTCATAGCAGTCGCCAATACCGCGAATCATATCTACCACACATTCCTCATCAGCGGTATCAAGAATCATCTGCTTTTCATCATCGGTCAGATAATTATCCATGTACTCGCTCAGAATGCCATACTTATACTGAGCTGCCCGAATTTGCTGCGCCACCAGCGCTTCTAAACGAATATAGGTAGCTGCCGCTTCCGGACACAGTGCGCCCGAAGAAATGGAATAGGCCCAGACATTCGCTGTCCAGATTCTTTCCGTTTCACCAGCAGGATTAAAGATCGGCGTCGGAGCGATACCAAACTCATCACCCTCCAGCTCCTGAGCCACCTTGACCAGGCGCTCAAAGCCATAAAGGGTGGTATACACCATCGCATCAGTACCCTGTGGAACATTCGAGGACCACGATTGCAGGTTATAGTCCAGACGTCCCGCCTTTTCACGCTGATAGAAATTGTAAACCTCGGTCATCCATGTCATGTACTTGGTATCGTCAAGGTTCAGAGAAACGGTACCGTCGTCGTTCAGGTTCAGCATCGGATAGGGAGCCTGGTATGGGAAGAGTCCCCAACCGGTAAAGCCATAATCGTCGCCGCTGGTCATCGCTTTCGCAGTCTTTACAAACTGGGACCAGTTCCAGTTGCCGTTTTTATAGTGTTCCATCGGAGTGGTCTCGCCGGCCAGATGAAATTTGCTCTTGTTATAAACTAAATAATCCAGCTCCGGTTGGGTTGTAACCGCTGCCATCAGCTTCCCCTGGAATCTAAACTTTTCCATCATCTCCGGAATAAAAACCGGATTGTCCAGATCCAGATATCCAGCCAGTTTTTCATCCTCCAGATTGGCAGTCAATCCCCTCGCCGGCCACAGGGGATAAGTGGTAAATCCTATAGGAATCATATCGGGAGAGGTACCCGAAGCGACTGCTGTCGAAAGATATTCCGTCGCTGTACTTTCCGCCACCACATCCACCACAATATCCGTATTGTACACCTGTTTCCACACATTGGTGGCCTGTACCTGGGGGAAGGGGCTGGAGGGT
>JAAWCO010000078.1 GCA_022793315.1 Clostridiales bacterium | reverse complement strand
GCCCGGTCGTCCTGCCGGAGTGGGAGATTTCCCGTCAGGGAAAGCTCCAGGCCCCGGGCCGTAAAAGGTAAAGTAATCTGAAAGGGAAAGGCCCGGGGTCGGAATTCTTCGATTTCCTGCACGGTACCATAAATAAAAAAATTTGCAGAAGAAGGGCTGGAAAAAGATACCCCGCGGCGGCAGAAAAGAAACGGCTTGATAAATCGTGCAGAGACAGGTATAATACTTCAAAACATGAGGATTGTTTTAATGAACGCTTCAATTGGTCGGATAAGGGCGGGATTTCACCCATATGGGCGAGCAGGAGAGAACGAAATATTCGGCTGACAGTTGCACAACGACGGCGTATCGGGTAAAATAGGATTGGAGATTTTCTGCCCGGCGCGGCTTCTTCTCCGAAGGGTTTACAGGGAGATAATTCCTCTGCCACTTCAGCATTCGGCAAACGAAAGGCGTGAGAACGGATGATTCAAATCGAAAATCACCTTGGTACCATCGAAATTTCTCAGGAATATTTCACTTATCTGATTGGCAGCGCCGTGTCTGCATGCTATGGCGTGGCGGGCATGGTTCGCAGCGGCACCAGACAGGGGCTGCGTTCTTTGTTTTCCAAACGGTCTTATGCGGATGAGGGCATCCGCGTGCGCAGTGAAAGCGGCCGCCTGATCGTTGATCTGCATATTTCCGTGATTTATGGTATGAACATATCGGCCATCGCCAAAAGCATTGTCAATAAGGTCCGCTACACGGTGGAAGAAGCCACCGGCCTGCAGGTCAAAAAGGTCAATGTTTTTGTGGACGGAATGAAAACGGAATAACGTCCGGACAATCGCTGCCGTCCGCGAAGCGGGACGTGCCATACGGTCCGCCACAGCCGGACCAGCAAAAGGGGTTGCTTGTATTGATTCAGGGTAATACATTGCGGGATGCGATGATTTCCGCCTCCAATCGTTTGGCCAGACAGAAGCAATCGGTTGATGAGCTGAACGTTTTTCCGGTTCCCGATGGGGATACCGGCACCAATATGTCCATGACGCTGGCTGCCGCCGCGCGGGAGCTGGCGCGGCTGACCGATCCCTCTGTCGGCACGGTGGCGGAGACAGCTGCTGCCGCTCTTCTGCGGGGCGCGCGGGGAAATTCCGGCGTGATTCTTTCCCTTTTGTTCCGCGGCTTTTCCAAAGGGCTGAAGGGCCGGGAGGAGGCGGATGGGGCCGCTCTGGCCGATGCGCTCGCCCAGGGGGTGGAGGCCGCCTATAAGGCGGTGATGAAGCCCACCGAGGGAACCATCCTGACCGTTGCGCGTGAGGCGGCGGAAAAGGGGCGCTCCAAAGCGGCGGAGGATCCCTCTGTTCTGGCTGTCTGGGATGTGATCTGCGATGAGGCGGAGGCGTCTCTCCGGCGCACTCCTGAGCTGCTTCCGGTATTGAAAAAAGCCGGTGTAGTGGACGCGGGCGGACAGGGCCTGTGTGTAATCCTGCGCGCCATGCAGGAGGTATTTGCGGGCGGCTCCATTGAGGAGGGTGAATCCGCGTCTTCCGCTGCGTTTGTCCGGAGTGTCAGCGCCGCCGGTTCCTTTGAATCCGACATTCTCTATACCTATTGTACGGAGTTTATCGTTGGTCGCGAGAAGGGGAACCAACGGGACCCGCTGCTGCTGCGTGCCTTTCTGGAGACTATTGGCGACTGCGTTGTGGTGGTGGACGATGAGGAGATTATCAAGGTTCATGTGCATACCAACGACCCGGGCCGGGCCCTTCAGGAGGGGCAGCTTTATGGCGCGTTTGAAACGGTTAAGGTGGAGAACATGCGAATTCAGCATGCCAACGCCTCCTGGGTGCCGGAGGACGCAGAGGCATCTGCCGCACTTCCCCGCCGGGAGCCGGAAAAGGAATTCGGCTTTGTGTCGGTTGCGGCGGGCGATGGGCTGAAGGCGCTGTTCGCCGACCTGGGCTGTGACCAGGTGGTTTCCGGCGGCCAGACCATGAACCCCTCCACTGACGATATTTTGAACGCGATTGAGGCGACGCCTGCCCGGACGGTATTCGTGCTGCCCAACAACAAGAACATTATTCTGGCGGCGGAGCAGGCGGCGCCTCTGGCTGACCGAAAGGTACATGTTCTTCAGACGCGCACGATTCCACAGGGGATCACGGCCATGCTCAATTACGATGCCGACACGGATACAGAGGCCAACCTGGTGGGCATGATGGCGGCAGCCGATCGCGTATCCACTGCTCAGATCACCTTTGCCGCCCGCGACAGCGATTTTGGCGGCCGGGCTATCCGGGAAGGGGAGATTCTGGCGCTGGAAAACGGCAAGCTGATATTTACCGATACCGATATCCATCATGCTGCGGTTAAGCTTGTCAAAAGTATTGTGAATACCCGGCGCATCACTGGCCGGGAGACCAGCTTCATCACTATCATTTATGGTGAAGGAATGACGGAGGCTGACGCCGAGCAGGTGAAGGACAGCCTTCAGTCCAAATATGCCGATATTGATATCACCATGATTGGCGGCGGCCAGCCAGTGTACTACTATATTATTTCAGTGGAATAGAGCCCCTTGAAAAACCAGCAGGTAAACAGCAAAAGGCACAAAACACAGGGACCGCCGGCTGGGGGTGACCGAAAACTTCCGCCTTTTGAAAAAGGCGGGTGAAAAAACTCTTTGTGCCAGATTTTCTGCGAAACGACCGTTTTGACAAACTGAAGCATGGCGGGAACACCGATGTGTTCCCGCCATGCTTTTGCAGGAGTCCCCAGCAATGTCGGGGGATCAGGGGATAAAACGTTTTCGCGATACGTGTGACAAGACACCGGCTGCTTGTTGGTATGCCAGAGAAACGAACGGATCAAAAGGGGGTGTTTGGAAGGGAAAACAGAAACGTCAGGCGGTGCGTTTTTGCGGCATGTGAAACATGTCCCTGCGGTTTTCGCTTTTTGCTGCCGGTATGATTCTGAAAAGATATGGTGTTCCCCTATCGGTGGTCACCGCGTATTTTTTATCGCATGACCATCCCTTATCTATCCATTCTTTTGAAGCGAATAAGAGCGGCGGCATTTTTTATCCTCCTCAGCAGACAGGGTGCGCCTTCTTCTGTCAGGCCGGCGGGGTGTCATCCCCCTGCATGGCCTCCAGCGCCTCCCGCAGAGTGTCCAGAGGCTGAGCGCCCTTTTTCATCCGCACGGCAAAATAGGGCTTGGCCCCCGCGCTGATCATGACCCGGCCCTTCAGGGCGGCGCTGAGCCGGGAGCCCCGCTCCATATCCAGGCGGCGCTGATAGAGCAGAAGGGAGCCCCCCTGTTCTCCGCCCTGCTGCTTGATTTCATAGAAGCCCAGTCCGGCAGCCATATTGCGCAGGAGTGCTACGTCGATCAGACCGCATACTGCCTCCGGCGGTTCGCCGAAGCGGTCGATCAGCTCGTCGTAAACGTCCTGGGAATCCTCTTCGGTGCGGATGTCCGCGATCCGGCGGTAAACGTCCAGCCGCTGGGCGTTGACGGTCACATAGTTCTCCGGGATGTGGGCGGATACCTGCAGGTCGATCAGACATTCCGCCTCCCGCCCGGTATCCGGCTCGCCCTTTTCCTCGCTGACCGCCTCGGAGAGCAGGCGCAGATACATCTCATAGCCCACCGCCTCCATGTGTCCCGACTGCTGTGCACCCAGAAGGTTGCCCGCGCCGCGGATCTCCATATCCCGCATGGCGATTCGGAAGCCGGCGCCGAACTCGGTGAATTCCCGGATTGCCTCCAGCCGTTTGGAGGCCACATCGGTCAGCACCTTGCCCCGCACAAAGGTGAGATAGGCAAAGGCGCGGCGCGTGGACCGTCCCACCCGTCCCCGCAGCTGATGAAGCTGGGACAGGCCGAACCGGTCGGCATTTTCGATAATCAGGGTGTTGGCGTTGGGCACATCCACGCCGGTTTCAATGATGGTGGTGCAGACCAGAATATCAATCTCCTGCTCCAGCAGCTGGCGCCAGATATCCGACAGCTGCTCTTCGCTCATCTTGCCGTGGGCAAAGCCGACCCGCGCCTCGGGTATCCTCATCTGAATTCCTGCGGCGC
This sequence comes from Clostridiales bacterium, assembly GCA_022793315.1. Taxonomy (GTDB): domain Bacteria; phylum Bacillota; class Clostridia; order Oscillospirales; family Acutalibacteraceae; genus Avimonas_A. The sequence goes on along the minus strand of JAAWCO010000078.1, from coordinate 4,642 downwards.
AGCGCTCAATCGTATCCACCCGGTTATGCAGATAATAGACCTGACCGCCCCGGCGCAGCTCCCGCCGGATGGCGTCGGTCAGAATGCCGTTGTCGTGCTCCAGCACATAGGTTTGGACCGGGCGCCGGTCCATGGGCGCCTCCTCAATTACCGACATGTCCCGGATGCCGCTCATCGCCATATTGAGGGTGCGGGGAATCGGTGTCGCCGAGAGGGTCAGGACATCCACGTTGGGGGCTAACTCCTTGAGCCGTTCCTTCTGAGCGACGCCGAACCGCTGCTCTTCATCCACAATGATCAGCCCCAGATCGTGGAAGGACACATCTTTGGACAGCATGCGGTGGGTGCCCACCAGAATATCAATCTCACCCCGCCGCGCCTTTTGAAGGATGTCCGCCTGCTGCTTGGCATTGCGGAAGCGGGAAATCATCTCCACCTGTACAGGGAAACCCTCAAAGCGCCGGAGAATGGTGTTGTAGTGCTGAAAGGCCAGGATGGTGGTGGGGACCAGCACCACGCACTGCTTGCTCTGAGATACGCATTTGAAGGCGGCGCGGAGGGCCACTTCGGTTTTGCCGAAGCCCACATCCCCGCATAAGAGGCGGTCCATGGGGACCGGCCGTTCCATATCCTCCTTGATCTCTCCGGTACAGCGGAGCTGGTCCTCGGTCTCTTCATATTCAAAATGCCGTTCAAAGTCGTACTGCCATTCTCCGTCCGGGTCAAAGGCAAACCCTTTCTGCTGCAGCCGCTTGGCGTACAGGGCGATCAGCTCCCGCGCGATGTCCCGTACCTGAGAGCGGACGCGGCTTTTGGTCTTCTGCCATTCCTGCCCGCCGAGCCGATGGAGCCTGACCCGGGCCTCTTCTCTGGCGCCGATGTATTTGGAGACAAGGTCCAGCTGGGTTACGGGAACGTACAGGGTATCCCCCTTGTCATACTGAAGCTGAAGGTAGTCCTTGACCACCCCCTGTACGGTCAGCTGCCGGATTCCTTCATAAATGCCGATGCCATGGGCGGCATGCACCACATAATCGCCGGGCGACAGCTCAGACAGGCTGTGGATTTCCGCCCCCTTATTCCGTCTGGCCCGGCTGACCCGCCGGCGAGCCGGGGCTGCCTTGCCGTGGGTGATCACCGCCAGCCCTGCATCGGGGAATTCAAAGCCGGCCGACAGACCGCCCCGTATCACCAGTACCCGGCCCTTGACCGGCGCTTCGGGCGAGGGAGCATACAGGGCGGGAATCCCCTGCTTTTGCAGATCCTCCGCAAGGGTCTGCGCGTTTTTTTCCTCCGCCCCAGCCAAAACGATACAGGCCACCCGGCGGCGGAGCATATCCCGCAGATCGTCGGTCAGCAGCTCCATACCGCCCGACCATACCGGCAGCTGCCGGGCTGTCACGTTGTATAAGGCGCCCAGCCGCTCATGTTCACCGCCGGTCCGGGCAAAGGCCTCCAGCCGAACGGTCTGCCCCGCCTGAAGCTCCAGAAGGAACCCGTCCGGGTCCAGTGCGTAATCGGTGAGGCCGCGGCAGAGCTGCCCCTCCTCCAGCAGCGCCTTGATATCTTCATCCAGCTGCCAGCGTGCGGTTCGCAGCCGCTCCTTTACCTTATCCAGCTCGGAGACCAGCAGTAACGCACCCTTGGCATAGTCAAACAGGGTGGCGGGCCGTTCATAGATCAGCGGGATATATTTATCAAGGGAAACGGGCTGAGCCCCGCCGCGCAGCCGCTCCGCATCCGCCAGCAGATGCTCGCGCTGTACCGCCGCCCCGCGCCCTCGTAGACCGGCGGCCAGCGATTCAATCCGGTCCGCCAGCCCGTCCGCGTTTTCATACAGGATTTCGGCGGCGGGAGGAATCGACACCGATTCCAGAGAGTCGGTGCGCCGCTGACTGAGAAGGTCAAAGAAATGGATGGTGTCCACTTCGTCCCCCCATAATTCGATACGGACCGGGGAGGGGCAGGCGGCGGGATAGACATCAATGATGCCTCCCCGGACAGCGAACTGGCCGGGCCCCTCAATCTGATCGCAGCGTTCGTAGCCCGTTTGCGTCAGAGCGGCGGCCAGATCTCTGACCGGGAGGGGGCGTCCTCCCGTTATGGTCAGGGTGCGGCTGAGCAGCACCTCCGGCGGGAGGGTGTACTGGGCAGCCGCGTCGGCGCAGGCGACAACACAGGCGTATTCCCCTGACGCCATCCCCGCCAGGCAGCCCAGCCGCAGCTGTTCAAACTCGCGGGAGGCGGATTCCACCCGCCGCAGCGACAGCTCGCGCGAGGGAAGAAAAACGGAGGGGACGCCCAGTGCCTCCAAATCGCCGCACAGCCGGGAGGCCTCCGCCTCATCGGCAGCGAGGATCACCAGGGGACGGTCCATCAGCTGCCGCAGGGCAGAAGCCAGCGCGACCTTGTGAATGTGTCCCAGCCCGGTCACAGCCGCGGGAAGACGCCCTGCCCGGATATCCCCGCACAGGGAGCGGAGCGCCGGGAGGCCCGACATCCCCTTATCAATTACGCTCATATGACACCGCTCTTTCCTTTTGACAAAACTGATTGTATCCGCCGTCAGGGCGGCCGCTATCGGGAATAGCGGTTCATGGCTTCCTCCATCCGGTCCGCCAGGATGAGCGGAATCGCGTCCGCCGCCTGAAAGGCGGCCTCCCGGATTTTCACCGCTTCCTCACCGGTAAAGCGGGAAAGCACCCAGTCCGCCAGATCGTAATCGGGATGGGGTTTGGCCCCCACCCCCAGCTTAATACGGGGAAACTGGTCGCTGCCGGTCAGTGTGATGATACTGCGCATCCCCTTCTGACCGCCGTCGCTTCCCCTGCGCCGGATGCGCAGCGTGCCCACCGGCAGGGAGATATCATCAAACAGGACCAGGGTTCGCTCCGGCGGAACCCGATAGAAACGCATAGCCTCCTGTACCGCCTCGCCGCTGGCGTTCATATAGGTCTGCGGCATCATGAGCAGAAGATGATGATCCTCGATCCGCACCTCTCCGCAAAAGGACTGAAAGCGGACCCGGTCCACCCGTACATGAAGACGCTCTGCCAGTGCCTCCAGCATGATAAAGCCGGCATTATGCCGTGTGCCTTCATATTTTTTGCCGGGGTTGCCCAGGCCGGTAATAATAAAATCCACCGCGGTGCTTTTTTTCCTAAACAGCATGGAACCTGTCTCTCCCTCCTGTTCCCGTTTTCCGGAACCACATACGGAAACGGCGGACGAAGGGCCTTTTCCATCGGTCCTTCGTCCGCTTGAAGCATTTTTGGCTGTGGTCAGCTGAAAATCGCGGAAACCGGTCGGTCGTCATAAATCCGGGCAATCGCCTCTGAGAACAGGGGCGCGACTGGAAGAATAGTGAATTTATCCAGTCGTTTTTCAGGCGGCAGCGGGATGGTATCCAGCAGCACCATCTGACTGATGACGCTTTTCCCGAGCCGTTCAATGGCCGATCCGGACAGCACCGCATGGGTAGCGGCGGCGATAACCGTTTCGGCGCCGCCTTTTTCCACCACGGCCTCCGCCGCGTTGCACAGGGTGCCGGCGGTATCAATCATGTCGTCCACCAGCAGCACCTTTTTCCCCTTCACATCACCGATGAGATTCATCACCTCACAGACGTTGGCCCGCAGCCGCCGTTTGTCTACCACCGCCAGAGGGCAGCCCAGCCGGGAGGCAAAATTTCGTGCGCGGGTTACTGAACCGAGATCGGGTGACACCACGACATAATCGTCTGGCTGTTCCTCCATCAGCTGACGAAAATAACGGGCCAGCACCGGCGCGCCCATCAGATGGTCCACCGGAATGTTGAAGAAGCCCTGAATCTGCGGAGCGTGCAGATCCATCGTCAGTACCCGGTCGGCGCCGGCGGCGGAGATGAGGTCGGCCACCAGCTTGGCGGAAATCGGGTCCCGCGCCCGTGCCTTGCGGTCCTGCCGCGCATAGCCGAAATAGGGGATCACCGCCGTGATCCGGGCGGCGGACGCCCGCTTAAAGGCGTCGATCATAATCAGCAGCTCCATCAGATTGTCATTGACCGGCGCACAGGTGGACTGTACCACAAACACCTCCGACCCGCGGACCGATTCGTTGATGGAAACCGAAATTTCGCCGTCGCTGAAGGTGGTGACATCGGCTTTGCCCACCGGCAGCCCCAGTCCCTCTGCAATCTGTTTGGCCAGCAAACGGTTGGAATTGGCAGCAAAAATTTTCATGTCCTTGCCGTGGATATTCATCAATACATCCCATCCTTTTCTGCGCGGACGCACTTGCCTGGGCCGCATTTCTTCCGCTCCTATTATGACAAAGAAGCGACCGTAATGCAAGGGGCATTTGTCGCATTTTTGCGGGCGGGGAGACAGCTGCCTTTGCTCTGCCGGAGAGGCACCACCGGGACGCAAGACGGCAGAAAAGAAGAAATTTCCACTTTTTTTCTAAATAACTGGTAATTGCCCGGGAATGCTGGTATAATACAAGATACTTAACATCTGGCGCCCATGGGACCGGCGCGGATAGCGAACCAAAATACAGGAGGTCGATCCATTCACATATCCACTCGGAAGCGGGCGAAGAAGCTCTCCGGCGTCTGAAGGGTCAGGGCCTCGGGGTCCTCGATCACCCCGCCGATGTAGTAGGG
>JAAWCO010000004.1 GCA_022793315.1 Clostridiales bacterium | reverse complement strand
GATCAGATGGACGCCCCAGTCCAGCATCATTCCGCCGCCGGCTACAGCATACAAACGCCAGCCCTCGGGAATGCCGCGGGCGCCGGTGACACGGGATTCAATTTCAAACACATCGCCCAGCAGCCCCTGTTCAATACTGTCGCGCACATGGAGATAGTCGGGGTCGTGACGGCGGTTCTGGTGGATAGTGAAAACGCTGCCGGTGCGCCTGGCACAGTCAATCATTTTCTGCGTTTCCTCGCTGGACATGGCCACCGGTTTTTCGCACAGGACCGCTTTTCCCGCCTCCATCGCCTGAATAGCCAGCGGCATGTGGAAATTATTGGGGGTAGCGATAACCACAATGTCAATTTCCGAATCCGCCAGCAGAGCTTCATAGGAGGAATAGGAGACGGTCAGACCGTCGGCTTCCGCCGCTTTCATGCGGTCAGGATTGATGTCGTAGGTGCCCTTGAAGACGACGCGGTCGGTTTTGCAGATCCCGTCGGTGTGCCAGCGGCCCATACCGCCGTATCCGACAATGGCTGCTTTGTACTGTTTCATAATGAAAATCAAGCCTTCCCTGTGATGAATTGATGAAGTGTATATGATCCGGCGGATGCTGCCCGCCGGGCGGGTCAGGTGGTGAGAAGCCAGCCGCTGTTGTGATGTGGCCGATTTATGCCCACCAGGCGGCGGTGGGGTCCTCGGTGATCAGAATATCTTTCAGGAAGGAAACGGCCTTTTCCAGCCCTTCCCTGACCGACATCAGACCATCCTCATGCTCAATGCTGATCGCCCCTTCATAACCGGCCATGCGGAGGTTGGAGATAATGTCCTTCCAGTAGCCGGTGTCGTTACCGTAGCCAACGGTGCGGAAGGCCCAGCTACGGGAGGCCACACTGTTAAAGCTGCCAGTGTCCAGAACGCCGTTTTTAGCGGTGTTGTAGGGATCAATTTTGGTATCTTTGGCATGGAAATGATAAATCGCGCCCTTCAGCTCACGGATGGCGGCTACCGGGTCGATGCCCTGCCAGATCAGATGACTGGGGTCCAGATTGGCGCCGATGATGTCACCGACCGCCGCGCGCAGCCGGAGCAGGGTGGCGGGATTATAAACGCAGAAACCAGGATGCATTTCAAAGGCAATCTTTTTCACGCCGCAGGAGGTGGCGATTTTGGCCGCTTCCTTCCAGTAGGGGATCAGCACCTCATTCCACTGCCACTCCAGCGTTTCGGGATAATCGGACGGCCACGCGCAGGTGACCCAGTTGGGACGTTTGGACTCAGGACAATCGCCGGGACAGCCGGAGAAGGTGACTACCGTCTCCACCCCCAGCTTTTGTGCCATACGGCAGGTGTCCACAAAAACCTGATGATAGCCCTCTGCCACCGTTTTATCAGGATGCACAGGATTTCCGTGGCAGGAAAGGGCAGCGACTTCCAGATGACAGGTATCCAGCAGCTTTTGAAACTCTTTTACCTTTTCATCGTCGTTCAGATAAACCTCCAGCGGCAAATGATTCCCATTGGTATAGCCGCCAGTGCCCAGCTCCACCGCCTGCACGCCCAGAGAACTCAAATAAGCAAACGCCTCGTTTGCCGGAAGATGCTGCAGCGGAACAGTCAATACCCCTAGTTTCATACGGATAATCATCCTTTCATCTATTCTTCGGGAAAACGGAAGTTTCCCGGCAGATCGCTGCCGGCCTTTTTCATGGCCGGTCAATAATATAACCTGTCCTCCACATTATAACGCGCACCACCGTTTTTTCTGCAACTATTTACCTGCATTTATACAACTATTTTTCTCTTTGCTCATAAAAATGCCGCCCCTACAGGAGCGGATCGTTCTGACGGCGGTAATAGGCGGGGGTATGGCCGGTTACTTTGCGAAAAGCCTTGTAAAAATTGGTACTGTTGTTAAAGCCGCAGGACATGGCGATATCGGTCAGGCTCTTACCAGTGGTGCGGATATATTCCACCGCTCGCTGCACCCGCTTATGAACGATGTATTCCACTGGAGACTGTCCATTAAATCGTTTGAAAAGAGTAGAGAAATAGGCAGGACTGACATGAGCAATATCCGCCAGCTGAGCCAGACGGATTTCGCTGTCCAGATGACTGTCAATATATTCCAATACCTTATTCAGCTGGCTGATATCTCCTTCAGAGAGAGGATGGACCGGCTTTTTAATATCGACATAATCATAGTGACGGATGATCTCGGTGAAAATAGTTTGCAGCTTAATTTTGATCAGCAGCTCATAGCACAGATTTTTCTCCTCGAATTCCTGGCCCATATCACAGATCAGACGGAAGATGCGCTCAGTGGCGGGGTTGGTTCGATCCAGACGATGAGAAAAGGATTTGCTGCGCTCAAAAAACACCAGCAGGAAATTGTAATCCATATCGTTGGAAAGGGAGTTCCACAAAAAAGATGGATTAAAATGGATCACCATATTTTCCAGTGTATCGCTGTCGGGCAGGATCAAACCGTGAGGTTCGGTGTTGTTAAACAGAAAAATGTCTCCCGGCGCGATATCGTACCGCTGGCTGCCGATATCGTAAAGGCCATGTCCGGAAGGGACGCAGCACAGTTCCAGCTCATGATGGGTATGGAGCTCCGCCGTATAAGGGCCATGGATATGATGAACGTTCATGGACAAAAGCCGCGTTCCATTTTTATCACACAAAAAGTAATCGCTTACTATTTCGACACCCTGCATATCCTTTAGCACCTTCCCAACAAAGCGCCTTTCCGAAAGCTGTTTTCTATTTTAGGAGATTTTACGGCGGATGTCAATCGCCCGCAGATGTCGCTCCAGAGAGAAATTATCACCTGTGTCAAATAAACGCATAAACTGTCGTATCAGCGTCCGGTGATTTCCCGGACGGGAGAGGAGGTGTTCAAATTGCTGGGACCCCACCAGAATTACCGCCGTTTTGCCCGCCTGATTGCGACCATGCCTCCGGCGGCGCGGGCGTCGATTCGGGGAGATGGAAAGCATGCCTCTTTGCATGGGGCGGTTTATTTTTATCCCGAATACGATGGAACGCTGGTTGTGGCGGAGCTGTATGGCTTGCCCTTTGATAAACAGCAGCCATGGAAGGGAAAAGGAGCAGGACCAGGCGAATTTTTTGGTTTTCATATTCACGAGGGAGGCGCCTGTTCCGGGAACGATCAGGACCCCTTTGCTGATACAGGAACGCATCTGAATCCACAGGGGCGTCCTCATCCGTTGCATATGGGGGATATGCCGCCGCTGCTTTCCAATGAGGGCTATGCTTTTCTCGCCTTTTTTACCGACCGTTTCACCGTTTCCGATGTGGTCGGTCGGACCGTTGTGGTTCATGACCATGCCGATGACTTCACCAGCCAGCCGTCCGGAAATTCCGGAACCAAAATCGGCTGTGGTGTGATTAAAAAGACGGGAGGATGATGAAGAACGGCAGGCCGTCATGCGATGGCAGCTGACATATCGCAAAAAGCGATGGACAAAAACGAAAAAACGTTCTTTTTGTTGACGGAGAGTGTTGCCGCTCTTTCGGGAATGTGTTATAATGACCGCGGCCCAGCATTTATGCCCGTATGACGCCCGGCCGCCGTGGCCTCGAAAATACCTGCCGGCATTTTTCCCAATTTTATGTTATAATAAACACTGGAAGAACTTTGGCAGCATTTTTGAGAATGTCTATAGCAGGAAAAGTCGGGGAAAGGAACGTCCATGATTATTTTTGGTATTGATCCCGGCTATGCCATTGTGGGTTGGGGTTGCGTCCGCTATGAACGGGCGCGGTTCATCCCTCTGGAATTCGGCGCCGTTCTCACACCGGCGGGAATGGATTTTTCCCGCCGGCTGGAGCTGATATACGACGAGCTGACCGTTCTGTTTGCCCGGCACCGGCCGGATGCGCTGTCGGTAGAAAAGCTGTACTTTAAAAATAACCAGAAGACAGCCATTGATGTGGCAGAGGCCCGAGGGGTAATTCTGCTGGCCGCGCAGAAGCAGGGACTTCCCCTGTATGAATATACGCCTTTGCAGGTTAAAAGTGCGGTCACCGGCTATGGAAAGGCGGAAAAGCCTCAGGTGATGGAGATGACACGCCGTCTTCTGGGTCTTCGGGAGACGCCGAAGCCCGACGATACCGCCGACGCTCTGGCACTGGCGATCTGTCACGGCCAGTCGGGAGGAACGGCATTGAAGCGGCGGATCGTCTCGGAACGGGGCGGACAGGCCCGATAGTCTGAAAGAAATTCGGAGGAATGATCATGCTCTACAGTGTCAGGGGCAAGCTGATCCATATGGAACCAAGCATCGCCGTGATCGAATGCGGTGGTGTGGGCTTTCGCTGCCGTATCACCATGAATACTGCCCGGCAGCTTCTTGCGCTGGGAGAAGAGGTGCTGCTGTATACCGTTCTGTCTGTGAGGGAGGATGCACTGGAGCTGTTCGGCTTTGCCGCTCAGGCAGAGCTCAGCTGTTTCCGGCAGCTGACTTCTATTTCCGGGGTGGGGCCAAAGGCGGCGATTTCGGTGCTGTCGGAGCTGTCTCCGGAGAAGGTGGCGCTGGCGGCGGCTTCCGGCGACTATAAGACCATTACACGGGCACAGGGGGTTGGCCCGAAGCTGGCGCAGCGGATTGTACTGGAGCTGAAGGATAAAGTGGGCACTGTGGCTGTGTCGGATGGCGTAACACCTTCCGCTGGACCGGTTTCCGCCTCCGGAGGTGCGGCAGAGGCAGTCAGCGCATTGACCATGCTGGGCTTTTCTGCCAGCGAAGCGTCCGCCGCCGTGGGGCGTCTGGACAGCGCCCTGCCGGTGGAGGAGCTGGTGCGTCTGGCGCTTCGGTCGTTGGCCCGGCCGGGTTGAACCTGGAATCCTCCTCTTCCCGATGTTTCTAACATCCGCCGGGAAGCGGAGTAAAGAATCTGATCCTGTGCTGGAAAGGACGAACGGCCCGGAATGGAAATGGATTATGAAAATCGTATGGTGTCGAATGAATACCTGCCGGAGGACGACGGGGATAATCCGTTGCGTCCGCAGACAATGGCGGACTATATCGGGCAGACTAAGGTAAAAGAAAACCTGCAGGTCTTTATCGACGCGGCAAGGCTTCGCGGAGAGGCGCTGGACCATGTGCTACTGTATGGTCCGCCCGGGCTGGGAAAGACCACGCTTGCAGGAATTGTCGCGGGAGAGATGGGCGGTACACTGCGCATTACAGCCGGGCCGGCACTGGAGCGACCGGGAGATTTGGCGGCTCTGCTGACCAATCTGGATTCCGGTGATGTGCTGTTTATTGATGAAATACATCGCCTGCCCCGCACGGTGGAAGAGATTTTGTATCCGGCGATGGAGGATTTCGCGATTGATATTATCAACGGAAAGGGACAGGGGGCGGCCTCCATCCATCTGCCCCTGCCGCGTTTTACCCTGATCGGCGCGACCACCCGCGCCGGACAGCTGTCGGCGCCGCTTCGTGACCGTTTCGGTGTGGTGCTCCGGCTGGAGCTCTATTCGCCGCAGGAGCTGGCGCAGATTGTGACCCGCAGCGCCCATATCCTGGATATCCCCTGTGAGCCGGACGGCGCGTTGGAGGTGGCCACCCGTTCGCGGGGAACCCCTCGTATCGCCAACCGTCTGCTCAAACGGGTGCGGGATTTTGCTCAGGTCATCAGCGACGGAATCATTACCGGCGCCTGTGCCCGGCAGGCGCTGGACCGTCTTGAGGTGGACGAGCTGGGATTGGACATGGTGGACCGGCGGATGTTGCAGGCCATGATTCGGCATTATGCCGGCGGTCCGGTCGGGTTGGATACTCTGGCCGCTGTGATTGGTGAAGAGGCGGTGACGATTGAGGATGTCTATGAGCCGTATTTGATGCAGATCGGCTTTCTCAGTCGGACCCCTCGGGGAAGAATTGTACTGCCTGCGGCTTATGAGCATCTGGGAATCGAATATACGGGACAGCTGACATTATAAAAAGGGGGACGCTTCCATGAATCAGCGGCTGGACGGCAGGACCGCCTGTGAGCGAATGGTTGATCTGGGTCGAAGGCTGGGGCTTTCCCTGTGGGAGATGGCAGGACAGCGGCCGGTGGTGGCGGTGGGACAGACAACGGCGCCGGATGGGGATATGCTTTCGGCGGCACTGATCGCCGGGCTCTGCTGCGCGGGTGCGGATGTTTTGCCGCTGGGGGTCGTTCCGGCTCCAGCGGTTTCTTTTCTGACCACCCGGTACCGGATGTTAGCCGGCGTTTGGGTAGACGGACGGGGGACGGCGCCGCTGCTGTTTGGCAGCACGGGGGCGCCTTACGTCCTGCCTTCTGCAGGAGAGCAGGAGGAGCGGGAGCCCCATTTTCCCGGCCGGCTGCTTCCGCGCCGGCCAGCGCCAGAGGACTATGTGAGTCATCTGCTGTCGGCATCGGAGGTCAGCCTTCTTGGTATGCGGCTGGTGGTAGACTGCGGCGGCGGGACCGCCGCTGCGACCGCCCGACGGCTTTTCAGCTCACTGGAAGCGGAGTGTGTCCTGCTCAACGATCAGCCTTCGCGGGAGCCATCCGTATGGGAGGACTGCCGCCCGGCAGCCGCGGCATCCATTGAACAGCTGGCGGAGCTGACCGTCCGTCTGAAGCACTTCGCCGGCATCGCCTTCAGCCCGGACGGCGACCGTCTGACGATGGTGGATGAGAAGGGCGACCGTCTGGACAGCGATCGGATGCTGGCGGCTCTGGCTCTGGATAAAAAGGAAAAAGGGACGCTGCCCGGCCTGCGGGTGGCGGTGGAGGACGGCACGAATGGTGGACTGTTTCATTTTTTAAAGGAGCAGGGAATCCAGGCGGACCGGGTTCGGGGAAGCGGTGGTTTGTATGGGGCGGCACGGCTTTCGGGAGCAGTTCTTGCCGGAGATGGGGCGGGCCGCCTGCTGGACGTTTCCCATTCGCAGGCGTTTGACGGCCAGCTGGCCGCCCTGCAGATCCTGACCCTGTGCCGCCAGCGGGGATGGAAGCTGTCCCGCCTGCTTTCGCTGATGGAAAGGATGCCGGAGGTAACGGTCAGCGTTCGCGCTGACAGTGAGGCGAAGGAACGCTTCCGGGCCGACGATGCCCTGAGGGCATCACTGGCGGAGGCTGATCGGTTGCTGGGTGACGGAGGGCGTATCCGCGCAGAGGCCGCCCGCTCGGAGCCGTTGATTTTCGTCCGGGCAGAAGGGCGGAATTTCCATGAGCTCAACCATCTGGCAGTGCGGCTGGCCAAGGAAATCGCTGTGGCCGTTGGCGCGCCGGAGCCGGAAGCGGTCACGGAGATGGAGCATCGGCCGCCAGACTCTGAAGAAGAATAAGGGAACCCCAAACAGAAGGAGCGCGGATTCATGCGAATAGCCGACAGATGGAAAGACTACGAACTGATCGACGCCTCAGACGGTGAACGTCTGGAGCGGTGGGGGGACATTCTGCTGATTCGCCCTGATCCGCAGATCATCTGGCAGACACCGCGCCGCCATCCGCTGTGGAAGCAGGCCAACGCCCGCTATCATCGTTCTTCGTCGGGAGGCGGACAGTGGGAGCGGCTGCGACCTATGCCGGAGGTCTGGCAGATTAGCTATGGAAGACTGCGTTTTCATCTCAAGCCGATGGGCTTCAAGCATACCGGCCTGTTTCCCGAACAGGCCGTCAACTGGGACCGGATGGCTGAATTGATCCGAAGAGAAGCGGGGAGAAGACCGGTGGACCGGCCTGTCCGGGTGCTCAATCTGTTCGGCTATACCGGCGGGGCGACCCTGGCCTGTGTGGAGGCGGGGGCACATGTGACCCATGTGGATGCTTCCAGGGGAATGGTGGCCTGGGGACGGGAAAACGTCTCTCTGTCGGGGCTTGCCGAACGGCCCATGCGCTGGCTGGTGGATGATTGTGGCAAGTTTGTGCAGCGGGAGCTCCGGCGGGGCAATACCTACGATGCGTTGCTGATGGACCCGCCATCGTATGGACGCGGTCCCGGAGGCGAGGTGTGGAAGCTGGAGGAGCAGATCTACCCGCTTCTTACTCAGTGTGCCGGCCTGCTGTCGAGACGGCCGCTGTTTTTTCTGGTCAATTCCTACACGACTGGTCTTTCGCCATCGGTGATGAAATATATGCTTTCCGTGCTGCTGCCAAAGGAGCGGGGCGGTGTGGTGTCCGCCGATGAAATCGGACTGCCGGTGAAGGAGAGCGGAGAGGTGCTCCCCTGTGGAGCGACCGCACTGTGGGAGGCAAAGGATGCAGGACGGCCCCGGCCGTCGGAAAGGATTGGATAGATGGAGTTTATCACAGTAGATGGGGTAACCTTCCATTATGAGGGCGACGGGGAAGCACCTGTCACAGTGCTCAGGGGAATTGACCTGACCATCCGCCGGGGGGAATTTGTCGCCCTGCTGGGACATAACGGTTCGGGAAAATCCACTCTGGCCCGGCATTTCAACGCCATGCTTCTGCCCAGCGGTGGAAGAATTCTGGTAGAGGGAGCCGACACCGCCGATGATCAGAAAAAGCTGGACATTCGCCGGATGGTGGGGATGGTACTGCAAAACCCGGACAATCAGCTGGTCTCCACTGTGGTGGAGGAGGATGTGGCCTTTGGCCCGGAGAATCTGGGACTTCCGCCTGACGAAATTCGCCGCCGGGTGGATGAGGCGCTGAAGACGGTGGGGATGTACGACTATCGACTGCATTCCCCTGACAAGCTCTCTGGCGGACAGAAGCAGCGGGTGGCCATTGCGGGAATTCTGGCTATGGAGCCTGCCTGCCTTGTTCTGGATGAACCCACTGCCATGCTGGACCCGCGGGGACGGAAAGAGGTGCTGGACACCGTCCACCGTCTCAACCGGGAACAGGGGATGACCGTTGTTTTGATCACCCATTATATGGATGAGGCAGCTGGCGCCGGGCGCGTGGTGGTCATGGATGACGGTGAGGTTCTGATGGACGGTACCCCCCGCGAGGTGTTTGCACAGGTGGAGGAGCTGCGGCGGGTGGAGCTGGATGTACCGCAGCCTACAGAGCTGTGCTATGAACTGCGCCGGACAGGCGTATCTCTGCCGCCTGATATTCTGACCGCTGAGGAATGTGCCGAGGCGCTGTATACCCTGCTGTCCCCGCAAAAGCCGTTGTGCTGAGCGCATGATTAGCGGCTGTACAAAGACTGTACGAAAAGGATGGGTGCCATGCCCCTGCTGGAAGTCAACAATCTGACCTATATCTATTCGCCGGGAACCCCCTATGAAAAGACGGCGATGAAGGATGTCTCTCTGACCGTCGAGGAGGGGGACTTTATTGGGGTGATCGGTCACACCGGATCAGGAAAATCCACCCTTGTCCAGCATCTCAACGGTCTGCTGAAGCCCTCCTCCGGTACCGTGACGCTGGCCGGAAGGGATATTTGGGCGGAACCCAAAAAAATTCGGGATATTCGGTTCCAGGTGGGGCTGGTGTTCCAGTACCCTGAGCACCAGCTCTTTGAGGAAACGGTGGAAAAGGATATTGCCTTCGGTCCCAAAAACATGGGGCTGGCACAGGAGGAAATCACCGCACGGGTCATTCGCGCCGCCCGCTTCGTCGGCCTGAGAGAGGAGCTCCTGGACAAGTCGCCTTTTGAGCTGTCCGGCGGGGAAAAACGCCGGGTGGCGATCGCGGGGGTGATGGCAATGGAGCCCCGGATTCTGATTCTGGATGAACCGACGGCCGGCCTGGACCCCAAAGGGCGCGATATGATTCTGGATCAGATCGGCGCGTATCAGCGGGAAACCGGGGCGACGGTTCTTCTGGTTTCCCACAGCATGGAGGATATTGCCCGCACTGCTAAAAAGGTACTGGTGATGAGCAGTGGAACGGTGGCCATGTATGATGAAACCGGTGAGGTATTTTCCCGTGCAGAGGAGTTGACCGGCCTGGGTCTGGCTATTCCGGCTGTGACCCGTGTCGCCCTTCTGCTGAAGCAGAAGGGAATGGATCTGGGCGCGGGTATTTATACAGTGGAGCAGGCGCGGGATCGTCTGCTTCCCCTGCTGACGAAAGGGGGAGCGTCTCATGCTCGCTGACATTACCATCGGCCAGTATTTCCCCGGAAATTCAGTGCTTCATCGGATGGATCCCCGCGTCAAATTAATACTGACCTTTGTTTATATTATTGCGGTTTTTTTCCCAAAAAACTGGTTGGGATTGGCGCTGGCGACGGCTTATCTGATTTTCAGCGTCTGTTGTTCCCGCCTTCCGCTGCGTTTGGTGTGGAAAAGTATTCGGCCGATTTTACCGTTGATTATGATCACCTCTGCTCTGAATATTTTTTATTCCAGTAAAGGGGTTGAGCTGTTTCACTGGGGCTTTCTTCGTATCACCAGCGGGGGACTGATTACGGCAGCCTTTATTGCTGTTCGCATCCTGTGCCTGATCGCAGGCAGCTCGCTGCTGACCTATACCACATCGCCCACCACGCTGACCGATGCGCTGGAACGACTTCTCCGTCCCCTGAAGGCACTACACATCAACGTTCACGAGCTCTCCATGATGATGACCATTGCTCTCCGCTTTATCCCGACGCTGATTGAAGAAACGGATAAGATCATGTCGGCACAGAAAGCGCGCGGCGCGGATATGGAGAGCGGCGGCCTGCTGCAGCGGATCAGAGCGCTGATTCCGGTGCTGATTCCCCTGTTTGTCTCCTCCTTTCGCCGGGCCTATGAGCTGGCCACAGCGATGGAATGTCGTTGCTATCATGGCGGGGACGGCCGTACCCGCATGAAGCAGCTGCACATGACGCAGCTGGATGGATGGTGTCTGCTGTCCATGATCCTGCTGATCGCCGGCGTGGTAGCGCTGAATTTTTTGATCCCTGCGGTGCTGTGAGCGGCAGCGCACCGGAAGACCCGCAAAAAAGGGGAAATACAGCAGGAAGCCAATTGTAACGATGGGAGGATTTCCTATGGTCCAGCTGCTGCTGACGCTGCGGTACGATGGGACAAATTATCATGGCTGGCAGGTTCAGAGCAACGCGTTGGCCGTTCAGCCGGTGGTACAGGATGCCATTGAACGGGTGACCGGGATTCGTTCCGGACTGACCGGCTGCAGCCGCACTGACACCGGTGTTCATGCGGAGATGTATTGCTGCGCCTTTCGCACGGAATGCCCCCTGCGGGGCCGCCGCATGACTGCCGCCCTTAATGCATGGCTGCCGCGGGATATTGCGGTTTATGACTGCCGGGAGGTGCCGGATACCTTTCATCCCCGTTATTCGGCAATGGGCAAGCGCTATATTTACCGTATCTGGAACGCCCCAGACCGTCATCCTTTCTGGGAGGGAAGAGCCCTGCATCTTCGCGGCTCTCTCGATGTGGCGCAGATGAATCGGGCGGCGCAGGATTTTCTTGGCTCTCACGATTTTGCCTCCTGCCGGTCCGCCGATTCTGCCCGTCGGGGAAAGAACGAGGATACCGTACGGACCGTGTCCCACGTTTCGGTGACAGCGGGGGATACAGACAGCGGCGGCGGCCGGCGAGTGGAATTTGCCGTGCAGGCCGACGGCTTCCTTTATAATATGGTGCGGATTATGACAGGAACATTGCTGGATATGGCGGTGGGCCGGCTGCCCTGGGAGGCGATCTCCGTCGGGCTGGAGAGCGGTGAACGGGCCGCCATGGGAGCCACTGCGCCGGCAAAGGGACTGTACTTGCAGCGGGTGGTGTATCCGTCGGACGCCTGGGGTGGAAGCGGGAAATAGGCTTCCAGCCAGATGAGATGAACATGCGTTTTGAAAAAATTAAGAAATTTTTGCTGATTTTTGCGAAAATAGCTGGTATTCTGAAAGAGAACCAGTTGTCAAGAAGGGAGGTCCGGCAATGGCAAAGCAGCGGGATATCCGTGTCAGGCGGCACTCCCTTCATCTGGTGGAGACCGGGTCGCCGGACGAAATTCCCCAAAAGCGGCGGCGGAAAAAACGAACGGCCAGACGGGTGGCGGTCCGTCTGCTCCTTCTGCTGGTCCTGCTGGGCGGCGCTTTCTTGATTTACCGAAGCTGGGACACGCTGGCCCCTGAGGCGCTGCTGGACTGGGCGGACGAGCAGCTGGGCGGGAAAAAGGGCGGCGGCTATCCGGTGGATATCACCGGCAGTACGGTTGTCAGCATGCAGGGGATGGGGGACAGGCTGGTCGTGACCACCGATACCGCTCTGACGATTTATAATGACAACGGCGGACAGCTGGTCAGCCGAAGCCATGGTTTTACCAATCCGCTTACCAGAGTAAACGGGGATTATATTCTGATTGCGGAGCAGGACGGCGTCCGGCTTCGGCTGGAGACGCGCCGTGGCACGGTACTGGAGCTGGAGACAGAGGGGCGCATTATTTCCGCTTCGGTGGGAAGCAACGGCAGCATCGCGGTATCGACCAAATCCTCTCAGGGCTATTTATCAGAGGTTGTGGTGTATAATCGAAAGGGCGAGAGATTGTACCGGCGCCGCTTTTCTGATCTGGTGATCGCCACAGCGCTGGCGCCGGATGGCAAAACCTTTGCCGTGGCAAGGATCTCTGCACAGGAAGGCGCGTTAAAATCCATTCTGACCGTTTATCATATCAAAAAAACCGACCTGGTCGCACAATACGAAAGCGAAGATTTGCTGCTGATGGATATAGCTTATTTTCCAGGGGGCACCCTGCTGGCGGTGGGCGATACCTCGCTGTGGGTGGTGAAACCGGGCGGTGCTCTTGACCAAAAGCAGACCTTTACCGACAGTCAGATTTTAGGCTATGCCATTGGCCGTGATGGTGCCGGAGTAGTCTATCGCCGTCATGGCAGTACCAGCGGCGGAGAACTGATGGCTGTCAGCCCTGCTGGAGATGTGCTGTTTCGTCAGAACTTTTCCGACGATTTTCGCGCGATAGCTCCTGCGGAGGACGGTTTGCTGCTGCTCACCTCCGACCGGCTTCATCGATATGACATTAAGGGAACGGACACAGCGGTGGAGATTCCGCGTGATGGATTAAAGGTGGCCCCCCTGGGGAAAAAAGCAGTGGTTCTCGGTTTGTCCGCTCTGACTCTCTATTGAATGGCGGTTCTTTGTTTTCTGTTTTATGGTCGCCCGGCTTTTTCCCGGTAAACATACTGAGTGAAACGCACCGTCGCTTTTTCCGTCAGCCGTCCGATATGGTTGACTTTCCCTGTCGGATGGTAAGACAATGAATAAAAACAGAGGAGGATTTTATGAGTCTGGTGCTTGATATTCTGGCGCTGGTTCTGGTTGCCGGGGTCGCGCTGTCCCGCTTGAATCGGTCGGTACTATCCTCCGCTCTGACGCTGCTGTCTGTTTTGCTGGCGCTGGCGGGTTCTTTTTTCCTCAGTCAGCCGTCGGGGGAGCTGCTGGCTGATCATCTGGTGACACCGGCAGCGGAAAAGATGGCCGCCAATGAGCTGGCGGATATGGTGTCGGCTCCCCATAAAAGCAGCGGCCGCGAAACGGCGGCAGAGCTGCCTCTTGAAGATATGACGTGGGAGTGGTCGGTTTCTTTTGAGCGCCTGTGCGGGCAATATGGCGTGTCGCGTGCTGAGGTGGAGGCTGCTGCACCAGAAGGACCGCTGGCGGTGCTGGCTGCTATTACCGCCGGGTTCAGCGGAGCATTCTCTCGCTCCGTGTCCATGGCGGTGCTGTTTATTGTGCTTCTGGTACTGGTTCGCCTTCTGCTCCACCGGATAGTGGAGCAGAATCTTCCGCCGCCCGCCCATCCCACTGCCTTCAAACGGCTGGCTTCGGCATTTTTGGGGGCGCTGACCGGCCTGACGGTGCTGTTGGCATTTTTGACCGCTCTGGCTCTTTTTTTGCCCCGGTCGCCGGCGGAGTCTTTGCTGTTTTCTCCCAGTCTGATTGAAAGAACCGACCTTTGCCGCTTTGTTCAGGTGATCAATCCCTTCTGTCTGCTGTTGTAAGCGGGGGATCAATGGGGAATAATGGTTGTGCTTTCCCCCGATTTGTGGTAAAATGGGCGCGGTTCAATCGCTTTGTTCGCTTTTCTTTGTGCGGCGGCGTCCTTCCTTTTTTGCTCTGCGAAAAGGGACTGATTTTCTGTCACAGGAACCTGTTGGGAAATTCCGGAAATGCGACACAAAATTCCGCCTTGAAGTGCATGAATAGAAAAGGGCGGGGCAACGCCTGGGCCAATGTGCTCGTTTGAGCAGTATTCAGGAGAAGGAGGGCGTTCCATGGCATATCTTCTCGACGGCGGGGTCATACTAGTTTTTATTATTGCGCTTCTGGTTGGCTGGAAACGGGGACTGATCCGCTCTGTACTCGGTCTGGCCGCCTGTATTTTTTCTCTTGTGCTGGCAGCGAGCCTTGGTTCTGTGGCCGCCAGTGGACTGTTTGATACTTTTATTGCCGACCGCCTGACCGATACCGTAGCGGAGCATGTGCCGGCAGCCGATACAGAGTCGGTCGTTTCCGGTATGGAGTCGGTTCTGGACAGCCTGCCCGGCTTTGTCACGCAGGCAATGGAAAGTTTCGGGGCCGGTTCCCCACAGGAGATACTCGATTCCGTGCGGGATGCGTTGGGCAGTTCTCCCCATACGCTGGCCTCTGTGATAGTAGCACGTGCGATTCGTCCGGCGGCGGTGGCGCTGCTGACATATGTTTGTTTTGTGGTGCTGTTTATTCTGTTGATGGTTCTGTTCAGCGTGGTGATCCTTTTGATTAACCGGGTGTTCCGTCTGCCGGTGCTTCGCCAGCTGAATGGATTGCTGGGAGCCGCCGTCGGCGCAGTAGAGGGTGCTGTGCTGGTGTTTATTCTGGCGGTGCTTCTCCAGTGGAGTGCAGCTCCGGCAGGCAGCGACGCCCTGATTACTCAGGATGATGTGAAACACACCCTGATTGTCAGAGCGGTTGCCGGGTGCGCGCCCTCCTTCGACTCCTTGTTTTCCGCTGTTTTACAACCGGAGAAATAGGAGTCCACCGTCCAATGCTTGAGGAGAAGAGGAAACGCTTTCATGACGATTTTTAATATCAAGTGGGAATGGACCATTCCCAATCTTCTGTCGATTCTCCGGTTGATTTTGCTGCCGGTGTTTGTGGCTCTGTTTTTTATGGGTGACCGGGACCCGATGCTGTTGTATGGGTCTTTCGGCGTATTGATTCTGTCAGGACTGACCGATTTGTTCGATGGGATGATCGCACGAAAATTTCATCAGATCAGCGATATGGGCAAGCTGCTTGACCCCTTGGCAGACAAACTGACTCAGGTGGTGGTGGTCCTCTGCCTGGCTATTAAATATCCTCCTGTTATTTCGCTGCTGGTTATCTGTGTTGTCAAGGAGCTGACGCAGGCGATTGGTGGTCTTTTCCTGCTTCAGCGCGGGGAGCAGATTCGCGGAGCAAAATGGTATGGCAAGGTGTCAACCTTTGTCTTTTATGGCGCTATGGCATTGATTGTGCTGCTGCCGGATCGGATGCCTCCCTGGCTGTTTATTTCCCTGATTGTACTGGTGGCAGCGTTTATGCTGTTTGCGTTTTTCAACTATATGAAAGTGTTTTTCCGCATTCACAGGGCCTTGCCCTCCCGAAATGAAGAGGACGGCAGAGATGAAGAGAAATAGCGGCCTCACAGCGCGGGAAATTCAACCGGCTGTGGGGCTTTCCCTCAAATGCGACAGAAAGGCTGGGTATGGCATATTATGATGTGTTCACGGTGTAAAAAACGGCAGGCGGTGGTGTTTGTTTCCCGTATGGAGGGAGAAAAGGCGATTAACGACGGGCTCTGTCTCGTCTGCGCTAAAGAGCTGGGAATCAAACCGGTGAGCGATCTGATGGACAGGTTCGGCATCACAGATGAGGATATGGAGCAGATGGATGAGCAGCTGGGGGAACTGATGAAGCTGGCGCCGGGGGACGATGAAGACGGCAGCGGCTTTATGCCCGGCGGCGCGGCGACTTTCCCTTTTCTGCAAAATCTGTTTGGCGGGACGCCGCCCACCCAGGGAGAGAGCTCCTCTTCGTCCACCGGTGAGAAAGCTGCCGGCAGGGAACAGAAAAAGAAGGAAAAAAAGCGCAAAGCGCTGGCTCAATATTGCACCGATCTGACCCGCCGGGCACGGGAGGGGGAAATTGACCATATTGTTGGCAGGGAGCGGGAAATTTACCGGGTGGTTCAAATTTTGTCCCGCCGCACCAAAAACAACCCCTGCCTGATTGGCGAGCCGGGCGTAGGTAAAACCGCGATTGCAGAGGGGCTGGCGCTGCGAATTGCCGCTGGAAACGTTCCGCCCCGCCTGCGGGAGAAGGAGATTCATCTGCTGGATCTGACGGCTCTGGTGGCAGGTACGCAGTTCCGCGGCCAGTTTGAGAGCCGTATCAAGGCGCTGGTGGATGAGGTGAAGGAGGAGGGCAATATCATCCTCTTCATCGACGAGGTGCACAATCTGGTGGGGACCGGCGACGCAGAGGGCAGTATGTCCGCCGCCAATATTTTGAAGCCTGCTCTGTCCCGGGGTGAAATTCAGGTGATCGGCGCCACCACCTTCAATGAATACCGCAAGCATATTGAAAAGGACGCAGCACTGGAGCGCCGCTTTCAGCCGGTGACAGTGGAGGAGCCGTCGATTGTTGATACAGTGGAGATGCTTCGTGGAGTGAAGGGCTATTATGAGCTGTATCACGGCGTACGAATCTCCGACGCATTGTTGCAGAGGACGGTGTCACTGTCCGAGCGTTACATTACCGACCGATTTTTGCCGGATAAGGCGATTGATCTGCTGGATGAGGCCTGTACAGCTGCCTCACTGCGTAACCGGGAGGCCGACCGTTACGCTGATCTGAAAAAGCAGGCAGCGGTTCTGCGGGAGCAGGAGGAGAACCAAATGTCGGAGGAAGCTGTCGATTATGAAAAGCTGGCCACCACCAGAGCAGACCTGCTGAAAATTGAGGAGGAGGCCGAGACTCTGAAGCAGGCGGCCACCGAAGCGCCGGTCACTGATGAGGATCTTGCCGGGGTGATTGAGCTGTGGACCGGTATTCCCGCCGCTAAGGTGCGGGAAAATGAGCTTTCCCGTCTGTCCAGGCTGGAGGATCGGCTGAGAGAAAAGCTGGTGGGACAGGCTGAGGCAGTTTCGCTGGTTTCGGCGGCTATCCGCCGCAGCAGGGTGCAGATCAGTCCCCGCCGCCGTCCGGCTTCCTTCATTTTTGTAGGTCCCACCGGCGTGGGCAAGACCGAGCTGGTCAAGGTGCTGGCAGCTGAGCTATTTGATACCCCTGAAACGCTGATCCGGCTGGATATGTCCGAATTCATGGAAAAACATGCGGTTTCTCGAATGATTGGGTCGCCCCCTGGCTATGTCGGCTATGATGAGGCGGGACAGTTGACCGAAAAGGTACGGCGCAAGCCCTATTCTGTGCTGCTGTTTGATGAGATCGAAAAGGCCCATCCCGATGTGCTCAATATTCTGCTGCAAATTCTGGATGAGGGCCGTGTCACCGACGCGCATGGCCGGACGGTCAACTTTGAAAATACGGTGGTGGTGATGACCTCCAATG
>JAAWCO010000077.1 GCA_022793315.1 Clostridiales bacterium | reverse complement strand
CATGGGGACCTCCCAGCTCCTCAATCAGGCCGTCGTACCGTCCGCCGCCGCACACGGTGGACTGTGCCCCCAGCGCATCAGAGATGAATTCAAACACGGTGCGGGTGTAATAGTCGAGGCCCCGGACAATTTGGGGATCCACCGTAAAATCCAGTCCGGCATCGGTCAGGCAGCCCTGAACCTCCTCAAAATGAGCGGCGCAATCCTCACAGAGATAGTCGAGCATCACCGGAGCGTCTGCCGCAATGGCGGCGCATACCGGCGACTTGCAGTCGAGGATACGCATGGGATTGCGGTCCAGACGGCCGAGGCAGGTTTCGCACAGCTCATCCCGCCGGGCGGAAAAATATGCTCGCAGCGCCTCATGATAGCGGGCACGGCAGTCGGGGCAGCCGATGGAATTGATCCGCAGGCTCACCCCCGTCACACCCAGAGAATCGAGAATGGCTTTGGCCAGCGTGATAATCTCCGCATCGGCCTGAGGAGCGGCGGCCCCGAAGCATTCCACTCCAAACTGATGGAACTCACGCAAACGGCCCGCCTGCGGCTTTTCATAACGATAGCAGGAGGTGACATAAGAAACCTTTACGGGAAGGACGCCGTTCAGAAGCCCATGCTCCAGCGCCGCGCGGGCTGCGCCCGCCGTGCCCTCCGGCCTCAGCGTCACCGAGCGTTCCCCCTTATCAAGGAAGGTATACATCTCTTTCTGCACCACGTCGGTGGTCTCGCCCACCGAGCGCTGGAACAGCTCGGTCTGCTCAAACACGGGGGTACGCTGCTCCCGATAGCCGAAATCCTGTGCGATGGACAGAGCAGTCTGCTCCACATACTGCCATCTGCCGCTTTCTGCGGGCAGCACATCCTGGGTGCCCCGCATTGCTTTATAGGTTATGTCCATATTTTATCATCCTTTCACCTCGCCGGGGATTCCTCCGGGCGACGGCCGGTCCCGCCAGGGATTACGATTAAGTATAGCCCCTGACCGGCAGCGGTGTCAAGGGACGGGGACTCCTTTATCACAGAGCAAAGCCGCTTCGGACTCCCGGCGGTGACAGCTGGCCCAATGCGATGCGGCCAATCCCGGCGGCAATGCTGTCAGAGCAGATGGACGGCAGGTATCCGCCAATTATCAGGAGATCCTGGCGGATATCGGTTCAGGTAAAAGAAAAGACGGTTGACAGATAGCCGGTGTCGGGCTATACTTACTATTGAACATTGTTTAGTAGTGGCGGTGAAAAAATAGAAGGAGGCCGGAAGCTTGAATATTCAGTTCAAGAAGGGTGTCCTGGAAATGTGTGTCCTGTCTCTGCTGGAAAGGGGCGATTGTTATGGCTATGAGATCGCACAGACCTTTTCACGCGAGCTGGAGGTATCGGACGGGACGATTTATCCGATCCTCCGGCGGATGAAGGTGGAAGGATATGTTTCCTCCTATCTGGAGGAATCCAGCGGCGGGCCGCCCCGCAAATACTACACGCTGACCAATCACGGACGGGAATTCGCCCTGCTGCTGCGGCAGGAATGGTCCCGCTTTCAGCGGCAGGTTAACCAGCTCCTCACGGCCGGAGATGAGGGAGAAGCGGAATGAAGGACACGGTTTTGGCGAAGGGAAGGGTGTTACCATGACGAAGGATGAATTTCTGCTGGCGATGGAGCGGGCGCTGGCCCCGCTGCCGGCCAACGAGCGTATTGACATTCTCAGCGATTATATGGAGCATTTCCGCGCGGGGGAAGAGCAGGGAAAGGTCGATGAGGAGATTGCGGCAGGGCTGGGAGACCCGACGGTCCTGGCTCGTTCCTATCTGGAAGGAAGGGAGCAGTCCTCGACGACGGCAGAAGAGAGGAAAGCGGCGGAGACAGGCGCCCCTGCTTCCGGAGCCGGCGTTCCATCGCAGACGGTCCCTCCTCAAAGAACCTACCCACAGGGGGGCCCTGCGTATACTCCGCCGTATCCGCCGGCTTCTTCATCGGGCAGCGCACAGACGCTGGCGGTTGTGCTGGTCGTGCTATTCAATGTTTTTATTGGCGTGCCGTTGTTCTTTGGGATATTGATGGGGATTTTCGGCATTGCCATGGGGGGGGTCGGCCTTCTGATGGCCGCCGTTGCCCTGCTTGTGGCGTCGGTACCGGCCTTCGCCCTGTCGGCTGCCGCCGGCGGTACCGTGGTCTGTGTCGGTGTGGCGGTGGCGGCGCTCAGCGTACTGCTGGGTGTGGCGGTGGCGGCGCTGTTCCGGATAGGAACCCGCGGACTGACCCGGTATATCCGTTTCTGCGAGCGCATCTGCCGCGAGGGTCGTTGGCCCTCCTGAACGAAAGGGGAAATTTGCAGTGAAAGCCATGAAAATCATTGCCATCGTTGCCGCGGCAGTTTTTTGTCTCGCGCTGGCGACGGGAATCGTTCTGGCGGTTATCGGTCTGGACTCGCTGGAGACGCTGTTTTGGGGGAATGGGGAAATGAAATATCAAGGCAAAGAACAGACAATAGAGGCAACAGGACTGGACGCCATTTTTCTGGATGCTGGTGCGGCTGAGGTGATTGTACAGCGCTCAGAGCGCTCCGATGTGGGCCTGAGTTATTCCGCCAATTGGCCGGTGGATGAAGCCGCTCCACCGGTGACGGTTTCTTCATCAGAGGGAACCCTGACCATCCGGACGCACAAAAATCGTGTCGGTATTCAGTTTTTCCGGTATACTCGTGTGGTGCGGGTGGTGCTGGACTTGCCGCAGGAATACAGCGGCGCTCTGGAGGCGGAGGTGGGCGCCGGTTCCCTGTTCCTGTCCGGCCGGCAGAATTTCCGCACCCTGCAGCTGAAGGTGGATGCAGGCCAATGCCAGATGGAGGCGATAAAGGCCGGTCAGGCGGAGCTGAATGTGGCGGCAGGGCATATCCAGGCGGACCGGCTGGACGCTGAACAGCTGGAGCTGACAGTGGGCATCGGTGCAGCGGAGCTCGGCGGACTGACCGGCGGGGCTTCGGTGGAGGTGAGCACCGGCGCAGCAGAACTCTTTTTTGACCGAATGGGCGGCGATATTGTCTGTGATGTCGCATTGGGCAACGCGGTTCTACGACTGCCCGCCGATACCGGGGCGGATGTTGAGCTGTCCGCCTCCCTGGGCGGAGTGGAGCATACCTTCGGCTCCCGCTTTTCCGGGGAATTCCGCGACGGGTCTTTAAAAGGAAAATTGAACAGTGGTGGTCCCCGCCTTTCCGGAAGCGTCAGTATGGGAAATATTCGTCTGGAAATGCAGTAAAGCAGTCCTCTACGGGAGCCAGCTGACAGAAAGTTGATTGGGAAAACGGCTTGAACCCTTAAAAGGTTCAAGCCGTTTTTGTCAAAAAGCAGCTATTCACTGCTGGCCGAGCCGGGTGCAGGGGGGAGACCATCTTTCCCACTGTCAGCTTTTCGGGGACCTGGGTGCCGGTTTTCAGATCACAGGAGGGAAGGGCTCACAGGGGAGGTTCCCTCTCTTATGGCTTTTCCCCCACCAAAAATCGGGTGACTTTAAAGCGAAGAAGAATCGTAGCGATAACAGACGATAGTATCATGGAACCTGTAAAATTGATTCCAGCATTCAGATAAGGATTCACCGCTCCGTT
This sequence comes from Clostridiales bacterium, assembly GCA_022793315.1. Classification (GTDB taxonomy): domain Bacteria; phylum Bacillota; class Clostridia; order Oscillospirales; family Acutalibacteraceae; genus Avimonas_A. The sequence continues at coordinate 971 of JAAWCO010000077.1, read as the reverse complement.
CAGCCAATAAATAAAGAAATAGATGATCTGCTGGTGAAATAGGTAGATGATCATACTGCTCTTGCTGAAAAAGCGAAAATACGGATGATCCCATTTGATGCGGACAGCCATTTTTTGCAGGACGAAAAAAGACATGGCGGCGCCGACGATATATAAAGCAAATCGACTCGCGGACGATACGACGTCAAAAAACCAGCCTTCCTGCGCGTTGCTGAAGGAAAATACCGCGAACAGGGCCATGTCTCCCGCTACCCACAAAATAGCGGGCACCTTTTTCCCCCAATCGGTTCCGTATTGCCTGAACTTGAATCCGAGCCAGAACAGCGGCATGAAGGAACAGATTTCCCATATCCGGAATACGTTAGGAACCAGCCTTCTGCCGACAATGCTTATACCATATAAGCCGATGACTGTCAGCATCCCAATAAAACTGTGCTTTTTCATAAAATTTGAGAGAAGCCAGAATACCAGAAATACGCCGAACAGCATCAGAAGGAACCAAAGCTGATTAGGGCCGATACCCAATCCAAAATTTTTGATCAGGGTAATAGCGTCATACCGAAAAAAAGCGTATTGGAAGGGCGCTGCCCATATGACAGATACAAATATATACGGAACGATCAAACGCTTTGCCTTATTGACAACAAACGGCAGAAAACGTTCATATTGACCGCGCTCATATTTAATATAGTAAAAAAGATAGCCGGATACCAGAGTGAAGCCAAATATATGGAAGGAGTTCAGCCAGGCGGCTATACCGGAGAGAAGGACTGACTTTTCAGCTGGATCTGCTGTAAACCAGCCCCCGCCCCAGAACAAAACGCTGTGACAAATCACCACAGACAACATGAGCACCGTTTTCACAAAACGGCAATTATTTAGCTCTGTCTGTCTGTCTGTCTGTCTGTCTGTCTGTCTGTCTGTCTGTCTGTCTGTCTGTCTGTCTGTCTGTCTGTCTGTCTGTCTGTCTG
>JAAWCO010000076.1 GCA_022793315.1 Clostridiales bacterium | reverse complement strand
TACCCCTGACCATAAATCAGCAGTTCCCCTGTGCCCGGACTACAGTAGCCCACTTCACCGATGTTTGACGCTTCTGCCAGGTCGCTGTAAAAGGACAGCGTCACATCGTACAATTCCCGTTCGCTTCTGTGTTCCCTGCGATTTTTCCCTAAAACATGAATACTTAATCAATCTTTATTTTGAGGATAATTTTCACAGCTTCTCTGCTGACCTGAAGGTCTCTAGATTCATTCCACACCGTAATCCAGGAGAATAAAGCCTGCGACAAAACGGCCGCTGAAAACAGCTGTTTTAAAATAAAAAATTTCAGGGGAAAATCTGTCAAGCGCCTGAAGGACAGCCAATACCGTTTTCCCTCCGAAAAAAAGATGACAAGTGGTTACAAAACGGTTAAAATTTCTGTCATTTTCTTTACGGAAAGGGGAATACGAATTATACTATCCTTAATTAATTCCTGTGACAGTTTTGCTGAGAGTTCCCACTCTCGGCCATCAGGCTGAAAGTATCACCAAAACGGAAAGTGTCGATTCGCTCATTATGACACCAGAATAAGACAGGGTGAGCCGGAAGAAAGCAGGACGGACGCCGCCAGGTGATGGAGCACAGCCGCCAAAGGGAGAAATCGGAGAAAGAATGGCAGATATGGAGATAAAATCAGGAAACAAGCGGACCCGGCAGACTGCCGATGCGGTCGCTGTGATGGAAATCGGTTCCAGCGCCCTGCGTATGGGCATTTATCAGAAGACTCCAAACAAAATATCCCGCTTCGATCTGCTGGAATATCCTCTGAGACTGGGACATGAGGTATTTACCGAGGGGCGGATCAGTGCTGGCAGCCTTCGGGAGCTTTCCAGTGCGGTCAAGGGCTATCTTCAGGTGATGAAGGAATACGGCGTTACAGAATATCGGGCGTTTGCTACCACCGCTCTGCGTGAAGCGTCAAACCGTGCCTATGTGGTGGATCAGCTGCATATCCGCAATGGTCTGGTGGTAGAGGTGCTGGAAAACGGGGAGGAAAGCGCTCTGATCTATTCTGCTCTGCTGGGTACGCCGCTGACGGCAGACAGCGCGCTGTTGTCTTATATCGGCACTGGCAGCGTAGGCGCCGCGGTTTGCAAAAACGGTACAGTGATCCGCGACTGTCATCTGGAACTCGGTTTCCTCAAGCTGGGCGATATGCTGGGCCGGCTGGAGGACCAGACTTCGCGGTACGATCAGGTGCTGGAGGAATATGTGGATGCCTATTTTCAGCGGATTCCTCTGCGGCCGGGAGAACAGAAATATCACCGCCTGATTCTGACCGGACGTGAGCTCAGTACCATCGCCGAGCTGTGCGGCGCAAAGGAAAAAAACGGCGCCTATCTGCTGGGAAGAGACCGTCTGTCCGAGCTGTATCGGCAGGCTCGTCTCCGACGGCTGACCCTGCCGGAGGAAACGGAGGGACAGCTGTTGCCCATGCTGGCTCTGTATCTGAAAATGATGGAGTTTACTGAGGCGGATGAAATTATTGCGCCGGTTCTCGATATTCTGGATATCGCTGCCAGTCTGATGCTGGCGCCCGAGCAAAAGGAACGTTTTGAGGCAGAAAGGGCGGCGGGAGCCATGGCCTGTGCGCGGGAGCTGGCAGCGGTCAACAGGGCGGACGCCAGCCATGCGGAGCGGGTTCGCACGTATGCCGTTCAGCTCTTCGACCGCACCAAACGGCTTCACGGCATCTCTGGCCGCCGCCGGCTGCTGCTGGAATGTGCGGCGCTGCTGCATGAGCTGGGGAACCATGTGAACGCCCGCAGCGCGGCGCTGGCAACCTATGATTTGATCAAACAATCCAGCTTTTACGGATTGAATGAGGAGGAAGCCCTCCTGACCGCAGAAATTGTTTATCCCGGCGCCGCCACTGCCAGCCTGACCGCCAAGCAGGGACTGCTGACCAACAAGCTCTCTGCCCTTCTCCGGCTGGCAGACGCGCTGGACGAATCCCGGCGGGGCAAGATTCTGGAGCTGAAGCTGAAGCTGGAGGAGGAGCGACTGTTGATCACCGCGCGCGGGCACGAAGACCTGCTGCTGGAACGATGGGCAGTGGATGAGTGTGCCCCCTTTGTGGAAGAGGTTTACGGCGTCCGGCCGGTATTTGTGGAGAAAAGCCGTCTGCTGAAATCAGAGAAATAAGTGGGGAACCGCCTGTCATCGTTCTCCCACTGGTCAGGCCAGGTCCCGGCGGCGCTTCTGCGAAGGACGAACACATAGAAAAATGAGAGATACGAGGACGGAGACCAAATGAAAAAGATGGAGGCGTTCCCCTATATCAATCGGGAACTCAGTTGGCTTGACTTCAACCTTCGGGTGCTGGAGGAGGCCTATGAAAAGGAAAATCCTGTTCTGGAGCGGTTCAAATTTTTAGGAATCACCGCCTCTAATCTGGATGAATTCTTTATGGTACGGGTCGCGGGGGTACGGGAGCAGGTGCGGTCGGGGTACAAGGGACGGGACTGCGCCGGGCTGACCCCATCCGCTCAGCTGGAGCTTCTCACTCAAAAAATACATGCGTTTGTTGATCGCCAGTACAGCTGTCTGTCCCGTTCCCTGATTCCCCTTCTGCGTCAGAACGGCATTTTTCTGCTGCGGCCCGACGAGTTGAATCCGGAGCAGCGGGACTATGTGGAGGACTATTTCCGCAGTGTGCTCTTCCCGGTTTTAACGCCTTTGGCCGTAGATCGAAGCCGCCCCTTTCCCCTGCTGCTGAATAAGAGCCTGAATCTGGCCCTTCGCCTGCGCCAGGGGAAGGATACTGCCTTTGCGGTGGTGCAGGTCCCGGCGATTCTGCCCCGTCTGGTGGAGCTCCCCTCCCTGTCCGGACGCGCCTTCATCATGCAGGAAAACATCCTTCTTCTGCATCTGGATGCGCTGTTTGAACAGCACGATATCGCGGCGTCGGCCGCCTTCCGTGTGACACGAAACGGAGATCTGGCGATTGATGAGGAAGCGGAGGATCTGCTTCTGGAGATACAGGAGTCCATCAAAAAACGCCGGCGCGGCAGACCGGTGCGGCTGGAGATGTCCCGCCGATGTGATTCGGAGCTTCGGGATTTTTTGATTGAGATGCTGGATGTGCGTGAAAAGGATATCTATGAGGTGTCGGGACCGCTTGATCTGACCTTCTGTCTGAAGCTGAGCTCGCTGGATGACCGCCTGCGCCTGCCGCCTGTCACGCCCGTGCCGGCCGCTGATTTTGTCGGCTCTGACAATATGTTTGAGTCCATCCGACTTCGGGACCGCTTTGTCCACCATCCTTATGAAAGCTTTGACTGTGTGGCAGACTTCGTTCGGGCGGCGGCAGAGGACCCCGCTGTGCTGGCTATTAAACAGACGCTGTATCGGGTCAGCGGTCACTCCCCCATTGTTGCTGCCCTGATCCGGGCAGCGGAGAATGGCAAGCAGGTCACTGTACTGGTGGAGCTGAAGGCCCGTTTCGATGAAGAAAACAACATTCACTGGGCCCTCAAGCTGGAAGAGGCAGGATGCCATGTTATTTACGGCCTCGCCGGGCTGAAAACCCACTGCAAAATTCTGCTGGTGGTGAGAAAAGAGGAGGACGGCCTGCGCCGCTATCTTCATCTGGGAACTGGAAACTATAACGACAGCACCGCCCGTCAATATACGGATATGGGACTGTTTACCTGCCGGGAAAGCTTCGGCGCCGACGCCTCCTCCCTGTTTAATGTGCTGACCGGCTATTCCCGTCCCCCTCTGTATCAGCGTCTGGTGGCCGCCCCCGAGGGGATGCGGGACTTCTTCTATCGCCGGATCGACAGAGAAATTGAGAACGCCCGTCAGGGGCTGCCCAGCGGTATTTTTGCCAAGGTAAACTCGCTGGTGGATCCAGGGATCATCGAACGCCTGTACGCCGCCTCCGGTGCCGGTGTGCCGGTAACGCTGGTGGTGCGGGGAATCTGCTGTCTGATTGCCGGGGTTCCGGGAGTCAGTGAAACCATCCGTGTGATCAGCATTGTAGGCCAGCTTCTGGAGCACAGCCGTATTTATCGCTTTGAAAACGGAGGAAAGCCCTGCCTGTATCTGGGGAGCGCGGATTGGATGCCCCGCAATCTTGACCGCCGGGTGGAGCTTCTGTTTCCGGTGGAGGAGGACCATATCCGCGCACGGGTGGAGGAGGCGGTTCAGCTGCTGCTGGAGGATACCGTCAACGCACGGGAACAATTGCCGGATGGTTCCTATCATATGCAGGATGGGCGTGGAAGGCCCTCCCTCAACAGCCAGCGGGAGCTGAGCCGGCGAGCAGTTGAAAACTATGAGCGGGCGGAAAACGCCCAATGGGAGGAAAACGGCCTGCGTCCACAAAACCGGCCGCTGCCCCCCGAAGAGTCGGAATAGAGGAGGAGACTGTCCGTTTGTCTTTAAAAAGGCCGTGGCGCCAGTTGTTGGCGCCAATGCGCAACAACAGGATAAAGGAAAGGATGGAGAGGAAATATGATGAGAGTAGGGATTCTGACCAGCGGCGGAGACTGTCAGGGGCTGAACGCCGCCATACGAGGCGTGGCCAAGGCGCTGTATGAATCGTACGATGAAATTGAAATTTATGGAATACGGGACGGATACCGGGGCCTGATCGGGGAAGACTATCGACTGATGAAGCCAGAGGATTTCTCCGGTATCCTCACGCTGGGCGGCACCATTCTGGGAACCTCCCGCCAGCCCTTCAAGCGCATGCGCGTCATCGAGGAAAACAGCGTAGACAAGGTGGCGGCCATGAAAAAAACGGTGGCCAGGCTCTGTCTGGACTGTCTGGTCATTATGGGGGGAAACGGGACGCACAAAACCGCCAATCTTCTGCGGGAAGAGGGCGTTCCGGTGGTCACTCTGCCCAAAACGATTGACAACGATCTCTGGGGCACCGATGTGACCTTTGGCTTTCAGAGCGCCGTGGATATCGGTGCCCAGGTCATCGACTGCATCCATACAACCGCCACCTCACACAGCCGGGTGTTTATCGTTGAGCTGATGGGGCACAAGGTGGGCTGGCTGGCCCTCCATGCAGGCATGGCGGGCGGCGCCGATGTGATCCTGCTGCCGGAGCTGCCCTATGACATCAGCCGGGTGGGAGCCGCCCTGGAAAAACGCCGCCGTCAGGGAAAAGCCTTTTCCATTCTCGCTGTGGCGGAAGGAGCGCTGTCCCGTCGAGAGGCTAAAATGGGCAAGAAGGAGCTGGCCGCTTTCCGTGAGGCTTCTGGCAAACCCTCGGTGGCCTATCGTCTGGCTGAAGAGCTGGAACCCTATGCCGACGGTGAGGTTCGGGTATGCGTTCCCGGTCATTTTCAGCGGGGCGGTCCGCCCTGTCCCTTTGACCGGGTGCTGGCCACTCAGCTGGGCGCGGCGGCAGCTGGCTTCATCCGTGAACAGCGCTTCGGTGTGATGTGCGCCATGGTGAACGGCTCGTTAGTGCCGGTGAAGCTGGAAAACGTCGCGGGAAAACTGAAAAAAGTACCGGAGGACTCCGCTGCCATTCAGCTGGCCAGGGATACCGGCGTTTCCTTCGGTATTTAATCGGATCAGAACCATTTCAGCCGTTTGGAGCAGGAAAGGCATACCTGTCCGTCTCTGCTGCTTCTCTTTCACCGATCATGTATCGAACCAGGAGGCTCCGGCGGAAAACTATCGCAAAAGGAATAGGAATTAACGTTTGATTTTTCGGCTATCGGTGGTATAATAGTAATGTTTGAGACTTTTGAATTTTCTTCTTAACCAATAGAAAGACGAAAAACGCGGGAACATGCTCAAAAGGCGTCGGAAACAGCGCCTTTTTGGGCGTCCTCTCCCTTGACCGGACCCGCGTATTTTCGCCGTACTGCTGTCGCAGACCAGCAGTCGAAACCACAGGATATACGCGGCGGAAGAATTCGTATGCTCTCCGCCGCCTCGTTGTGAGTCTGCAGAGAATTTTGACAACAGTTTAGGGAGTGGGCCAATTTTGGATAGATATATAGTGAGCGGCGGCGGCCGCCTGACCGGTGAAGTGGGAATCAGCGGCGCTAAAAACGCGGCGGTAGCGATTTTGCCCGCCGTGGTTCTGTCCGGCGATATTTGCCGTATTGAAAACCTGCCCAATATCGCGGACGTTTCCACCTCTCTGGACATTCTGTCCATGTTAGGCGCCCAGATACGCCGAATCAACCAAAACACGGTAGAGATCGACCCAAGGCCCATCTGTTCCACCATGGTACCCCACGACCTGGCCCGTCGTATGCGGGCGTCCTCCTATTTTATCGGCAGTCTTCTGGGCCGCTTCGGCACAGCGCGGGTGTCCATGCCCGGCGGCTGTAATTTCGGTGTTCGTCCCATTGATCAGCATCTCAAGGGCTTCACCGCTCTGGGCGCCTGCGTCTCTCCCATGGAACAGGGGATGATTGAGGTGACCACCGACCGGCTGGTGGGCAATTCCATCTATCTGGACGCGGTATCCGTGGGGGCAACGGTCAACATCATGCTGGCAGCCGTCAAGGCCCGCGGCGCTACGGTGATCGAAAACGCCGCAAAGGAACCCCATATTGTCGACCTGGCCAACTTTCTCAACACCATGGGCGCCGATGTACGCGGCGCAGGTACCGACGTGATCAAAATCCGGGGCGTAGAGCAGCTAACCGGCGCTGTTTACTCCATCATTCCCGACCAGATTGAGGCGGGCACCTTTATGGCCGCCGCCGCCGCTACGGGCGGTGACGTCCTGATCCGAAATGTTATCCCCAAGCATCTGGAGTCCATTACAGCAAAGCTGATGGAAATGGGGGTCGAGGTGGAGGAATACGACGACGCGGTACGGGTCGTCCGCGCCGAACCGATCCGTCACTGCAATGTCAAAACCATGCCTCATCCTGGCTTTCCCACCGATATGCAGCCGCAGATCGCCATATTGCTGTCTCTGGCGGATGGGACAAGCATCCTGACCGAGACGGTCTGGGACAATCGTTTCCGCTATGTGGAGGAGCTTCGCCGTATGGGAGCCCAGGTTCAGGTGGATGGTAAGGTTGCTGTTTTTCAGGGGGTCTCCCGTCTCACCGCCGCACCGATCAAGGCTACCGATCTGCGGGCAGGTATGGCGATGATTATCGCCGGTCTGGTGGCCAGAGGAACCACTGAAATCGAGGATATTTTCCATATTGAGCGCGGTTATGAGGATGTGGAAAAAAAGTTTTCGGCGCTTGGCGCCAATATTCGCCGTGTAACTCTGCCCGACAACGCTCTCGGCGGTCAGGCCGTTTGACTATTCCCGGAATTTAACATTTTTGCGGGGCGGAGCCCCCGCTTTTTTTCGTTCGTTTCGTCGACAATTTTCGATCGCGGGAGGAATTGTTCATGGCGCGTTTTTGTCCGCTTTTCAGCGGCAGCAGCGGCAACTGTACCTATATCGGTTCATCGTCCGGCGGCGTGCTGGTGGATGCAGGGGTCAGCGCCCGACGCATCGAACTGGCTCTTTGGGACCGTGGGATTGATCCGCACAGCATTGGAGCGGTTTTTATTACGCATGAGCATGGTGACCATATCTCCGGCCTGCGGATTCTCTGTAAAAAATATGGATATCGGGTATTCGCTTCAGCGGGCACCCTCAGCGCGCTGATGGATTCCAACGCGCTGGATGGATACGGCTTTCCTGAGGCGATGCCGGAGCAGGGTGTGGAGGTAGCCGATATGCTGGTCTCCGCCTTTCCCACCTCTCACGACAGCCGGGAAAGCTCCGGCTATCGCCTGCAGCTGCCAGACGGCCGCCAGGTGGCAGTGGCCACCGATACCGGTGTTGTAACAGAGGAAATCCGGCAGGCGCTTACCGGCTGTGATCTGGTCCTGCTGGAATCTAATCATGATATACATATGCTGGAAAACGGTCCCTATCCTTATCACCTCAAGCGTCGGATTCTCGCCGGCACCGGTCATCTGTCCAACGAGGCCTGTGCCAGAGAACTCCCCGCGTTGGCGGCCGGCGGTACCGCCCGTTTTTTTCTGGGGCATCTGAGCAAGGAAAACAATCTGCCTCAGCTCGCCTATGAAACCGCCCGCCTGGCGTTGACTGAAGCGGGGCTGCGGGAAGGAATTGATTATACACTTCAGGTGGCGCCGCGCGACGCCACTGCCAAAATGACGGTTTTTTAAGACTTATCGGGAAAGGAGGCTCGGCTTGTGCTGCGGCTGGACATACTCTGTGTGGGAAAACTGAAGGAAACCTGGTGGCGGGACGCCTGCGCCGAGTATCAAAAGCGTCTGGGTGGCTTTTGCCGCCTGACCATTATGGAGGTAGACGAGACGCGTCTGCCCGACCGCCCATCCGCCGCCCAAATCGCAGCAGCCGTGACAGAAGAAGGCCGCCGCCTGCTGCAAAAGCTGCCGGCAAGCGCGGTTGCTGTCACTTTGTGCATTGAAGGAAAAACAATGCCCTCTGACGGGCTGGCGGCGGCGCTGGAGTCTATGGCGGTATCAGGGGACAGCCGGATCGCCTTTCTGATCGGCGGCTCCTGCGGTCTGTCCGAAGAGGTGAAGGCCGCCGCCCGTCTGCGTCTTTCTCTTTCACCCATGACCTTTCCCCATCAGCTGGCCAGAGTGATGCTGCTGGAGCAGCTGTACCGGTCCATGCAAATTTTATCAGGCGGAAAATATCATAAATGAGTCATGAGGCGTGTTGTATGTCCCATGTTTGGCAGATAGCGAAAAATCAAGTGTAGCGCTTCCCCCTGGAGACTCCCGGCTTCTGATATTCTTCTTTTCAGACAGCTTTTACTGTCAGGACAGTAAAAATCCGAACCCTTGTTTTGGAAGAAGGGTTCGGATTTTTTATGATGTCAGCGGCCAGTGTTCCTCGAAGTGCTTCTCTTACTGCCGGTTCCCCTGTTCAGTCCGATGCTTTCCCGCTTTTCTGGCATTCCCAGACATGCTGCCAAATCTTTTCCGCCACATCAACACCGGTGCAGGTGGTGATCTCCGCCATAAAAGCGTTAGAGTTGACCTCGCAGATCAGGCTCCCCCGCTCCCTGTCATGAAGGAAGTCAACAGCGCCGAAGGAGAGGCCCAGCAGACGGCAGCAAACCTCCGCCATTTCCCGCTCTGTTTCGGTGGGACAATACACCTCCCCCACTCCTCCGCTTCCAATATTGGCGCGAAAATCGGTATCCGAGTGACGCCTCATAGCCGCTACACAGTGTCCGCCCACCATATACAGACGATAATCCTCTCCGGCAGAGGACGCCAGATATTCCTGCGCCAGAAAGGGGCGAGATCCCATTGAACGGCAGCGGGCGCGAAGCTCATCACCGTCTTGGACAAGATAGACCTGGCCGCCAAAGGAGCCATAGCATTCCTTGAGTACCAGCGGATAGGAAAACTGGGACTCCGCCCGCCGGCAGAACAGTTCTATCCCTTCGTCAGGCGCCCGATAGGTCATGGGCGCCACCAGTGTTCGGGGCATGGGAAGGCCCTTTCCCGTCAATGCCAGCTGACAAGCCGCCTTATCATCACAGAGCTCAATAGCCGCCGCCCGATTGTATACCGGAATGCCCGATGCCTCCAGCGCTCTGGCCAGTCGGATATCCTTATCCCAAAAAATGGCATACTCTCCTGTCCAGCCGTCCACCGCTGCCTCTGTGTTTAAGTCGGCTGTCAGCGCCGTATTGGGAATGGGGATCAGGCACTCCCCCCAGCGTTCTGCCGCCGCTGTCAGACGGCGGACCGGGTCCGGAGGCTCCTTTGGATTCCAAAAGCCATTATAAACCACGGCCCCGCAGGACAGCCCCTTGTTCGCGCTGAAAATGGCTGGCATGTTCTTCCCTCCCTGTCTCACAGGATCATGGTTTTGTCTCACTCCACCGGGGCAAAGCTGTGCTCCACCGTCGCCACGATAAAAAGGGTTTCATCCCTTTCCCAAACCTTCTCCTGAATCTTCCGGCAAAGGTCCTGACCCTCATGGAACTGATACG
>JAAWCO010000075.1 GCA_022793315.1 Clostridiales bacterium | reverse complement strand
TACATCGTTAGCCATATGGTACCTCCCTGCCGCAGTACGGCATATTTATAAGTTACTCCTTAAAAAAGACGGTCAAAAACCGCTCCGCATATCCGCGGCGCTTATTCTTCGCGAGGGTCGATATATTTGGCGGCGCCGTCAAAACGACCGTACTGCCCGATATTTTTCTGATAGGCCTCATTGGGTTCCATCCCGTGGCGGATATCCTCCAGCATCTTGCCAAGCTTCACAAACTGATAGCCGATGACCTCGCCCTCTTCATCCAGAGCGATTTTGATGACATAGCCCTCTGCCATCTCCAGATAACGGACGCCCTTGAGCTTGGTGGAATACATGGTGCCCACCTGAGAACGCAGTCCTTTGCCCAGATCCTCCAGTCCGGCGCCAATCGGCAGGCCATCCTCGGAATAGGCGGACTGAGAGCGTCCATAAGCCAGCTGCTTAAAAATTTCGCGCATCGCCACATTGATGGCGTCACAGACCAGATCGGTGTTCAGGCATTCCAGAAGGGTCTTGCCCGGCAGGATTTCCGCGGCCATCGCGGCGGAATGGGTCATCCCAGAACAGCCAATCGTTTCCACCAGAGCCTCCTGCACAATGCCCTCCTTCACATTCAGGGTCAGCTTGCAGGTGCCCTGCTGGGGAGCGCACCAGCCCACGCCATGAGAAAGGCCGGAGATATCAGAGATTTGGGTGGATTTCACCCATTTACCCTCTTCAGGGATGGGGGCCGGACCGTGGTGAGGACCCTTCTTGACCACACACATGTTTTCCACTTCATGGGAATAATTCATATTGGTGCTCCTTTCGGTTGACATTCCTTTGCGAAGTCGGACTGTCCTTGTTAAACTGTTGACACAAAAATTATTATAGCGAATTTCTTGGACAACCGCAAGAGGGCCGCGGGCCATTCCTGAAAAAAAGCGGCAAAAGCATAAGGGAAAACTTTGTCTAAAACAAATAAAAATGCCACCGGTCAGGCCGAAGGGATAAGAGCCCAAACCGCAAAAAACGACGCCGCAGCTTCAGCGACGCCGTTTTTGTGTGATCAATAGCGAAAGTCTGACGGCATCCCCTTCTGCGCTGAATAAAGATATACAGCTACCTTTTTCTCCAACCGCTTCAAGACCATGTTTGAAGGACAGCTCCGCCTCTTTACAGCGGACCGGCCGCCAGTGTGTTAAGCACCAGTACCAGCGTCAGAATGATGATAAAGCCGGAGCAGCAAACCGCCAGCGCATTGCGCGTTTTCCGCCGGGCGACACCGCGGGAAGCCACGCCGGTCAGCAGACAGGAAATCAGCCCGCCGGTCATATCAACAGCCGCGCGGATCTCCTCCGGTGTAAAAGGAAGAGCCGTGTATATGACCCGAACCAGTACCCCGCTGAAAATATGAACGAAGGGGGTGATGACCAGCGGAAGAATCGCCAGGGCATAGGCCTTCTGTCCTGCGCGCATAAAAACAAGCGCCATGGCCAGCAGTACAATCACAATGGCCCAGCAGGCGAACAGCATACCCGCGCTGGTACTGATGGTCGTCTCTTCGAGAGGACCGTTAAGCCGGAGCAAAGAGGGCATAAGCGGCACCGCCTTTCAGCTTTGAAACCGGTAAGATTTGTCAGTCTTCAGTATAATATACCCTGCCAGAGATGTCAAGAAATCCGCACAGCCGGAAAATCAGAGCATCTCAAAGCCGCCCGTGAGCACCGGCAGACGAAGGATGTCCAACTCCCGCTCCAGCAGCACGCCCTCCCGTTTAGGATAGTCAAAGCCATAGCTGGCCCGGATGCACTGTGAAATAAACTGGACGCCCCGATCAATGGCCACCGGCAGGCTGTCCCCCTGCAGCAGGCCGCCGATGACGACACTGGTAAAGGTATCTCCCGTCCCAGGATAGGCGGCCGGAATATAGCGGCAGCCCGTCTTCCAGAAAACGTCTCCCCGGCGGTCATAGGCGATTACATGGGTATCCATCCCGGTTTCCTGACCGGGCAGGCGGACGCCGGGAACACTGGTGATCACAACCGTGGAGGGCCCCATGGCAGACAGCCGCCTCAGCCAGTCCCGAATCTCTTCATCGCTGATCCGGTCGCGGTAGGACTCGCCCAGCAGCAGAGCCGCCTCAGTGAAATTGGGGGTAATCATGTCCGCCTTGCCGATCAGGCGTCGCATCTCCCCCACCATCGCCGGACCCATGGTGCTGTACAGCCGGCCATTGTCCCCCATAACGGGGTCCACCACCGTCAGGTTATCCGCTGTACCGAAATGGTCGATAAACCTGCCGACAATTTCGATCTGGCGCTCTGAGCCGAGAAAGCCGGAATACAGACAGTCAAAGGTCAGTCCCAGACGCTTCCAATGATCAATATAATCCTCCATCGTGTCAGTCAGATCCACAAAGCTGTAATGCTCAAAGCCGCCGGTATGGTTGGAGAGGATGGCGGTGGGAAGCGGGCAGACCTGTACCCCCATGCTGGACAGGGTGGGAATGATAGCCGTCAGGGAAGCCCGGCCAAAGCCGGAAAGATCATGGATAGCGGCCACTCTCCGAATGCGATGGTCCATAAGCGCGTTTCCTCCTTATCGGGTGTGATGACGATAGGTGACATATCCCTTATACCGAACCACCTCTACCGATGGATCGCGCTCCAGCCGATCGAGAAGAGGCTGCGGCGCCGTATGGCGTGCCTCCAGAAAACCGGAAATCTCGTGCTGGTTCATGGGATGGCGGCGGATAATGCCCAAAACCGCTTCATAATCGTCCGCCACCTCGCTGTGGAAGACGCCGGTGGTCAGGGCGTCAATCGACACGCCGCCCAGCGCCTGAGCAAAGGCGGTCAGCCGGTCGGGGGAAACCGGACGAACCGAAGGCTCTGCCGGGGGACGGACCGGGGTATTGATATACAGCCTGTCGCGGCGGATATCCTTTAACAGCAGGCGGAAGCGCTCCAGCGCCTGTTCCCCATCGTTCATCCCCTCGACCAGCATAATCTCCAGCCAGAGCTGACCGGCATAGGCATGAGAAAACCGGGCCAGCGCCTCTGTAACAGCCGCGAATCTCAGCCGGCCATGGGGCCGGTCAATTCGGCGAAAGCTCTCCTCATCGAAGGCATCCAGAGAGGGGAGCACAATATCCGCCGCCAGCAGCTCCTCTGCCACCTGCGGATCGGTCAGCAGGGCGGAGTTGGTGATGACCGCCACCGGCTTGTCTGTCCGCTCCTTCAGCGCCGCCAGCAGCTCACCCAGGCCAGCATAGAGGGTAGGTTCCCCCTCGCCGACTACCGTGACGACATCAAAGCCGGCGGCGGCCCCCTCCTGCCGGAGCCAGCGGTCGAATTCACCGACAACCTCCTCCACCGGATAAAAGAGGGCTCTGGTATTGGTCATGTGGGTGGTTCGGCCCAGCTGGCAGTACACACAGGAGTAATTGCAGGTTTTGTCCGGCAGAGGACTGACCCCCAGCGAACGGCCCAGCCGCCGGGAGGGCAGCGGACCAAAAAGATGACGATAGTCTTCCACAGATATTCCGCCTTTCTGTAAGGAATCCGCCGGGATACCCGGCGGGAGCAGGCTGAGATCAGAAGAGAAACTCCCTTGCCAATCTGCCGCCCGGCGGCAGGGCAGGGAGAGCAAGGAGCCCTGCCCTCACTGTTTACGGACAGTTCCCCCTCGTTCTGCTCTCCAAACACCTTTGCTCCGCCTGATCGGCCGTGCCGTCAGGCCGGCGCAGTACCTCGCTGCACCAGTCGAGCAGCTGCTGCACCGCCCCCTCCGGCAGCGGCGGCCCCTGAAGTGCCGTCTCCATCACGGCGCGGTCGAGTCCCTCCAGCAGGGGCAGAAGGGCATTCCGGGAGCCGGCATATATACCGGTGCGGCAGAAGGTCCGCGCCTGCAAAATAAAAAAGGCGCTCTTATAGAAGCCCGGCAGGGCCGCCTCCGGCTCATGGCTGTACAGGGCGCTGTGACAGACAGCGTGATAAAGATTGCCCGCACCGACAGCGGCGGCCTGGGCCGCCTCCTCTCGACCGGTAGGCGGAACCAACAGCTCCAGCGATCCGATCAGAGGGCGGGTGTCCCTCACCAGCTGAAACAGGTCGTATCGCGGCCAGCAGGCCAGCTCCTCCCGCCCGCAGAGAAATCCGCAGGCGCGTTTCGATGCCGGCATGGTCTCCACCACCGCCCGATAGGTGCGCAGCTCTGCCGTCGTCACTGCTTCCAGCACGGTCACCAGATCAATGTCGCTTTGATCGGTAGCCTCGCCTCGCTGAAAGCTGCCCTGCAGCCCCCAGAAAAGCAGCCGGTCGCCAAAGGCGGTCTGAAGCTTTCCCTTCAGCTCCTCCAGCCAGCTTTCCAGCTCAAACATGCCCCTTTCTCCTTTCTCAAAACCCCAGCAGCCTGCCAATCAGGGCGTTGGAGAGCAAAAAGCCCTGCCGGGTCAAGCGAATACCCGCCGCATCGCTGACAATCAGCTCCTTTGGCAGCGCCTCTGCCCGCTCCCGCCACAGCGTCGGAAGAGAATGGCCGAAGCGGGCGGCAAAATCCTCCTCCGAGACCCCTACAGTCAGCCGGAGGCGCAGCATCAGGTACTCCTCCTCACTGTTTTCTGCCAGGGTCTCCTCGCCGTTCTCCTCAGCGGCGGGTTCCCCGCCTGCCAAAAAGGCCTTCAGATCCCGCGGATAAGCAAAACGGCGGCCGTCCACGAAGGAATGGGCTGCCGGTCCCAGCCCCAGATAGGCCTCCCCCCGCCAGTATTTGAGGTTGTGGCGGCTTTCGCAGTCCGGCAGGGCAAAGCTGGAAATCTCATACTGACGGTATCCATATTGCTCCAGCAAGTCGCACACCCTCTCGTATTGTGCGGCGGCCTCATCCTCATCCGGCAGGGCCAGGCGGTCCCGCCGGTCGAAATAGGGGGTCCCCTCCTCCAGCCGGAGAAGATAGGCGGAGAGATGACGCGCGCCCAGCCCGGCCGCTGTCCGGACCGAACCGGCCAGGGAAACGACGGTCTGCCCCGGCGTGGCCAGCATCAGATCAAGGGACAGGTTGTCAATCCCGGCCGCCTGCACCGCCGCCGCCGCCCGGCCGGTCTGGTCCGGGGTGTGCCGCCGGCCCAGCGCCTTCAGCCCCTCGCGGTCGGCCGCCTGCATCCCCAGCGACACCCGGTTTCCCCCCGCGGCGGCAAATGCCCGCAGCGTGTCTGCCAGCTCGTCGCCGGGATTGGCCTCCAGCGTGATCTCCGGCGGAGTCTCTCCAGTAAAAAGGGAAAAGGCCGCGTCCGCGGCTTGAATCAGGCGCGTCAGCCGCTTTCCTCCCAGCAGAGAGGGGGTGCCGCCTCCGAAATACAGCGTGTCCGCCCGCTGCCCCGGCAGACGCTCCGCCCAGCGGGACAGCGATTCACATAGAACGCCGGTATATCGTTCCAGCAGCTCCTCATCCCAGCCGCTGTGCGGCAGAGAGTAAAAATCGCAATAAGGGCATTTGGAAACGCAAAAGGGGACATGCAGATAGAGTCCCAGCGTCTGTCTTTTCTCCATATCCCTGTCTCCTCCACCGGACGCGAACCGTAAAGCCGCGGAAGGAGGCGGTTTCCCGCCCCCTTTCCCTCCTGCCGGAAACGATTTTGCTCCGGCTTGTCAATCGTCGTCCAGGCGGAGAACAGCCATAAAGGCCTCCTGCGGCACCTCCACACTGCCCAGCCGGCGCATTCGCTTTTTTCCCTCTTTCTGCTTCTCCAGCAGCTTTTTCTTTCGGGTGATATCGCCGCCATAGCATTTGGCGAGCACATCCTTGCGCATGGCCCGGACCGTTTCACGGGCAATGATCTTGCCGCCGATAGCCGCCTGTACCGGCACCTCGAACAGCTGACGGGGAATGTTGTCCTTCAGCTTTTCACACAGGCGGCGGGCGCGGGCATAGGCGTTGCCTTCAAATACAATGAAGGAGAGCGCATCCACCACCTCCCCATTGAGCAGGATATCCAGCTTGACCAGCCGGGACTCCCTGTATCCCGTCAGCTCATAGTCAAAGCTGGCGTAGCCCTTGGTCCGCGACTTCAGAGCGTCAAAGAAATCGTAAATAATCTCATTAAGGGGCAGCTCATAATGAATGTCCACCCGGGTGGGATCCAGGTATTTCATATCGCGGAAAACACCCCGCCGCTCCTGACAAAGCTCCATAATATTGCCCACATAATCGTGAGGGGCCAGAATATGTGCATCGGTCATGGGCTCCTCTGCCCGCAGGATGGCGCCCGGATCGGGATAGTTGGTGGGATTGTCGATGTGCCGGACCGTGCCATCGGTCATCGTCAGACGATAGATAACGCTGGGCGCGGTGGTGATCAGATCGAGATCGTATTCCCTCTCCAGCCGTTCCTGAACAATCTCCATGTGCAGCAGGCCCAAAAAGCCGCAGCGGAAGCCGAAGCCCAGCGCCACGGAGGTTTCCGGCTCAAAGGTCAGGGAGGCGTCATTGAGCTGGAGGCGCTCCAGCGCCTCACGCAGATCCTGATAATGGGCCCCGTCAGCGGGGAAAATGCCGCAGAATACCATCGGGTTAGCCTTGCGGTAGCCCGGCAGAGGCTCCGCTGCCGGTTGATGACTCCGGGTGACGGTATCGCCCACGCGGGCGTCACCCACCGCCTTAATCGCGGCGGAAATATAGCCGACCTCCCCCGCCTGCAGGGCGGTGCGCGGCTCCAGCCGGCCGGGACGCATGACGCCAACCTCCACCACATCAAACTCGGCTCCAGTGGCCATCATGCGGATGCGGTCGCCGGGGCTGACCTCACCCGCCACCACTCGGATATACACGATAACCCCCCGGTAGCTGTCGTAATAGCTGTCAAAAATCAGCGCCTGCAGCGGCAGACCGTCCTCCCCCCGGGGCGGCGGAATCTGCTTCACCACCGCTTCCAGCACCGCTTCAATATTGGTGCCCGCTTTGGCGGAAACCAGCGGCGCTTCGGAAGCGTCAATACCGATGACCTCCTCGATCTCCTGCCGAACCCGTTCCGGGTCGGCGGAGGGCAGGTCAATCTTGTTGATGACCGGCACAATCTCCAGCCCATGCTCCACCGCCAGATAGGTGTTGGCCAGCGTCTGCGCCTCAATCCCCTGCGACGCATCCACCACCAGCAGCGCCCCCTCGCAGGCGGCGAGAGAGCGGGAAACCTCATAATTGAAATCCACATGGCCCGGTGTATCAATCAGATTGAAAACATACGGGCGGCCGTCCTCCCCCTCATAGGACAGGGTAACGGCGTGGGCCTTGATGGTGATGCCCCGCTCCCGTTCCAGATCCATGCTGTCCAGCAGCTGGTCCTCCATGTCCCGCAGAGCCACTGTCTTCGTCTTTTCCAGCAGACGGTCGGCCAGGGTGGACTTGCCGTGGTCGATATGGGCAATGATACAGAAATTGCGGGTCAGCTCCCGCCGGGATGCACCGTGATCGGGCAAAGAGCCCACCTCCTTATCCTAATTTGCTCAAGCGCGGCAGAGCCTGATCTGCCGGAGAACCGGATAGAATCAGTACCGCTCCAGATATCGGTCCAGCTCCCACTGAGTGACCCGGATTTTGTATTCGTTCCACTCGTCGTTCTTGTGTTCCACATACTTCTGGAAAATATGGTCCCCCAGCGTTGTCCTCATCAGCGGATCCCGGCGGAAGGCCCGCACCGCCTGTTTGAGGTCGGACGGCAGACTTTCAATACCGCGGGCCTCCCGGTCGTCCTCCGACAGCTCGTAGTTATTCTCATCAGTGGAATCGGGCGGGGTCAGGCCGCGGCGGATACCGTCCAGCCCGGCGGCCAGGCACAGAGCCAACGTCAGATAGGGATTGGCCGACGGATCAGGGTTGCGCAGCTCGATGCGGGTGCCCGCCCCCCGGGAGGCAGGCACCCGAACCAGAGGACTGCGATTGCTGGCCGACCAGGCCACATAAACGGGGGCTTCATAGCCGGATACCAGCCGTTTATAGGAATTGACCAGCGGATTGGTGACCGCGGACATGGCGCAGGCGTGCTCCAGAATCCCCGCGATGAAGCTGTAGGCGGTCGGACTCAGTCCCAGCGGGTCGCCCGGCTCATAAAAGGCGTTCTCGCCCGCCCGCATCAGGGACATATTGACATGCATGCCGCTGCCCGCCCGCCCGAACAGGGGCTTTGGCATAAAGGTGGCGTACATCCCATGCTCATGCGCCACCGTCTTGACCGCCAGCTTGAAGGTAACGATATCGTCAGCGGCGGCCAGGGCGTCGTCGTATTTGAAATCAATCTCGTGCTGGCCGGCCGCTACCTCGTGATGGGAGGCCTCGATCTCGAAGCCCATATCCTCCAGCGTCAGGCACATATCCCGCCGGGCGCTTTCCCCCAGGTCGGTGGGACCCAGCTCAAAATAGGAGCCCCGGTCGTGGGTACGGGTGGTGGGATGTCCGTGATCGTCGGTGTTGAAAAGGAAAAATTCACACTCCGGCCCTACATTAAAGGCGGTAAAGCCCATCTCCTCCGCCTGCCGGAGCACCCGTTTCAGCAGGCCGCGCGGATCACCCTCAAAGGGGGTTCCGTCCGGCTTATACACATCGCAGATCAGGCGGGCGGTTTTTCCCTCCTCCCCGCTCCAGGGGAAAATCAGGAAGGTATTCCGGTCGGGATACAGATACATATCCGATTCCTCAATACGGACAAAGCCCTCGATTGAAGAACCGTCAAACATACACTTGTTATCCAGCGCCTTTTCCAGCTGGCTTGCTGTGATGGAGATATTTTTAAAGCTGCCGAAAATATCGGTGAACTGAAGCCGGATAAATCGGACGTTTTTCTCATGAACCATGCGGATAATATCCTCGCGGGTGTATTTTACCATCCTGCACCATGCCTTTCCGCCGTGGGCGCCGTAAACAGCAGACGCCCCTTTATAATTTGTATATTATCGCATTGTTGGCCGGGCTTTGTCAAGCAGACACCTCTTTCTCCATTGGGCGTTGCCGCCCATCGTCAATAGTTAACATAAGTTTTTCCTTTCTTCTGTTGATTCGGTGGAATTTTTGTAAATCTCTTTTCTTTGGCTGAAAGACTGTGATACAATGACCCCGGGCCCTCACCCCTTGATTATTTTTCTGTTTCTTTGCCCGGGGCCTCAAGATTTCC
>JAAWCO010000074.1 GCA_022793315.1 Clostridiales bacterium | reverse complement strand
GAGCGCCAGCTCGCTCAGGAGCGGGAGACCGCTGTCCGCGATACCATGGAGGAGCTGCTCGGCCTTCTCGACCAGGTGGAGAATTCCTCCGCCGGCCGTCGGGTTCGAGAGCTGCGCTCCCGGCTGGACCGGCTCGCGCAGGCAGAACCCGCGGAACCGTCCGCCGGAGGCTGACACCATTTTTTTGATTTTAACCGGCTCCGGCCGGGCCGGTTGAAATAGAGAGCACAGCGCCAAAGGTCCTGGCAGGGCTGGCCAGTAATGCCGGGGGCAGCGGCGCGAAAACCCAACGAAGCGAACGCAAGGAGCGCGTCCGTAAATTGTGAAGGAGTAAAGAGCTATGCGTATTCAACACAACATTATGGCGATGAACGCCTACCGCAACTACACCGGCAACGTCAATGCGATGAAGTCCAACCTCGAAAAGCTGTCCTCCGGTTACAAGATCAACCGTGCCGGCGACGACGCGGCAGGTCTGGCTATTTCGGAGAAGATGCGTGCGCAGATCACTGGTCTGAGCGCGGCGCAGAAGAACGTAAAAGACGGTATCTCCCTCGTGCAGACCGCTGAAGGCGCGATGCAGGAGGTTCAGGACATGCTCAACCGTATGGTGTACCTGGCCACCCAGTCCGCCAACGGAACATACGACGATGAGGTGGACCGCGCTAACCTGCAGAAGGAAATGGATCAGCTCCGCGGCGAAATCGACCGTATCTCCGATTCCGCCAACTTCAACGGCATCAAGCTGCTCGACGGTTCCAAGGATGCCGGCGGTGTAACCACCTCTGTTGCCGGCGCGTTCCAGTTCGCTGCGAATCATGGCGGTACCGTCACAGAAGGCTCTATCGCATTGCCTGGTGTCGGAGAGACTCTGGGAACCGACTCGGTTCTGCACAAGGATGCCACTGCTGCCGGCACAGCGAACGAGTTCTCCGTAGAGCTGCACAATCTGGAGTCCTCTAACACGACCGGTTCCTCGATCACCATTAAAATTGGCACCGATGAGTTCAAATTGGATGCCGCTGACAGCACAAAGGGCGCTGGTACCAAGCTGACGGCAGCCGATATCGCCTCTGATTTTGCCGCGGGTAAATTCAAAGTCGGCGGCGCCGCCATGACCGCCGGAAAGGCTACGATTGATGGCACCGAGTACACTGTCACCGCCCAGGGCAACAAGCTGGTCTTCTCCACCACCGCTGATCTGGCTGCCGGCAAATCGATTCCCAAGGAGGTAACCGTAACCGGCGCCGGCGGCGCTGCTACTGGGCCGGTTACTCCTGTAGCCGCTGTGTATGACAGTGGGACAATAACGGCATTAACTGGTGATGGCGATCTGACAATCGGAGGATTTAGTTCTACTATCGCTATTGCCACTCAGGATGACCTGGATAAACAGCTGGCAAAGTTTATTGATGATTACAATAACGATGCTGGTAACACTGACTGGACTGCTGCTCTAAATGATGCTGGCGATGGTATTAAATTCACCGCCAAGAAAGCTGGTGCTATTGGAGGAACTGGTCCTGCTGCCGCGCCCGCTGGTACTACAGAAGTAACAGCAGGCGTCGATGGCGCTGCTGGGGTCCCCGCCGGTGCGAACCCCCTGACCGGTGACTACAACAAGTCCACCACCGATATTTCCACCAAGGGCACTGCTGCCAATGAGCGTCTGGCCAGCACCAAGTTTGCGCTGAGCAACGATCTGGTTGCCGAGGGCAACACGCTGACCATCGGCAAGGATACCTATACCTTCACTACCGACGCCAGCAAGGCCGGCAAGGCGGGCTATGTGGTATACAGTGAGGGCGACAGCCTGACCAAAATTGCTGAGAAGCTGACCGACGCGGCGGCGGGCAACACCACCTACACGGTTGGTCATGACGGCACCAACATCACCATCACCGAGGTCAAGGGACAGACCAACTTTGACCTCAAGACCATGGGCGGTATTGAGAAGTCTCTGGGCTTCACCAAGGCTACCACCTCCGCCTCCAACCCGGCCAATGCCCTGACCTTCCAGATCGGTGACACCGCCGATGGCTTCAACCAGCTGAAGGTCTCTATTGGCGACATCCACACCGCCGCTCTGGGCATCGACGGCATCAGCATCGCCGACCAGGCCAGCGCTGCCGACGCCGTTGCCAGGATCAAGGATGCGATCAACACCGTGTCCGGCATCCGCGGCGACCTGGGCGCCACCCAGAACCGTCTGGAGCACACTGCCAACAACCTGTCGGTTATGCAGGAGAACATCACCGACGCCGAGTCGAGCATCCGCGACACCGACGTGGCCGAAGAGATGATGGCTTACACCAAGAACAACATCCTGATCCAGGCGGCCCAGGCCATGCTGGCTCAGGCGAATCAGGTCCCGCAGGGCGTCCTGCAGCTGCTGCAGTAAGCAGCGGCGTCTGCTGCCATAAGCTGCGTAGCGGCTTATGGCGGAGGTTCCCGGCAAACAGAATATCCGGTAAGGAGGGGATGGGCTTTGGCCCATCCCCTCCCCTGTCTGTCCTGCCATATCTGTCCCCTCTCCCCTGCCCTTCGTACCGGCTCTTTGGTGCATGGAAATTCCCACATACCGAGCATGCCGGACGCTGAGCGTCCGGCACGAATCTCTGTCATCCCTCCACGGAAAGACCTCGCCGGCTCAAACCAGAAGGGGCTCTATTGAGGGAGACGGCTGTGATCCTCCGTAGATTCTTCCTGGTTTTGCGACGCGATCAGCAGGGAAAGCGCCTGTACGGCTACTGCCGCGGCCTGCTCCGGCTGGCGGCAACGCCGGTCGGGCAGGCCCGCCTTCACCCGCTCCTGATTCCATATGGTCTGCAGGATGCAGCCGGCACGGACACCGCGCACCGCCGCCACAATGAACAGCGCCGCCGATTCCATCTCGGATGCCAGGCAGCCCCCCTGTATCCACGCCTGCCATTTAGCCGTCAGCTCCGGTGCCGTGGCCATGCTTTCGGGGCTGTGCTGGCCGTAGAAGGAATCCTTGCACTGCACCACCCCTATATGGCAGGGCAGCTTCAGCTGCCGCGCCGCCTCCGCCAGCGCGGCGGTGACGGCAAAATCAGCCGCCGCGGGAAACTCCAGCGGCATGTATTCCCGGGAGGTGCCGTCCATCCGGATCGCAGAGGAGGCGGCCACCAAATCGCCGCCCTGCACCGCCAAGGCCATCCCGCCGCAGGTGCCGATACGGATCAGCGTCTTTGCGCCGCAGAGAATCAGCTCCTCCGCACAGATAGCGGTAGAGGGGCCCCCGATTCCATGGGAGACTGCCAGCACCCGTTCCTCCCCGATATATCCCTCCCAGGTAACATATTCCCGATTCTGTGTCACAAACCGCGGCCGCTCCAGCAGACGGGCCACCGACTCCACCCGTCCCGGATCACCGGTCAGCAGGCAGAAGGCCGCCCCCTGCTCCCTGTTCAGGCCGATATGGTACATGGTTTCCCCATTCATTTGAATCATGATACTTCCTCCCGCCTCTGAGCTGTCCGAAATACCATTGGTTAACGGTTGACAGGGACGTCTCGCCTGACAGCAAGTCAATCTGAAAAATCGTGTCGGTTCCCTGCCAGCCGAAACGCCGGCATCGCTTACAGCATCCCCTTTTTGTGCAGGATCAGCCCCACCAGCCCCATCAGCCCCAGCGACAGAACGATGGGGAACCAGAAAAACTGGCGAAGTGGAAGGCCGTCCACGTTCATCCCATAATAGCCGGCAATAATATTGGGGATGGAGATGACGATGGTCACAGAGGCCAGTACCTTCATCACGATATTCAGGTTGTTGGAGATCACCGAGGCAAAGGCATCCATGGTACCGGACAAAATGTTCAGATAAATGCTGGACATTTCAATGGCCTGCTTGATCTCGATCAGCACATCCTCCAGCAGGTCCTGATCCTCCTCATACAGCTTGATATACCGGCCCCGCATCAGCTTTTCCAGCGTGGTTTCGTCCGCCTTGAGCGAGGTGGAGAAATACACCAGCGATTTCTGCACATCCAGCAGCTGGATCAGCTCCTTGTTCTTCATGGATTTGCGCAGCTGTTTTTCCAGCAGGCTGGACAGCTTGTCAATCTGTTTGAGGAACTGGAGATAGCGGGTGGCCACCCGCAGCATGATATGCAGGACAAATTGAGTTTTCAGATCGGTCTGAATCCCCTTGACCACCCCTTCTGCAAACTCCGCAATAATCGCGTTTTCGCGCAGGGAAACCGTGATCACATGATGGGGGGTTACCAGAATCCCGATGGGCAGCGTGTAATAGGTCACGCCGCTGTCCCCCTTTTCGGCAACAGGGGAATCAATAATAATCAGCGTATTGCCGTCCTCCGATTCGATGCGGGAGGATTCCTCCTCATCGAGAGCGGCACGCAGAAAATCCGGCTCCAGTGCATAGTCCTGAATCAGTGAGTTGATCTCCCTTTCGTCGGGATTGACCACATCAATCCAGCAGCCCTCGCAGGGCTCGTCTATGCGGCGCAGCCGGCCGTTAATGGTCATGTAATAATTGAGCATCAAGCACACCCCTTCCGCAGGATGCGCTAAACGGAGGGGCGCGTCCCGCTGTTATCAAATACTGACTGTCTACTTCGGCAAATATCCGGGTCGGGACTCACCCTGTTCACCTCCATTCCGTTACTCTTTCATTTGTGTTCATTATATCAGCAACCCCGCAGCAATGCAAGAAAAAAAGAAAACACGCGTGCGGACGCCCCCGGTAAAGATATTCAGCTCTCACCGTCCCACAGTGCCTGTTTTCGTCAAAAACCGCCTCTGCAAGACTTTTTTCGGTATCTGACAGCAGCGAGGCCGCCCCATTGACCACTTGTCCGCCGCGTGTATACTTCCCTTTTTCAGGAGAGAAGTTCCGACTCCCTTCTGAACACCTGGAGTCGAAAGCACGCAGATCCTGTCCGACAGACGAGAAATGGCATAATCAATTAAATACTACGTGGATTATTTGATTTTATAATACTTTTTGTATTAAGCCTTCCTACTGATGATATCCTGAAATCCCCCTTACCGGCGCCTCTCTCGGCCCGGACACGCCCTGCTAAAGAGTGCGGAAAAGCGCCGGGTGATTTTCACCCAGCGCTTCTGAAAAATCAGGCATCCTCATTCAGAGGCTGAAAATTGGAAAACTTCGCATCCAGTCCCCAATCGGGCAGCTTCAGCTCCAGCAGCGCACCGGTCGCCGGATCAAAATACAGCTCAAACGCACCATTTCCCGAGTCCCCCTCCAGTCTGGCGGCGCCGTTTTCTCCTGCGGCGGCGGCCGTCTCCTTCATCCCAAGGGCCGCGTCCAGCGTATCGAGAATTTTCTGTCCCAGCGCGCTCTCCGGCACCTGCTCAGGATTTACCCCAAAGGAAAGGCCATATAAACGGATGGAAATGGTTTCGCCGTCCCATGCCATCGTCAGGCCGTTAAGGGTTTCCGGAGCGGTCACCTCCATCGTCAGAGTGCCCTCCGACCGGCGTTTGAGATGACCCTTGACATTCATGTCCTTGTAATTCACGTCCGCATCGCATTCAAAGCCAGTCACGGCGGGCTTCTGCTCCCCGGCGACGGGTTTTCGGCATCCCGACAGCGCCAAAAGGGCCAGGGACAGCGCCAGCATCAGACAGAGCGACAGAATTATTCGGCGGGGCATGGGATTCAGCTCCTACTGTTCCAGATTTAAAAACAGCCCCCCCAGCTCCTTTATCAGGTCGGTGGGTAACAGCGCATGCTGTGACAGGCGTGCCGCCGCCCGATCTCCTGCCATACCGTGGAGGTATACTCCACACATGGCAGCCTTCAGCGGCTCCATCCCCTGTGCGGCAAAGGAAGCAATCATCCCGGCCAGCACATCGCCGCTTCCGCCTGTGGCCATACCCGGATTGCCGGTCCGATTAATCAGCGGGGGGGAACCTGGCGCCGCGATCACGGTATGATGTCCTTTGAGCACCACAATGGCGCCGGTACTGGCCGAAAAACGGGCAGCAATCCCGATCCGATCACGCTGGATTTCCTCCACCGTTCGGCCGGTCAGACGCGCCATTTCACCCGGATGGGGGGTGAGAATCAGAGAAGAAGGGAAACGGGCTGTTTTCCCTATATCTATATGCCCGGCGACAGCATTTATACCATCCGCATCCAGAACCATCGGGCAGGCGGCAGCTGCCAGCAAATCGGCTATCACACCGGCTGCCGCCTCTCCTCCTCCCAGGCCACATCCTGCGAGGAGCGCGCTGGAGCGGGCTGCCTCCTGTCTCAGAATGGACCGAGAGGACAGGGCGATCCCTCCCTCTGCTGTCTCCGGCAGAGGAATAAAGACCGGCTCACACAGCCGGGACGCCGCAATGGGATAGAGCGAACGAGGCAGTGCCAGAGCGGCCAGCCCTACCCCACAGCGCAGAGCGGCCTCTGTTGCCATCATGGCAGCTCCCGCCATGCCGTAACTGCCGCAAACCAGCAACAGACGACCATAGGTCCCTTTATGGCTGTCCCGGCCGCGCGGCGAAAAGCACTCTTTCACCATATTGTCGTCAATCAACAGCTGAGCGGCGGCAAAACGATTCAGCAGATTCTCCCCGATTCCGATATCCGCTACCTCCACCCGGCCGCACAGCGGCGCTGAGGCTGCCGCAATCAGACCGGGCTTGGCGGCGGAGAAGGTCACGGTAAGATCCGCCGGCAGCGTGTCCTCATCCGCCGCGCCGGTATCCGCTTCCATCCCGCTGGGAATGTCCACTGCCGCCCGCGGAACCGCCTGAGAAGCGGCCAGCCGGAGCAGCGGACGTATCGTTTCGGGAAGAGCACCGTGAAAGCCGATACCATAAATCGCGTCCACCAGCAACGCGGCACTGCTGACCGCATCAGCGGCCAGATAGGGCTCTTCCTCCAGCCCAATCGGCTGGAGAAGCGCGGGAGAAAGACGGGCCAGCATTTCGGCAGCCTGCGGCGTCGAAGGTCTGCCGGCGGTCAGCACCACCCGGACGTCCGCTCCCTCCTCCAGCAGCTTACGGGCGATAACAAAGCCGTCGCCGCCATTGTTCCCGGCGCCGCACAGTACGGTCACACGCTTCCCCTCCACCTCATAGCGGGAGCGGATAATCCTCGCAGCAGCGGCCCCCGCATTTTCCATCAGGCGGAGATAATCAAGTCCTTCCTCCTCCACAGCGGCAGCCTCCAGCTGCCGCATGGCCCCAGCTGTCAAAAGCTTCATGGTAAAGCATCGCCCCTTTCTCTCAAAATCGGTTTCCCCCACCGTCCTCCACAGGAGCAGGAGGAGCGCCCCGTCGAAGGATGCCCAAAGGAAACAAAAAAGGGGAGGAAATCCCTCCCCTCTGCCGTCACTCTGCGCTGTTCTGCTTCAGCTTGCGGTCCAGCTCCATCTGTACCAGCTTGGGGAGACCTGCCCGCAGCAGTTCAAGCACCCGCGGTTCCGGCTGAAAAATCACCAGTGTATGGCCATTTTTTTTGCTGCGATAGGTAAAACACCAGAGCCCCTCACCACTGGAAACCGCCGCAGCCTCCACCCGGCGGTCAAAGCTTCTGCCAACAAAAGCCGCCGGATCATACGGCTGACAACTTTCGAGTTTGGCGCCCGAAACCGAAACCACCCGTTTGCGGCGGCGGCGGGCAATGATCTGATCAATGTCAATGTCTCCATTGGTCACACTATACTCATACTCCACATTCTGCTCAGTGATCAGCCACCATGCTCCATAACCGGTTCCCAGAACCAGCAGGAAAAAAAACACGCCCAGATAGGGAAGCAGAAAAAAATACGCCAGACCCAGTACGGCCAGCGCCGCCAGCACGATGCCGGTGATCAGCGCGTATTCCCGTCCACTTTTTTTGCGGACGACGATCTGTTCCACAAAAGCATCCATCGGTTTGAAACAATCCCTTCTTTTATTTATCCGGTTCGCAGCAATCTGATGCAGACACCGGTACATGGATTTAAAGCGCCATTAGAAATAATATATCTGACGTGGGGCCGTGGGCTGGATGTTATGACGTGAGGGAAAATGCCTGCTGGCATTTTCAGGGCCACGGCTATCCGGCGTCAGATGAACATAAACGTAGGGCCGTGGTCATTATATCACGGTCCGTCGGCGATTGCAACGAGAGCACAGGAGAATTCGTACAGGGGCCGCATCCCCTGCTGCCCTGTTCCAAACGGATAGCTGTCGAATCAACCGGCATCCAACTGCACAAGTTTAATTTTTATCATCGTTCAGCAAATTTTCATAGATGCTTCTGGTCTGCTCCTCGTCTCCCCACGATAAGGGATCATCCGCATAACTGAGAGTAAAGAACGGTTCTCTGTTTTGAAGAGTTCCCGGCAGATTTCCCCATACATGATACATTCGATCTGCAAAATCCTTTATATCAACCCCATTGTTATAATACCCCTTTAATTGGCTCATCAAAATTCTTTCAAACCGTTCCTCATCCAGAACCCGGCCGTCAACACGCGTCCTGATATAAATAATCGCTTTTTTTATATTGGTTTCCCACTCCAGATATAGCAGGTCATCGTTTTCAGCGTCATTAAGAAACAGTTCATCCAGTCTTTTATGATACGCCTCTTCTGTCACCATATCTTCATCCAGCAGCAACGCAAGGACCAATAATTCCTCCATGATTTTCTATCCGCTCCTCATATCGATTTGACGCCCTGACGATAACCAGGGCTGACTCCACAGCAACCTGCTTTCATAAGAATACCCGCGTTTTTATCAACGGCTCCAGGCTCCAACATGGACCACGTTGCCGTCCAATTGAAAAGAGAGGGGCGTTGTGTTATAGTAAAAGGCAGACGCCACCGACGGGCGTCATCGTATGTATAAGAAGGAGGGATTTCCGTGTCCTGGCTTACTGAAAAAGCACGCCGCGCCTTTCGTCCCTGGGTACTGGCGGCGCTGTTTGCCGTGGTCCTTCCTCTGTTTCCCGACTATATCGCCCCCTTTTTGGCCATCGCCTCCCTGCTCGCCGCCTGGAGGGATATTCGGGCGCGTGGGGATTCATTTCAACTCGGACCTGCCGGCCGGGTGCTGCTGGTCTATCTGGCGCTGATCGCTCTGGGCATTCTGTATTCGCCGCAGAAGGTGACCAGTCTTGGTACTGTGCTGATGTGGGCGGCCGCCTTTGCTGTCTGTCTTGCCGTCGAAAACGTGTTGATCACGGGGCGGCGGCTGTCCATCGCCCTGATCTGTCTGGCAGTCACAGCGAGTCTGATCGGCGCGTTGGCCTGCGCCCAGTATGTGCTGGCCGCCCTGTTCCATCTGCCGGTGTCCATGCAGATCTGGGAGCCGGTGGACAAAGCGGTACTGTCGCTGTTTCCCTACGATTTCATTCTGGATATCTACGGTATCCGTGCCGCCGCCACCTTTAACAATCCCAATGTGTGTGCGGAATACCTGTTTATGGCAGCTCCTTTTATTGCCGCCTACGCCTTCGGCGGTAAGCCCTCCCGTTCCCGCGTTTTGTGCGGGCTGCTTCTGCTGCCGCTGGCGGCAGGACTCGCCCTGACCTTCTCCCGTGGTTCCTATCTGGCGCTGCTCACTATTATTGGGGTTTTTTTCCTGTTTCATCTGAAAAAGCTCTGGATTTTTCTGATTGGCGGCGCAGCGGCTCTGCTGGCGCTTCCCGACGCAGTGGTCAGCCGATTTTTGTCCATTAAAACCATCGACTTCGCGGTCAAAGAACGCTTCAGCGTCTGGCAGGTAATCACCGGCCATATCGCGCAGCGTCCCCTTTTGGGCATAGGCCCCGGCACCTACAACACCTGGGCTCTGCTGCGGGAGGCGGGCATTGACGCCCCTCACGCCCACAATTTGGCGTTGCAGCTGCTGGCAGAAAGCGGTGTAGCGGGGCTGCTGGTCATGGGCAGTGCTTTCGCCATGCTGGCCCGCTCCGGCTTTCGTCTGCTGCGTGAGGGAAACAGGACGGCATCCCGCACCGTTCGCCTGCTGGGGATTGCTTTTCTCGCTCTGACCGCCGCTCTGCTGGTGGACGGCCTGGTGGATTTTCCTCTCCTCACTCCCCGACTTACCTCGACCTTTGCGCTGACAGCCGCTCTGGCGGACAGCGCTTCCCGGATTTATCTCCCGCCTTCACTGAAAACCGGCTTTTGGTCCGCTGTCAAAGAAAAGATCAAAAGAAAGCAGAGATAAGAAAGGGAGGCGGGGTCAGGTTGGGGAAAGCCGGAAACGGCTTCTGTTTCCTGATATCCGCATCAACATGGCCATCGATGGGCAGGCAGACAAGAAAACAGGATGACAATGCCGTCACGCCTCCCAGCAATGCCGGGAGGCGTGACGGCGCATAGCAGTGAAAGGAAATCCCGTTAAGCCCCAACCGGATAGAAGTATACCTCATGAAACAGGATAACGAACAAATAAAACACACCACTTACAGCAGCAAACATGCTCCTGCCCACGGTGCCTGGCCTTATAGCCTTCCTATCTGAGCGGCATTCCATGCAGGTCCGGGTAAAACCATTAGGGCTTTTGAAGTGGCAGAATCATGGCTTCCTTCTGTTTCGGACGACACGATCCAGCATCTGGTATAACTTATCCACTTCCACAGGCTTGGACAGATGCCCGTTCATGCCGCATTCAACAGATTTTTTCAAATCATCATCAAAGGCGTTGGCCGACATGGCGACAATCGGTATGGTGTGACAGTCCTCTCGCTCCATGCCTCGAATGGTGCGGGCCGCCTCCAGACCATCCATCACCGGCATCATAATATCCATCAGGATGACATCATAGATATCCGGCTCCGTGGTCCGGATACGCTCCACTGCCTGAGCACCGTCATAAACACAGTCCACTTCAAAACCGCAGTCCTCCAGCAGACACTGGGCAATTTCTGCATTCAGCTCATTGTCCTCCACCACCAGAACACGACAGCCTTCAAAAGAAATTTCCTCATTTTCGGTCTCCGTTTTTTCATCTTCACCAGGTGCTAATGGAATCGTAAAACTGAAAATACTGCCTTCTCCCACCTGGCTTTCCAGCTGAATGCTGCTTCCCATCATCTGAACCAAACGGTTGCTGATGGAGAGCCCCAAACCGGTTCCCTGATGTTTGGACGGGTTAGCCCCAGAGGCCTGTTCAAAGGAACGGAACACCCGGTCCTGATTCTCTTTTGCAATGCCGACCCCTGTATCTCTCACTTCAAAATAGACGAGGGTATCCTCCCCGGCCTTAGCCATTTCTTTTACCGTTAAAGTGATTTTCCCCTGTTCAGGCGTGAACTTCACCGCATTGCCCAGCAGGTTGATCAATACCTGGCTAATCCGCATCCGATCCGCTATAAACCATTGGTGGCTTAATTCAATATGTTGGACAAATTCAATATATTTGTCCGCTGCCTGAGGGATAATCAGTTCCCGGATCGTTTCCATCATCTCATTCATGTTGAAATTAGCGGACTCCAGCTTCATTTTGCCGCTCTCGATTTTGGACATATCCAGGACATCGTTAATCAGCCCCAGCAGATAGTTGGAGGACGACTGTATTTTTTGCAGGCAGTCTATCATCCGTTCCGGACTCTGACCCCTCTGCAAAGCGATGGCTGTCATCCCCATAATGCCGTTCATAGGCGTGCGGATCTCATGGCTCATCCGAGACAGAAATTCGGACTTTGCTCTGCTGGCAATGTCATGCTGCTGCTGATTCAGCTGGCTTTGGATCGCCTGTCCAAGCTCAGCAAGGTTCTGATATTCCTCAGCACGATCCAAAAGCGCCGGTCCGACCCCCAGAATGCAAAGGCTCCCCATATAATTCCCACTGTCATACATGGGCAG
The DNA here is from genome assembly GCA_022793315.1 of Clostridiales bacterium. Taxonomy (GTDB): domain Bacteria; phylum Bacillota; class Clostridia; order Oscillospirales; family Acutalibacteraceae; genus Avimonas_A. Next base: position 4,367 of record JAAWCO010000074.1, on the reverse strand, counting down.
CAGGATACCCTGTTGTCCCGGCTCGACGTTTAAAAAACTTTGTATTTCGCTGCGCAGGCTGTCTTTCTCAGAAAAATACTGTACCTCTGCCTGGCCAAGCCAGCTGTAAAAAGCTCTTTTCTCATTTTCTTTATACTTTCTTATGCTTCCTGCCGCTGCCTGACCATCCCTGTGCCATTGATAATCCCGATAGGTGGAATGGAAATCAGCCCGCAGCAGGGACGCCCACACGTCACTGGCTTGATAGAACCGACCAATCTTCTGAAGCATCAACAGCATTTGAGCAGGAAAATTATCTCCCTTGCCAAACAGATTCAATGCTACGGAGACCAGAGAGGTATTCTTATCATATCCCAGGCTGTTCACCTCCTGCTCCTGCAAAGGAGGAAGAGCGGGGGGACTTCCGGCAGGGAGCTCCTCATAAAAGGGGAACAGCGGTCCATCCGCAGCCTCCGCCAGGCTCCTCGCCCGCTTTGCCCGGCGGATCAGCTCTTTTTCAGACAATTCCTTTTGGCCGCAGGCCAGGCCGGCATACAGCCGGATACGGAAAAGCTCTTCATCAAACCCCGCCGAAATTCTGTCCAGCAGGTCTTTGATAAACCTCACCGCCCGTTCTCCGGGCTGGTTTTCCAGCCACAGGACAAACTCGTCCTGATTCAGGCGCAGCGCTACGCTCCTGGCACCTGTATGTTCCTCCAGCTCCCGGCATTTCTCCTGAATCAGACCTCCCATTTCCTCCAGAATCATATCGCCAAATACGATCCCATTTTTTTCGTTGATCTCTTTAAGCCGATCCAGAAACAGGTTGATCATGATGCCATGCGGCTGATCCTGCCGGCTCTGCGTCAGCAGCTCGATACCCGCACTAAACATATACAGACCGGTAATTCCATCTATGGAATTCCGTCTGTGCTGTTCTGTTTCCCTCTCCTTCTGCTCCTGAATATTCCGGATACTTCCCACCAGCTTCCACCGCCGGCCATCTGTGTCGTAAACGGCTTTTCCTGAAAGCGCTACCCAGGTAAACTCCGACTCGTCCGGCCAGCGTATCCGAAACTCGGCATAGGGGTTATCCTTATCCTGCTGTAAGGCCTCCAACGCTCCTGCCCGATCCGCCTGATAGATATAGTCAGGGTTGATAAAGCCGCTCTCGGTTTTAGGGCACTGCCACTGACCGCTCATAGATGTATGATTGACAATGTCCAGCATCTGACTTTGCAGGTCGTAGGAGAAAAAGATATCTTTTGAGGATTCCAGAGCTACTTTATAGCGCTCTTTTTCCTCCAGAAGAATGTTTTCCCCTGCCTTCTGCCGCTCTGTCAGATCATTCACCACATCATACAACGCATCAATTTCCAGAATATTGGACGGCTTAAATTCCTGCAGGCCCAACCGGCCGCCGCTGATACATTGCACCAGCCGCTGGACCGGCCGCGTCAGATGCCGCACCAGGATATAGAGGCCCAAAACCCCCACCGCCAGACCGGCCAGAACGGCAATAACCATCCATAAATAAAGCTGGTGGCTCATACCAAACAGGTCTTTTTCTGTATTCAATCCCAAAAGGACCCAGTCCGTATTCTCATAGGGCACGTTTCTGCCATACAATTTTAAAGGGCATACCACAGCATAGACATTCTCTCCCTTCAAATCAACATTTTCTACCAGGGACAGACTGTCATACTTTGTTTCCTGCAGGGTAAAGCCCGTGTCCAGGTCGCCAACCCGATTGTAGAGCAGCCCCTTCCCAACCAGAGGAGTATAGCTGCCGTCCTTTTCCCCAACGGCAATCATATACCCGGACTGCTGGGAGTCATTCAATTCCGCAACAGGAAAATAATTGTACAGCGTCCGGCAGGAAATCTCTACTCCCAGCACACCGTATACCTGCCCCTTATACCGAAGCGGCAGTGAGTAAGTGATCATTTCATAGGCGTCTGCCCCATCCTTTTCCAGGGAAAAAGGCGGGGACCAATAGCCCAGATCCTCTGCATCTGCGTCCCCATATTCCATACCCGCCCGCCAGGGCTCATAAAAATAGCCGTCGGCAGAATCGTGCGCCGGTCCATCCATATGAAACTGGGGCGTCCAATGGGTATCCAGAGGGATGTGCCATCTTCTTGAGAGCTGTTTGCTGCCCCGTTCCAGCAGAAGGTCAGTATAATTCACAGGAGTGGTGTCCGGTTCGGAATCTCGGATAAAAAACCCGTCAAAATCCCCGGTGGTCTCCCTGTCCGCCTCTGTCAGGATCAGAAAAATCCCTGTTGTCGAGCTGTTTTGCAGAAAATCCCGGCATTCAGGAAAAAATCGCTCCAGCAGGCGGTCCTTCAGCTCATCGGATTGAAGGACTGCCTCCAGCGATACCCCTTCATTTTCCAGAAACTGCAGCAGCAGGCTGTTCAGCAAAGCCTCCTGCCCGCTGACCGCCGACCACCTTTGGTTCATATCGTTTTGCAGAATCACTTTGCGGTTTTCCACCGACCGACTCATCATACCGCTGGAGTATTCCTCCAATGTTTCTGTAATCCGTCTGGCCACCAGAGTGCCGATGGTGATGGCGCTCTGTACCAATAGAATCGCCACCAGAGGGATCAGAAAAATTCGGAATATGGTCGGCTTTTTCTTCTTTTGACCCTTGTCGTTCATTGCCTATCCCTACTTGCTTATAGCAGCATTCAGTGCGTCACAGAAGGAGTGATACCATGCCTCAAAGGCTTCTTCGGTCACATAAGAGGCCGACGCCGCCTCCAGACTGGTCCCCTGCGCCAGAGCAGCAACCACAGCCGCACGATCCTCAGCGGCTTTATCCGCCAGATGATATTCCAGCACCTTTCTGGCCGCCGAGCCGTTTTGGAAGCTTTTGTTTGTATAGAGGGTCATACCATCCATGCCTTGAAACATGCTGGTAAGACAGTCATAGGTCTTGGGCGCCACCGTCAGGTCCCGGTCTACAATCACCTGATCCAGTTTTTCTGCGCGGTTGGCCTCCTTCTGCACCGGCAAATAGCCAGCTACACAGCCAAATGCAAGATTATTTTCGGCCTGGGTAAACCATTTCAGAAACTCTACCGCCGCATATTCGTGCTTTTCATCAGATTTGCTGACGACCATACCGGCGCCCTGTTGTACCGCATAGTTTTCTCCACCTTCAAACACCGGCGCCATCATCACCACATATTCAATGGCATGGCTGTCATTCTCCATCTCCACCTGGTTGGGAAAATACATGGCGGAAGAGGTGGACCCCGTATAAGCCAGGATTTCTCCTGTCTTTACATCGTCGGAGCGGAATTTACCATAGGCTCCAAAGTAACCCTTGACCATGGGAACATAGTAATTTTGCCAGAGTCGATAGAGTTTCTCCTTTGGCACATTGAGTGTTACCTCACCGTTAGAGACGCGAAAAATTTCGACACCCAGCTGTTGCATACCAATAATAAAATAGTTGGCTACAGCGTCTCTTCCATAAAAGGCCTTGCCATCCCCCGGCAGATCAGGGGTAAGTCCGTCGGTCCATTCATAATAACGCTGAGCAGTGGCGACTACCCCCTCCAGCGTCTTCAGGCTGTCCAGCGAAGCGCCGGTTGCCGCTGCAAACGGCTCCCAATCGGTCTTATTAATCATCATAATTTCTGTAGATTTCGCTACTGGAAAAATCCGGAGTGTGCCATCGGCGGCGATGCGGCCCTCCTCAATGTAGGCATCCACATACCGCGACAGCTCCTCCTCACTGAGATAATTGGACAGATCGGCCAGAGCGCCCGCCTGCTCCACCTCATAGGCGGTATCCGCGTAAGAAGAGAAGATATCCGGCATAGCATCCGCCCCAACCTTTTCTGAGACGGCATCCCGCACCGCCGTTTCCAGATCAGAGACCGATCCCTGTGAATAGCCCTGTACATAGATACCCTTTTCGCGTCCGACCGTATCATTAAATTCCTCAACCAGTGTATCAAAGGCTGTCTGCTGGGATCCATTATAATAGTGCCACACCGTTAGAGAGACCGGATCTTTGGGATTTAAAGGACTTTCCTGTCCGCATCCTGTCAGGCTGAAAAGCATGGCCATTATCAGAAAAATCACGCCTGGTTTTTTGCCAATTTGCCGCATATTACTTTTCCCTCCTCGTCCATTTACCGTACAACACCAAAGCCCTGTTGCCATCCTCCAAGCGCCAGGAGTCTTGTGATGATGAATCCAAAAATATCTATTATCAGCATACTATATTCCGGCGTTTTTTACAACCCACACAGGGGATCTAATTGGTGTTTTTTTCATTTTAGAGAAAAAAATTGTGCGGAATGACCCGAAGGACATCCCGCACAGGTGGTTGCGGAACTAGGATTCGAACCCAGACAAACAGAGTC
>JAAWCO010000073.1 GCA_022793315.1 Clostridiales bacterium | reverse complement strand
TGGAGCCCGATCAGACCTACCGGCGCCGGCATGAAGCCGGGGAGCTGTTTCATGCATATCTGGCGGCGGCGGGAAGGGGAAAGCGGCGTTTGCCTCCTCCGCCTCAGGCCTTCAGCGGCATTGTGTCCCGTACCATTGTCTCCGTCGCCTCCAAAATCACTGATGTGCTGGGGCGTTTGTATCACCGGCCGATGGTAAGCTATCGTTCTCTGTTCCAGTCGGCTCAGAGCCGGTCGGAGCTGGTGGCGACCTTTCTGGCGCTTCTGGAGCTGGTCAAGGACAAGCGTATCGTGGTAGACGGCGAAGGAGATGGGCAGTATATCAAGATGCGGGGAGGGGATCCGGTTGGAGATTAAACAGTATCAGGCCGCGATTGAGGCGGTGCTGTTTGCCGCCGGCGAACCCGTGGCCGCCGCCCGGCTGGCGGAGGCATTGGAGCTGGACGAGGAGACAGTGACCCGGCTGGCGGAGGATCTGAAGCAGGAGATCAATACCAGGGGCGGCGGGCTGCTGATGGTGCGGCTGGAGGACCGATACCAGTTGTGTACTCGGCAAGATTATGCGGGATATGTCCGCCGGGCGCTGGAAATCCGCCGCAATACGCCGCTGTCGCAGGCGGCGATGGAGGTGCTGGCAATCATCGCCTATAATCAGCCGGTGACCAGAGCTTTTATCGAGCAGGTGCGCGGTGTGGACTGTGGTGCGGTGGTGCAGGGGCTGACAGCTAAAAATCTGGTAGAGGAAAAGGGCCGGTTGGAGCTGCCGGGCCGGCCGTTGCTTTATGGCACGACCTCCCACTTTTTGAGATGTTTTGGCATTTCCGCTTTACAGGAGCTGCCACCTCTGCCCCAACAGACCGATGAGGAAACAGGGATGACGGAGACCACCCTTGACGAGGTGATCGAAAAAAACGTACAAACGGCAGCGGAATGAGGGATGCGGATTGCTGGCGCTGAAAATTGTGGGAGGGGTTCTTCTTTTTCTTTTGCTGCTGGCGCTCCTTCCCCTCCGGCTGCATCTGATTTTTGACCGGGAGCTGCGGATTCGTGCTGGATACGGTCCGGTGATGGTCACCATTTTTCCGCCGAAGGAAAAGAAGCAGCGGAAAAACACCGGCGGCAAACAGAGAAAAAGGACAAAAAAGGCAGCAGGGGAGACAGGACACAAAAAGGCCGGCAGGCTTTCCCGTCTGTTGAAGGAGGACGGCGTTTCAGCGGTGATACGGTATCTGAAAATGCTGGCTTCTCTGGTGGTTGAAGGCGCGCGCGGTCTGGCACGGATCACTGTGATTGACCGGCTCTTTCTGGAAATTCGGGTGGCTGGAGAGGATGCTGCACAGACCGCGGTCGATTATGGCAAGGTGTGCGCCGCGGTGTATCCTGCGCTCGCTCTGGTGGAAAGCGTGATGAGGGTGAGACAAAAGGAAGTGTCCGTCCATCCTGATTTTATGGCGGAAAAGGGGACAGTTTGCTTTGATCTCAAAGCGCATGCTGCGCTGCTTCCGGCTCTGCTGTTAGGGCTGCGATTGATTATGCGGCTGGCTGTCCATACTACTGACAGTGAACAAAGCGCCGGGGCGTCTGCCTCGGTCAAAGAGGGAAAGGAAGGATAACGATGGCAGACAAAAACGATGTGCAGGGTTTGCTTGGGGTTTCCATGGAGAAAATTAAGCAGATGGTGGATGTCAACACCATTATCGGCGATCCCATCACGGCCCTTCCGGGTACGGTGCTGATTCCGGTGTCCAAGGTTTCTTATGGCTTTGCAGCGGGAGGCTCAGACTGGCCTTCCAAACAAAATACCGCCCTTTTCGGCGGCGGCAGCGGCGCGGGCATCAACATCACGCCCATCGCCTTTATTGTTATACGGGAGGACGACGTTCGTCTGCTCCATGTGGTCGCCAAACCGGACAGCGGGGATAAAATTGCCAATCTTGTCCCAGAGCTGGTGGATAAGATCGCCTCCCTGTTTCCTTCCAGAAAGGTGAAAAGCGAGGAAACAAGAGTGGAGGCCCCGGACGGCAGTGTGACTGTGAAAAAAGCAGAGGTGACAGGCGAATCGGAAGAGGGCTGAGCGCCGGGAATCATTTCTGAGAGAATCGCCGCATACCCTGATAGCAGGAAATTGCAAAAAGGGCGGGTGGTTCCTCTTGCTGAAAAAGCTGACAGCTTGGCTGCTGACCGGACTTCTGTGTTTGATGACGATTCCTTCTGTGTGTGCGGAGCCCTTCGGTGTGTCGGCATCCTCCGCGATTCTGTATGAGCCGGAGCTGGGGCGGGTACTGTATGAGAAGGACATTCATACGCCGCGCCCCATGGCCAGCACCACGAAGATCATGACCGCTCTGCTGGGGCTGGAAAGATGCGCGCCGGAGACCGAAATCACGGTGCCGGATGCGGCAGTCAGGGTGGAGGGAACGGCGCTCGGCCTGCGGGGCGGCGACAAAATCACCATGCGGGATCTGATTACCGGCCTGCTGCTGGTGTCAGGAAACGACGCCGCCAATACGGTGGCCTATGCCGTATCCGGCGGGATTCCCGCTTTTGCTGAAGAAATGAACCGCCGTGCAGCGGAAATCGGGATGAAAGATACCACCTTTGTCACCCCTTCTGGTCTGGACGAAGGAGAGCATTCCTCCTCTGCCTATGATATGGCCCTTCTGGCGGCGGAGGCGATGAAAAATGAACTGTTTGCCGATATCTGTGCCCGGCAGAGCGCTGTTGTCTCTTTTGGGAACCCGATGAGGGAAATTTCTATCCGCAACCATAACCGGCTGCTGAGCCTGTATGACGGCGCGGTGGGGATCAAAACCGGCTTTACCAAAAAATCGGGACGATGTCTGG
>JAAWCO010000072.1 GCA_022793315.1 Clostridiales bacterium | reverse complement strand
GCCGTTTTCTTCCTCCTGATCCGGCTCTGCCGCGGCAAGGGGAACAGAGCAAACCGTCATCGCCAAAACCGTTAATACACTGATAATGCGACGGAGTCTCCTCTTTTGTCCTTTCATGCTGCTATCCTCTCTTTCAGCCGTACGGGCCATTTCAACAACAGGAAACGCCTCAGAACATGGAAAAAAGCAGGAGGCCGCCTGTACGGCAGTCACACAGGGCCAACGTCAGGCGGCCTCATAGACAAATCCACGGGAATCGCCCCCTCTTCCTTATATTTCAGGCAAATATTAACACTTTATTTGCATACCGTCAATGTTTTAATTAACATTATTTAAAATTTTTTCGCTATCCGTCAAAAACAGGCGTGCGCCAAAGCGCACGCCTGTTTCTCTCGCCTTTGGCCGAAGCTCCTCCCTGCGGCCGCCGTCGCCGGGTGCTTTTCCACACAAAAAGGCGCGGTCCTCCGCGCCTTTCCCCTCTGTTTCCCTATTCGCCATCCAGCTTCTGCCGGGTGATGCCGGAACACATGTATTTCGACATATCAATCGCCAGCCGGCGGCACAGGGGCGCCGTGCTCACAAAGGCGGTATAATGATCGTCCTTCATATTCATGGCGATCATTTCCAGCAGATCGGCCTCATGCCGAATCATGGCGCTCCACTCGTTGATCTTCCAATAGGCGTTCATCTGATTGAGCAGAGCGGCAATCCTCTGGCCGTTTTCCCGCCATCGTTCCTGATAGACGGCGGCCTGCCCATCCCCCTGAAGCAGATGCTCAATATAGGAGACAAACAGCCGGTTGCTCGCTGCCATGGCCGCGACCAGATGCTTGCCCTCTTCCGGATAAATGCTCAGGATAATGGTTTCATAGGTTTTGTTCATGCTGAACAGCTTATTTTTCAGCTCTGCCTGCATCGGCGTGCGAAAAACCGCGTTATTTAAAAAAGACAGACTCCAGAACAAATTCTCTGTCGCATAGTTTCCAAAGGTCTCGTATAGCAGCAGCTCATCCTGAGTCATACGAACACCTCCTTCAGTCCATGCTATGACGAGAACGTGAGAAATGTTCTTCTCACGGATTTTTATCCCACCAGCTGAGTCAGCGACACGATCAGTGGCATGGTCGCCACCGAGAAAAGGGTGGATAAGGACACCAGATTGGCAGAGAGCCGGGTATCCTGCCCGTATTTGGCGGCGAACATCGTGGACGCGGCCGCTACAGGCGCACTGACCGCCACCGCGCAGGCAGTCAGCAGGACGCCCCGTACCCCGAACAGGAGCATACCGCCGACGGACAGCACCGGAACGACTGCCAGCCGCAGAGCAATCGCCGCATAACCGCGCCTGTCTTTCAGCGCCGCACGCCAATCGGTTCGGGCCAGATAGAAGCCGATGACGATCATCGGCAGCGGCGTATTCAACGCCGCCAGATGGCTGATGGGGCCGGCAATTACCTCCGGCAGCGGGAGAGAAAACACGAAGACCGGCAGGCCGGCCGCCAGAGCGATCATTCCGGGATTCAGCAGCAGCTTTTTTGCCGACAGCGCACTTCTGTCCCCGCTCATCAACAGCATGCCATAGCTCCACAGCACCAGGTTGAAAACCGCGACATAAGCCGCGCCGTAGAAAACCCCCTCCTCACCGAGCAGCGCCTGCTGAAGCGGCAGGGCCATATAGCCCGCATTGGAAAAGACAACAGCAAAGCGCAGCACCCGGCGGCGGGACTCCTCCCTGTCCCGGAAAACCAAATGGGCCAGCAGAATGGAGCCTGCGTGAATGATCAGAGAGATCAGTCCCGCGAGCAGCAGGCCCCGAAGCATTTCGGGATTAAATTCCCGCCGGAAGGACTGGATGATCACACAGGGAAAGGCCAGATACAGCACCAGATCCGCCAGACATTTTACTGCCCTTTCACACAGCAGTCCTGTTCTGCCACAGGCAGCCCCTGCCCCGATCAGTAAAAACAGAATCAGCACCTGCTGCGCCACCGTCCAAAAGCTTTCCGCCATACGGTTCCCCTGCCCTTTCCGAATTTTCCGCCCTTGTACACACCGCTGGAAAAATTCCTACTGCGCTGCCGCAGAAGGTTATACGGACTGGCCGGCGATTCTTCCGGCCCGGGGCCAATTGTGCCACGATGCCTCCCCTCTGTCAAGATGCCGTCGGGAGAAAAGACGCCGGTCAGACAAAGGATTCCCGCCAAAAAGGCCGGTGAAGCCCTCTCCGGAGCCACCGGCCGCCAGTGTCCTGTCTTTTTAATGGGAGGATTCGGGGCGGTTATACCGCGATGCGCCCCCCAAAATGTTCCAGTACCTCTTCCATCAGGGCATGCCCGCGTTCGTTCGGATGAATGCCATCAATGCACAGCAGCTCTTCATAATATCGTTCCCCCAGAAAGGCCTCCCGTACATCGGCCAGCAGACACCCACATTCCTTCGCTACCCGCACCACCGCGCTGTTATAGCGCTCATGCCAGCGGTAAATAAACTGCACATCGCCCAGCCAGCGCATAATCCGGCCGCGGTCGAGACCCGGCGCTCCATCCTCCCCCCGCCGGGTAAAAAAGGCGAAATATCGCTCCGCATGAATGGGCGGCAGCGTCATCATCACCGGCTGCATCCCTTTGCTGATAACCAGACGAACCAGCTCCCTCAGCTGAGAAACAAAAAGCGGCAGCGGCGTATGCGGCTGATGGGGGGCATCGGGGGCGTCGGCGACCTGGACCCAGTTGTAATCGCAGTCGTTGCCGCCGAACTCGATCAACGCTGCCCCCTGGTCAGACCCCTTCAGCAAATCCTTTTGGGCAATGGATAAGCCTTTGGTCACGGTGCATCCCATACGGGCCCGATTGTTCAGTGACAGTCCCAACGCGCGGGAGGCGCCGGCGGCGCCGCTCTCTGGCAGAAGAGTATAGCGTTTTCTCTGCTCATCATACACCACCCCTCTCATTACGCTGTCCCCCCATATGGTAATGCTGCGAATACCAGCCATTGTTATTCCCCTCATTTCGTTATATAGTCATAAAAACCATTATATATATTTTGTTATATCTCGTCAAGCTGTTGACCCCAGCACTTGATTCACCTGTTTCTCTGTGTTATACTGTAAAAAATCCTCAGTTCTCTAATGATGGACTTTTTGCCAAAGCGGTAAAAGCTCCTGCTGTACAGAGGATATGCCGTTTATTATGGCCTCTGGCCCTTTTCAATTATGGAGTGAGACGATGGAGGAAAAGTCGCCGTCCCTTTGGGACTGGACCGATTCGGTCGGCGAGTATCTGCCGGCGGACTGGGAGCATCTGCCCGAGCTGGAATTGTACATGGATCAGGTCATCACCTTTATGAACCGCCAGCTGGAACCTTTTTCCCACAATGGCGAACGTCTGCTGACCCCCAGCATGATTAATAATTATGTCAAGGACGGTGTTCTTCCCCGGCCGGTACAGAAAAAATACGGACGCGATCATCTGGTGATGCTGCTGATGATCTGCGCGCTGAAGTCCATTCTGTCTCTGCCGGAAATCGACGCTATGCTGCATGGCCTGACCGGGAACCGCGAGATTCGGGAAATTTATCCCTATTTTCTGGAAAAACAGCGGGACACTCTTCAGGCGGTGACCCGCCGGATGCAGGCGACGTCTGACCGCAGTGAGGACGGCCTTTATCGTCTCGCGCTGGAGCTGGCGTTAGAGGCCAATGCCTGCCATACGGCCTCCGCCCGCATTCTCGACAGCCTGAAACCCGGAGATACGGCAACAGAACGGGAAAAATCCAAAGAAAAAAACGCGAAAAAAGGGAAATAAACCCCGGGCCTCTCCGCTTCTCTAACCTTTTACCTTTTCCGGCCCGGGGTCTGGAGATTTCCCTCCTGGAAAATCTCCCCTGCCGTCTTCTCTGCCTTCTCCGGGCCT
>JAAWCO010000071.1 GCA_022793315.1 Clostridiales bacterium | reverse complement strand
TCAAGCGTTATGTGAACAGAAGCGTTGGGCTGTGGTTATGGCAACATGAAGTCAGGGAAAATGCCGACAGGCATTTTCAAGGCCACAGCCATCAAGCGTTATGTGAACAGAAGCGTTGGGCTGTGGTTATTTTACCGTCAGCTTGTGTTCCATCAGCAAGCGGGCCGCCAGCAGCAGGCCTACACCTGCCACCAGATCCACCAGAATCGAGCCAAGGCCCATCGTCACACCGGTCAGGCCCTGCTCCACCAGGTGGATACTGGACAGCATCATTTCAAATCGGAGCTCCATCCCCTGTTCCGTCAGCTGCATGCCGATGGGGATCAGGAGGATTCCCACCAGCTCCAAAAAGCCGACCACCGTGCTGGCGGCAAAATAAAACAGGACGGAAAACAGGGCGTTATTGCGTACAAAGGAACGGGTGTTGGCCAGTGTCATCGCGAAATACAGCTCCCCAATCAGGGCCAGCGTCTGAACCAGCATAGCGGCTCCCAGATAAAGAAGCAAGGCTCCGCTGACCGTGCCGGTCAGCTCTTCCAGTGTTTTCCAGAGAGCAAACGGGTCGTCCGCAATCAGATACTGAACGCCCGATATCCCCAGCAGTGCCATCCCCACGCCAACTGCCATCCAGATGCCGGCGGCAATGATGCGGGACCCAATCAGGCTCCCCTTGCTCACCGGCAGCGTCTGATTAAGATATCCCTCCGCACCGAACAGACCTTTAAAATACCGGACAATCGCAAAAATAATAACGCCGACCACAGAGGCAAAGGAGGCAAGCGCCAGTATGGCGACCATGAGTCCCTGAACCTGCTGAATGTTCAGCACTTTAGCCAGCAGTCCCAGCAGGAAGGGGAGCAGCCCCGCCAGATAGATAATCGGAAACAGGCGGAGCCCCGCCTTTACTTCATATTTTAACAGCTTGCCTAACATTTGAATACCTCCCGGAAATAGTCGTTGAGGGACTGGCCGGTGGTTTCCCTCAAATGATCAACACTGTCGGCCGCCAGCACCTTTCCGCTGCTCAGGATGACAACATCGTCAAAGATGCGCTCCACATCGTAGATCAGATGGGTGGACAGCAGCACACTGGCGTTCTCCGAATAGTTGTTCAGAATGATATCCAGAACGGAATCCCGCGCAGCCGGGTCCACGCCGCTGAGCGGCTCATCAAGGATATAGAGCCGGGCCGACCGGGACATGACCAGAATCAGCTGGACCTTTTCCTGCATCCCCTTGGACATGGTTTTCAGCTTCATGCCCGGTTCCAGCTGAAAGCGCCGGAGCAGCTCCTCCGCCTTACGGCGGTCAAAATCGCGGTAAAAATCAGCAAACACATCCAAAGCGTCCCGGGCCTTCATCCAATCGGCCAGATAGGTTTTTTCCGGCAGATAGGAGATAATCGAGCGGGTATATATGTCCGGGGAGTGGCCGTCAATCGTCACCGTACCGCGATAATCGTTGATCAGTCCGGCCAGCGTCTTGAACAGGGTGGTTTTGCCGCAGCCGTTGGGTCCCACTATCCCAACGATCCGCCCCGCCTCCACCGACAGGTTCAGGTCCTGAAGCACCGGTCCCCGGTCATAGGCCTTGTACAGCTTCTGAATCTCCAATAGCTTTCCCATGATATCCTCCTCCTGATACTCTTTGACAGGTCAATCCCCGTCATGCGACAAATGGCGGCGGGGATCACTCGCTTTCCGGCGGGCTGCCGGCATCCTTCCACGACAACAGCAGCGCGGCAATCTGTTCGCGGGAATACCCCATGGTTCCCATCTGCTCCAGAAAAGCGCTCGTCAGCTCCCGCGCCATCCGATCCCGCGTTCGCTCAATTTCCTCCGTACTGCGGGTGACGAAACGCCCCGCGGTTCGTTCGCTGAAAAGGATTCCCTCCCGCTCCAGCTCAGCCAGCGCCCGTTGCATCGTATTGGGGTTGACGCCGCATTCCACCGCGAGCTCCCGCACACCGGGAACCCGCGTGCCCGGCGGCCATTCCCCCCGAACGATCCGCTGGCGTATTTGCTGCATCAGCTGCAAATAAATCGGAAGTCCTGAATCGAACCGCCTGTCATCCGGCATACCTTCACCTCCGTGTATTATTGTATTAAGCGCTTAATACAATAATACACGGATTTTCTGTTTTGTCAAGAGCTTTTTTAAAAAATGGCGGGATAGGGGTATTGACACGCTTTCCGGCCCGGAGTACACTGAAAACCTCTTCCCAGTCAATAAAAAGGAGGGCTTTTCATGCCGGCCAGCGATTCCGGACAGATCATCGTCACCGCACAGGAGGCGGCCGGCGTTATTGCGCTGGATGAAATCCAAAAGCAGGACGCCGGAGCCCGTCTGGTGAAACGGCTGGATGCCACTGCCCAGCTGGTACGCCTGACCGGCGGTTTTTCCGCCTTATCTGGGGCCTGGACACAGCATCCTCCCGTATTTGTGCGTCATCTTTTCCCGGTTCAGCTCTCCCTCCCGCTCCAGGAGTGGCGGGCAGAAGGCCCTCAGTCCCTTCCGCTACCGCTGGCGGCCCTGCTGGATGAGCTGGAGGCTGCCCTCCCCGCTTCGGTACAGATGCGCTGCTCTGCGGAGGGTGCGGCCCGCGATTTTGCCGCCGGCGCCGCCCACGCCGTGATGGACGGAATCGGCACGCGAGGCCTGCCGTACAGCAAGAAGGCGCCGGAACAGATTCTGTCCCTGTATTTTGACACCAACACCGTCTATGCGGGGGTATCCTCCCCGCGGGAAAATCTGTCCGCCTATAACGGCGGACAGCGGATGTTCCGGCGGGAGGACGGTATGCTCAGTCGGGCTGAGTTCAAGCTGCTGGAGGCGCTGGAGGTTTTCCCTGCTGTCGTTCCTTACGGCGGACATGCGCTGGATCTGGGAGCCGCGCCGGGGGGCTGGACCCGTGTCCTTCTGAACCGGGGGATGCAGGTAACGGCGGTAGACCCCGCCCGTCTCGACCCCGCACTGGAAAACGATCCGCGGGTGGTACACTTTGGTGATGTCTCTCAGAAATATCGGGGACAGCCGGAAAGCACCGATCTGCTGGTCAACGATATGCGCATGGAGCCTGGTGAATCCGCCCGTATTCTGCTGGAGATGCGCCCGCTTCTCAAACGGGAGGGACAGGCTCTTCTTACCTTAAAGCTGGCAAAAAAGCAGTGGTACAAGCAAACAATGAAAGCCGTGGAGCTGCTGGGGCGCGGATATGAGGTGGCGGGAATTCGCCAGCTGTTCAACAACCGGTCGGAGGTCACGGTATTTTTAAAAAACCGGGCGTGAAATGCGAATGTGATCCAGGCGTACCTGTGCTTCTATGATTTCTGCCCCTTTCTGAGCGCACAGCCCCCAAAAAATTTCATTGAACCCTTCGTTCCTTCAGACTGGCAGTTATACGACCTCTCTTTCATTGTACCAGCAGGTTTTTCAAGAGAACATTTGTCAAGGGGGATTTCACCCAAAAGTGAAATCCCCCCGATAAACTGTCATTTCAGTTACTACATAACTCCAAATGTTTCTAATGCTTCTTGTGAATTGAACATCTTCGCAGAAGTATCAAGCATTTCGTATATATAATCACCATCACCCATTGTGGCAAAGAAAAGGATATCTTCTCTCTTAAAGTTGTTTTTGTGGAATATGTCATCGGGAAGTTGTTTGATAACTTCCTGCAATACTGTAAGCAGACTCACGGCAAAATCCCATTTTTCTTTTGACGGACTGCAAAAGTCAATATCTTTACAGCTATCAACAATGTCTACAAGCGGTTGATAGAGGAAATCTGTATTCGCACTAATATCATCAGGCTCCCACTCAAAATATTCTCCAGTATCAATATCATCGCCAAAATTCCATGTTACATAGAATCCATAAAAATCATCAGTGGTAATCAGGCCAATAGCGCATTGGTTTTTATGTTTGCCTGTACTTAATATTTCATCAACAACCTTTGGCAAATGCTGATTACATTCCTTTTTAAATTTTTCAAATTTAAGTAAATTCATCGTTTTTGCTTCCTTTCTCAATTACCATTGAATTGACAGGAAGAAAGTATACCACCGGGATGAATCATATTCAACTCTCATTTATAGACGCTGATAGTCGTCGGCCACCAAGCCCCAGTACATCGGTGTAGCCCCTCCCGATGCACTGACCGCCGGTGGTGTCTGCTGACCTGTCCTTACCGAGCGGTGAGTAAGTTCGCCCTTAAGCCGGGAGCCTGTAAAGAGAAAGGAACGCCCCAGTCTCCTCCTCAGACTCTCCCGCTCCAGTTCTCTCCTGCTGGTCAATCGGCCGCCTTCAACCCGTGCCATTCTTCCACAAATGAGTGGCCCGGCAAAACCACCCTTTACCTGATATCATTCCTTTTACTCTCTCCTGCAAAACGGTGGGTTTCTCTGCCCTTAAGCCATCTATAAAAACAGCCTCCCGGCGGATCATCTGATCCGCCGGGAGACTGTTTTCCAGCATTACTGCGCGTTGAGGATGACATTGATCCCGTGCAGATCGCCGTTGCCGTAATAAACCCACAAATCACGGTAGCCCGAAATCGCAATACGGGCCGGATATACCGCGCCGTCGGAAACCACGGCGTTCTGTAAATCAATCGTCACCGACAGGTTCTCCGCTGTCACCTCTTCCACCGAGGCCGCCGGGCCCTGAATGGATACATCGATACTTTCCATCAGCTCGCCGTCCGGACGGACCAGCACCGGCGACTGATTGGTGGGATTATTCAAATAGCGAACCTTCCCCTCTGTCAGCGGAATCGAAATGAATTTGCTGTTCATGTCCTGCCGGTTCAGGCTTATGGTCACCTCTCTGAGGTTGTTTTCCGCCTGAAGGCCGCCCCGGAGGTTCAGCGGCAGCTTATAGGGAAAGCTCCCCAGCCCGAGGTTATCAAAATCAAGGGTGCCCAGATCGCCGGTATATTCCGCCAGCGCATCGGCTGGACCCCAGATCACGGCGCTGGACGGCGACAGTGTAAAAAAGGAAGCATCCTCTGCCAATCCGTCCGGCATATGGTTGAGCCCACAGGTAAAGGAGACCTCCTTCGATATCGAAACCGGCACCGTCAGGTTCAAAGTGCGGATCTCATTGCCGTCCTTGTCGTAGAAGATGCAGTTTTCGGTATTGACCGTGTTGCCGCTGGCATCAAGCGCCACCAGCGGGGCCGGGAAAACTGTCACCTTCGTGATGGTCGTACTCTTCTCCACCAGAGCGGCGACGCGGCTGATCTGCGCCAGTGTCCGGGACGGCCCCATGACCGTAATGTGAGAGGTATTGATCACCGAGCTGTCGATAATGGTGTCACCCAGACGGTATTCGCTGCTGTTGGGGACCGTGACGGCAGAGGTATCGGGCGACAGAGGAAAGTCCCGTATATCCATCGTATCCACCTGGATATCCACCGATTGGGGTCGTATCTCCCGGATAGTATAGCCCGACCCGCCCGTTGCGGTCAGAGGAATGGTGTAAGAACCGGGCTCCACCACGCTGGTCATATCTCCCCGCACCCGGATTTCGCTCTGTATGTCCTTATTGATGAGAAAACGCGGGCCAGTCACCACCACGGTGACCTCCACCTCTCCCCCCTCCACCACGGTCAGTCCGCGGGTTTCGGCGGCGTATTCCGTCAGCTGAAGTGAGATGGTGCCCAGGGTCACCGTGCGATCCTCATCGTTGCCGGAGCCGTACAACACGCTTACCCACAGGGCAACCGCCAGCAGCAGAGAAATCAGCATAATCAGCCGGTTATTGTGGAGGATGCGGTTCAGCGAAAATCTACCCTTCATTTGGACTTCCTCCCCCGGAACAGACGGAGCCAGCCTTTGCCATCGTTGTCCTCGTCCCGTTTGGCACGATCCCAGAGAATTCCATTTTCCAGCGCCACCCGGAGCGCCTCAGAGCTGAAATTCCGTTTCAGCTCCCCGCCCACGGCGGTGGATACCGTGCCCGTTTCCTCCGATACGATTACCACAATAGCATCGGAATTTTCGCTCATGCCCACACCGGCGCGATGCCGCGTTCCCAGCTCGCTGCTGATCTCCCGGTTATCGGTCAGCGGCAGAATACAGCCTGCCGCGTATACCTTGCCCTCCCGCACAATCATGGCGCCGTCGTGCAGGGGCGCTTTGTTAAAAAAGATGTTGCCGATCAGCTCCGGTGTGGGGTCGGCGTCCACAATGGTGCCGGTATTGATAATTTCCCCCAGTTTGGTCGTGCGCTCAAAAACGATCAAAGCGCCCATTTTCTGCTTCTGCAGCGTCTGCACGGCAGCACAGACGGCGGAGATCGTCCGCTGCCAGCGTTTGACCTCCGCCTCCGCATCCTCCGCATTCATACCGAAAAACTTCAAACCTCCCAGCCGGGAATGCCCCGCCTGCTCCAGCGCCCGCCGGATTTCCGGCTGAAAAATGACAATCAGCACAATAATGACATTATCAAATACCGTCTTCAGCACATAATACAGCGTTTTCAAATGCAGCAGCCAGGAGAAAAAAAACACTGACGCCAAAATCATGATCCCTTTAAGAAGCTGCTCCGCACGGGAATCACGCACCAGCTTGAGCAGGCTATAAATGGCAAAGGCAACCAGAAGAATATCCAGCGGATCGGTCAGCCAGTTGATCGACCGGAAAAAAGCCAGAATATTCTCCCACGCCGCTACTAAAAATTCCGCCATTACACTTCTTCCCTTCAGAGGCCATCTGCGTCCGGGGGCATCCGCCCATGTATTAAAAGTACTACCCATTTGAAATAAAAAATCAGAAGCCATCCCCAGAAGGGTTTCCGGTACTTTCCGGCGGCATTCCATGCTTATTGTATCATAAAGTTGGGGGAAATGCCAGCAGACATTTTCGAGACCACGGCCACCAGGCGTTACGTGAGCAGATGCGTTGGGCCGTACTTATGACAAGATGAAAAGGTAAATTAATTGATCACGGATAGGCCCGGCCCGGTCGCCATGCCGAAAGGGGGAAATTTCCCGTCAGGGAAAGCTCCTGGCCCCGGGCCATAACAGGAAATCTTCGATTTCCTGCATTGTACCATATTTCGGTATGAATACAATCGTTTCCTGACAGAAAACAGGCGCTCATCCCAATTTTTTTGCCAGCTGGCAGAGCACATGGCAAACCTGATCAATCTCCCGCCCGGTTGTGTGAAGAGAGGGCGCCAGACGCACCGTGCCGTTCGGCAATGTGCCGTATTGGTGATGAGCACTGGGCGCACAGTGGAGACCGGCCCGCACGGCAATCCCCTGTCGATTGAGCAGAGCGGCCGTCCGTTCACTGGGCACGCCGTGGATATTCAGGGACAATACCGGTACATAATGGTCCAGCTCCGGCCGTGCCGTATACAGCTCAATTCCGCTGCAGCTGCGTATACCGTCATACAGCTTTTCGACATGCCCCATTTCCCTTCGGGCAATACTGTCCAGGCCGGTTTTCATCACCAGCTCCATCCCAGCACGCAGAGCGCAGAGCCCCGGCGTATTGGGGGTACCGCTTTCCAGACGGTCAGGCAGGTCCCTCGGCTGCTGCAGCTCCATCGACCGGCTTCCCGTCCCTCCCTCGACAAGCGGGGGCAGCTCATAGGGTCCCCTGCACAGCAGCATACCGGTTCCCATTGGTCCATACAGTCCTTTATGCCCGGCTAGACACAGGAAATTGATATGGTCGGCCTGCATATCGAGAGGAAGCACTCCGGCTGTCTGGGCGGCGTCCACCACAAAGGGCAGACCGCGCTCTTCTGCCAGCTCCCCAATCCGCCGGATCGGCAGACGCACCCCGAAAACATTGGAGGCATGCGTGCACACAATCGCCCGTGTGGAGGGACGCAGACACCGTCGGAAATTTTCCACTGTGGCGTCGTCGTCCCCCTCCACCACCCGTGCCACATCAAAGGAGGGCCCGGCGCCGGGCAGCGAATGGAGGGGACGCATGACGGCGTTGTGCTCCAGGCTGGAAACCACCGCCCGTCCTCCCCCGCACAGAAGTCCCTTAATCGCCATATTGAGCGACATGGTACAATTAAGGGTAAAAATCACGCCGGAGGGATCCTCCAGATGAAACATACGCGCCGCGGTTTCACGGCACTGGTACACCGCCTGAGAAGCGGCCAGCCCCATGGCGTGCCCTCCCCGGCCGGGATTGGCCCCATAAATCCTCAGGGCCTCGTTCATGGCGTGGAGCACCGGCTGGGGCTTGGGCCAGGTGGTGGCGGCGTTGTCCAGATAAATCATGATTCCCCGGCCTCCGTCCGTTTCCCACGGATGGGGATACCAATCGAACGGATGAGCTTTTCAGCCCGTTCAGCATCCCTTTCCTGTACCCGGATACTGTAGCCGCAGCCGTTGGTACCGTCCGGCTCCAGCGCCCGGCTGACCGTCGCGTGGATACCATTACCCTCCAACAGGCTGCGTCCGCGCATCGCGTTGGTTACCGAGCTTACATTTAAATACAATGCCATTGTTATCACCTCGCTGTCTGCTACAATATATGCAGCACAGCAAGGGCAGGTCAGACAATTCAGCAGCTCTCGATCAGACAGACGGCATGGGCCGCCATCCCCTCTCCGCTCCCGGTAAAGCCCAGACCCTCCTCAGTGGTGGCCTTGACATTGACCGCAGCCGGAGACAGGCCGCAAACCGCTGCCAGCCGTTCCCGCATGGCAGGGATATGCTCCTTCATTTTCGGCCGCTGCGCCAGAATGGTACCGTCCACATTGACCGGACGCCAGCCGTTTCCCCGCAGCCTCTGCACCACCTGACGAAGCAGCTCCAGACTGTCGGCGTTTTCCGTCACGGGATCGTCGTCGGGAAACATACCGCCGATGTCGCCCAGTCCCGCTGCGCCCAGCAGGGCGTCAGCCACCGCATGGGCCAGTACGTCGGCGTCGGAATGTCCCAGCAGCCCCCTGTCAAAAGGGATTTCCACCCCTCCGACAATCAGCGGCCGCCCCTCCACCAGACAATGCACATCATATCCATGGCCAATACGAATCATCTTCTCCCTCCTTTTTTACAGCCCTGCGCCGGGCTCCTCCGCCAAAGCGGCGCTTTTCAGCAGGCCCTCCGCCATGGGAATATCCTCCGGCGTCGTAATCTTGATATTGTCATAATCGCCGTGGACCAGCTTCACCTGCGTGCCCAGCCGTTCCACCAGCTGACAATCGTCGGTATAATCCTTCCCCTCCCGCTCCGCGGTATGCAGCGCCTCAAGATACAGGTCCCTCTCAAACACCTGCGGAGTCTGGACATTCCAAAGCAGACGGCGATCAGGCGTCGCGCTGATAAATCCTTCCTCATCGGCCATCTTGACCGTATCCTTGACCGGCACGGCCACAGCCGCCGCCTTCCAACGGCAGGCCTCCCGTATCACCTCATCCACCCGTTCGGAGCGCACCAGCGGACGCGCGCCGTCATGAATGGCGAGATAGTCGGTTCCCTCTCTCACCTGAGAGGCGCCGATGATCACCGACTGCTGGCGGGTGGCCCCGCCGCGGATGATCAGCGATGCTTTTCCGATTTCATAATGACGGCAGATGTCATAAAAGGGAATCATCTCCTCCTCTCGTGCGACGACGACAATTTCATCCACCAGCGACGCCCGATCCAGCGCGAGAAGGGAGCGGGCCAGCACGGGCATACCACCCAGCGGCAGCAGCTGCTTGGGCACACCGCCCATACGGGAGGAGGCGCCCGCCGCCACCACCACCGCCGCCGTGCGGGGACGGTCCTCCTCCGGCGGGGAGGGCTCCGTTCCCCTTCGCCGGGTGAATATCTGAATAAACGGATGCTGTTCCGTCATGAAGGTCACTCCTCTGCCGTCCCTGTTTCTCAGTTTTACCATTAGTATAATACCATCTATCAGCAGGGGTCAACCGATTTTTCAGGACAGGCGGGGTTTAGAAGAACGCTCGCTTCCTCTCATCACTCATGAAGAGTCTCTGCTGAAAAGCCGCCATAAAACGAAATTCCTTTCTTCCGTTTGCATTTTTCCTTTCCAGATTCTATAATAATGCCAGCTCAAAAAATTGTCATAGAGACGGAGAAAGGCGGAATATTGTGACGGATATACAGATCCTCGTGGTCGATGACGAGCCGGAAATCGCTGATCTGGTCTCGCTGTACCTGACCAACGAAAATTTCGTCGTCCATACCTGTTATACGGCGCAGCAGGCGCTGGACTATCTGGAAGCGACGCCGCTCTCCCTGGCCATATTGGATGTGATGCTGCCCGGCATGGATGGGTTTG
This sequence comes from Clostridiales bacterium, assembly GCA_022793315.1. Taxonomy (GTDB): domain Bacteria; phylum Bacillota; class Clostridia; order Oscillospirales; family Acutalibacteraceae; genus Avimonas_A. The sequence goes on along the minus strand of JAAWCO010000071.1, from coordinate 5,267 downwards.
CGCTCTGCCGCCGCATACGGGAAACCCATACCTTCCCTGTCATTATGCTGACCGCCCGCTCCTCCGATCTGGACAAGATCACCGGGCTCACCATCGGTGCGGACGATTACCTCACCAAGCCCTTCAACCCGCTGGAGCTGGTCGCACGGGTCAAGGCGCAGCTCCGCCGCGCCACCCGCTACAGCGAAGGCGTTTCCCCGGACAACCGAAATCTTCTCGATTTCGGCGGACTGGTAATTGACCGCTCCACCCATGAATGCACCATCAACGACCAGCCTGTCCTTCTGACCCCTATCGAGTTCTCCATCCTGTGGCACCTGTGCGAAAATCGAGGACAGGTCATCAGCTCAGAGCAGCTCTTTCGCCGCGTGTGGGGCGAGAAATACTACGACGGCGGCGGAAACACCGTCATGGTCCACATCCGTCATCTGCGGGAAAAAATTGAAAAGGCCTCCGGCCGCCGCGACCTGATCCAAACCGTCTGGGGAGTGGGTTATAAAATTGAAAAATAAATTTTATCTGCTGAAAATCAAAATGTTTTTGCAGATCGTGCTGGTCGCCGCGCTTACCGCCGTACTCGGCCTGGCAGTCAAACGCCTGCTCATCGACGGACTGTTCCAGGCCCCCTTCGCCGACGGCTTTGTCCGCTTCTGTAAACGTGCCCTGCACATGAGCTATGACAGCGCCGTTGACCTGTATCAGCTGCTTTTCCGCAACAATAAGGATGCGATCCTGACGGCCGGTTATATCTTCCTGCTTCTGCTGATGATCACCTTCACCATCACAGGGGTCACCCGGTATTTCAATGAAATCGGCAGGGCGCTGGACGGGCTGGCGGCCGACGACGACCGGCCCATTGTACTGTGCACCGAGCTGGCGGAGGTGGAGACCCGCCTCAACCGTGTAAAGGACACCCTTCGCCGTCAGAAACGGGAAGCCGAAGAACAGGAGCAACGCAAAAACGACCTGATCCTCTATCTGGCCCACGATATCCGCACCCCTCTCACCTCAGTTATCGGGTATCTGGAGCTGCTGCAGAGCGCGCCGGACATGCCTGTGGAGCAACGGGCCCACTGCACCGCCATCGCGCTGGAGAAGGCCGGCCGGCTGGAGGAGCTGATCGGCGAATTTTTTGACATCACCCGTTTCAGCCTGCAGGATCTGCCGCTGGAAAAGGCGCCCTTTGACATCTCCCTGATGCTTCGTCAGCTGGCGGACGAATTTTATCCCGTACTGGAGGAGCAGGGCATGCGGGTGGAGGTGGAGGCTGCCGATTCCCTCGAATATACCGGCGATCCCAACCGGCTGGCCCGTGTTTTCAACAATCTGCTGAAAAACGCCGTCTCCTATGGCACACCGGGCAGCAGCATCCTGATCCGTGCCGACCGGCCCCGAAGGCATCAGCTGAGCGTTCTGTTTGAAAATCAGGGATCTCCCATCCCGCCCGAACAGCTGCCACGTATTTTTGACAAATTCGTCCGTCTGGACGACGCCCGCCCCGGTCATACCGGCGGTGCAGGTTTGGGTCTGGCCATCGCGTGTGAGATTGTCGAACGCCACGGCGGAACCCTTCAGGCGGAAAGCGACGATCGTTCCACTCGTTTCACCGTTCTTCTCCCCTGCGGACCCCTCGCGGGTTTCGATTCCCATTAAGAAAAAGTTAATCAAACCATAAGCTGTTGTATACCGGTTTTTCCGCCGTTTCTGGTAGACTGTATCTCAATGGATATTGTCTCACGGAAACGGCCTTTATTTATTCCCTCATCTCACAACAGGTTCCCCCGCCTATCCTGTGTCGCGGCAGACCATCCTGCCGTCTGAAAACAGGAAAAACAGTGAGCTGCCGGAATATCCAAAAAGCCGGCCGCGAGTGAAAGGCGGCGGAACACCATGACCCTGCGAAAAACACTGCTTTCGGCATTTCCCTTTCTGCGTCCCCTGCATGCCCTTGGGCGGCGCTTTCTCTATAGAACGCGCCTGCGGCTGGACAAAAACCGCTATGCAGATGGGCGGGAGGCCTGTCTGCTTCCTCACCGGCTGTGCCGGTTTCAATCTGTCCTGATCAATCCCCTGACCGGCTATCCTCTGGAATATCAGCGAAACAAGGTACACAATCTGCGGCTGGCCTGCCCCACGGCGGATCACCTGCTGATCCGACCAGGCGAAACCTTTTCCTTCTGGCATCTGGTGGGGCAGGCAGAACGGATGGGGCGTTTCCGTGACGGGCTGTGTCTGGTAAACGGAGAGATTCGACCAGTGCGCGGCGGTGGGCTGTGCCAGCTGAGCAATCTGCTCTATGGTCTTTTCCTCCACACCCCGCTGACCGTCACCGAGCGGCATCCCCATTCGGCGGAGTCCTTTCCACCTCCCCCGGTTTCCCTGCCCCATGCTCACGAAGCGCTGCCGGATGGGGTGGACGCCACTGTCAGCGAAGGATGGCTGGATCTGAAGGCCCATAACGGAACCGAGACCACCTTTCAAATCGTGCTTCATGTGGAAGGGGATCATCTGCGCGGCGAAATCCGCACCGACCGGCAGCCGGAGGCATTCTATCGTGTGTGGACAGAGGACGAATCCATCCAGGAGGAGACGGACGGCGTCTATCGTTCTTTGACGCTGTGGAGAGCCAGGCTCGACCCGCTCACCGGTGAGGAGACCGAACGGGAAAAGCTGTACGACAGCCGGCAGAGGCTGGATTATCCGATTCAGCCGGAACCGGTTGGAGGGGAGGAGGTCGCATGAACCGCTATGTCGAAACACCGGCGGCAGAAAAATTAACTGTGGCGGTCCTCTTCGGCGGCCGTTCCCCTGAATATACCGTATCGCTGCAATCGGCAGCCGCCGTCCTGCGCCGGCTTGATCCCGACCGGTATCGGATCCTTCCGGTGGGGATTGATCGGGCGGGCGGCTGGTACCGCTGTACCGCTTCACCGGAGGAAATTGAACGGGATGGATGGTTCCGAAAGGAATCCTGCCAATCGGTAGAGCTCCCCCCAGACCGGGGTGTCCACGGTCTGGTGGAACCCACGCCCGACGGGCTGCGGATCACCCGGCTGGATGTGGTCATTCCTGTCCTGCACGGTGCAAACGGAGAGGACGGCTCAGTGCAGGGCCTGCTGCAGCTGGCCGGCGTACCCTGTGTGGGTTGTGGGATGACCGCGTCGGCCGTGTGTATGGACAAGGACATCGCGCATCGGCTGGCCCGCTCTGCGGGCTTTTCGGTTCCCGAATGGGTCCTTTTTTCCCGTGGCGACGATCCGGGCCGTCTGCCCGGTCTGACCGAAAGGCTGGCCTATCCCCTGTTTGTCAAACCGGCGGCGGCGGGCTCCTCCCTGGGCATGACGCGGCTGGAGGATCCGCGCGGGCTGGAAGACGCCGTGGCTCTTGCTCTGCGCTACGGTCCCCGCGCCATCATTGAACAGGGGGTGGCCGGCCGTGAAGTGGGCTGCGCTATTATCGGCAATCATCACCTTCTCGCGGGGGAAATCGACGAAATGGACCCCGGCTCCCGGCTGCTCGACTATCAATGGAAATACGGCCCCGATGCTATCGAAGTCCGCCTGCCCGCCCGGGTACCGCCGGACACTGCCGTCCGGATCAAGCAGACGGCAGCACGGCTCTACCGTCTCTTCGGCTGCTCCGGTCTGGCGCGGGTGGACCAGTTCCTCACCCCGGAGGGCGCTCTGGTCTTCAATGAGATTAACACCCTGCCCGGTCTGACCTCCCACAGCCGCTTTCCCCGTATGATGGCAGCGGCGGGCTGCTCCTTTGAGGAGCTGCTGGACCGTCTGATTGCGCTGGCGCTGGACAAGGAGGAAGAGGAATGGCAACCATGACCGCGGCTCTTTTAAACCGGGTGATCCTGACACGTGCGGACCTGGCGCATGGTTCCCTGATTCTGATCAACCGAAAGCATCCCTTCCGCCGGGAGGAAGCGGCGGTGCAGGCGGAGCTCAGCAGGGAGGCAGGTCCGCTGCTGAACCGCGAGTGTGCGGCACAGCTCCTGCGCCTGATTGCGGCCTGCCGGGGAAGACGCACGCTGCTGCCTGTGGACGGTTACCGCACCCATGACCAGCAGCAGACGCTTTATCTGGGTTCTTTGCGAAGCAACGGATCTGCCTATACCGAGCGTTATGTAGCGCTGCCCGACTGCAGCGAACATCAGACCGGCCTGGCCGCCGATATGGCGAAGCGCGAGCCCCGTATTGATCCCATCTGCCCCTTTTTCCCCGACAGCGGCCGCTGCGGCGCCTTTCGCCGGCTGGCCGCCGACTACGGTTTTATTGAGCGGTATCCGGCAGGAAAGGAATCCATCACCGGCGTGGCTCACGAGCCGTGGCATTTCCGATATGTCGGCGTACCTCACGCCCACATGATGGCGGACAACGACCTGACGCTGGAGGAATACCTCCAGCTGCTTACCGGCTTTCGGGAGGGCCGCCCCCTCCATACCCCCGACGGCTCCGCCCTCATTTACTACGTGGAGGCCTCAGAGGACGAAACCTGGCTTGAGCTTCCCAGCAGCGGCCGCTGCCGGATATCCGGTGACAACAGCGGCGGCTTTATCGTCACCATCCTGCTGTAAAAAAGGAGCGTCCTTTATGGTCTGTTCATCTGCCGCCGTCCCTGCTCCCGCTCCCGTCCCCTCCCGCGTGTGGGCAGAGCTGAACCCCGCTGCCCTGCTGCACAATGTGGCACTGCTGCGTTCCCGCCTGCCCGGCGGAGGGACAGGCCAGCGCATCATTGCCGTGGTCAAGGCCGACGCCTATGGCCATGGTGCGGTAGAAACCGCCCAATGGCTGCAGCGCTTCGGTGTGGAGGATTTCGCTGTCGCCACCTGTGGGGAAGGGACGGCACTGCGAAAAAGTGGAGTGAACGGCTCCCTCCTTGTTTTAGGCCCCACCCCGCCGGAGGAGGCATTTTTGCTGGCCCGTTACCGTCTGATTCAGTCGCTGCCTTCTCTGGAATACGCCATCCTCCTCGACCGGCAGGGAATCCCTCTGCGTACCGAGCTAAAGATTGATACCGGCATGCACCGGCTGGGGGAGGACTGCCACGCTGCCGAAAGACTGCACGCCATGGCCTCTCTGCCTCATCTGAAGACCACCGGCGCCTACACTCACCTCCGGAGAGGAGGCGATCCTGACCTCTCCCAGCGGCAGATTGTCCATTTTTGTCAGGCGGTCAGCCGTCTGCGCAAAAGCGGCATCCATCCCGGCCGCCTTCATGTCCAAAACAGCGCCAGCGTCTGGGGGCTCCCCGCCCTG
>JAAWCO010000070.1 GCA_022793315.1 Clostridiales bacterium | reverse complement strand
GGTTGGATCTGTTGTCCTCCCTCTGTTCCGAACTATGTTCTTGTCAATTTTCCCCAATATGGCGAAAAAGATGATATTGCTGAAATATCCGTGAAGGAAGAAGATCTGCGGCTGCTGCCAAGGATGGACGCCCGCGTGAATGAGCGTATTAAGGAACAATTCGGGGATTAGCTGTAACCATACCGAACGGTATCCCACAGCGGATATTTTGGATCGTTTCATTCGTGACATCGGTTCAACTCTCACCATTGAACAGAAAGGAAACCGTATCGTTTATTACCGGCTGGATGGTTTGCCCAAACGGACAAATCAGATAAAATACGCCATATGGAGGAAAACAGCATGAAGGAAATGGATTGTGTAGAAGTGATGGTGGAAAAGGAGGAATATGCAAAAGATGGCGTACACAAAGGTATGCAGGGTTGGATCTGTTTAGATGATAATAGCCATGGCACCTGGCTTGTCAATTTTCCCCAATATGGTGAAAAAGATGATATTGCTGAAATATCCGTGAAGGAAGAAGATCTGCGGCTGCTGCCAAGGATGGACGCCCGCGTGAATGAGCACATTAAGGAACAATTCGGGGATTAGCTATAAACCATAACGAACGGTATTTCACAGCGGATATTGAGGACCGGTTCATTCATGACACTGGTCAACTTTCACCATCGAAATGGTAAACATATCTTTCCATATACCTCTCCTACACCTGCGGTGAGCGACTGGCTCACCGCAGGTTTTTTCCTGATCTGCAAAAAGCGCAGCCCGCGTTAAAATGGTTCTGTTTTTGACGTGAAAGCAGATGCTGACAGCGTTGTTTCCCTTTGCCCGGATGCCTCCTCCAAAAAAGGCCTTCCGCAAAGGCTGTCCTTCCGCCGAAACCCCTTGATTTGCCGGAGCAAATCGAGTAAAGTATCCGTAAAGTACAGAACATTCTCAAGGGGGTATACCGATGGACTTTTATACGGCATCTGCCGTCAAACGCCCTGTACGGCTTTCGGAAGCCACCAGGCATTTTGCCTACGAATCCATTTATCATTTCCGATATGGGCAGGATACACTGCGTCTGGAGAGCGTATCCATCGACGATGCCGCCGGCGGCTCCACTCTGACCCCGCTGGAGCGATACGATGCCGCCATCAGGGCCATCGCGGAAAAGTCCCCTGTCCGGATATGTGAACAGGAGAAAATCAGCGGCGCCGCGACGTTAGGTGGCGCTATCCTCCACGTCGTCCCCGCAAAGGCGGACAATGCTTATTTCTGCGGCAGCATCAGCCATTTGACAGTGGATTTCGAGACCATCCTTCGTATCGGCTATCAAGGACTGTCCGAAAAGATTGCACAGGCCAGGGCGCGCTGCAGCGACACGGAGAGACTTCCTTTCTATAAAAGCCTGGAAAACACGGTCCGCAGTCTGGAGATATGGCATCAGCGTTATCTGGAGGCGCTGAACGGCAAGGAGGAATACGAGGAAAACTATCGGAACCTCTGCCATGTACCAAAATACGGCGCCGCTAATTTTTATGAAGCGGTGCAAAGCCTCTGGTTTGCTTTCGCCTTTCTGCGTTTATGCGGCAACTGGCCGGGGATCGGGAGGATGGATCTTCTGCTGGGCGACTATTTAAAAAAGGATTTGGAGACAGGAACACTGACCATTGACCAGGCGCGTGAAATTCTGTCCCATTTCTTTATTAAAGGGTGTGAATGGATTACCGGCCGGCCTTGCGGCAGCGGCGACGCCCAGCACTATCAAAATATCATTTTATCCGGTATCGGTCCCGGCGGCAAGGATATAACCAATGAAGTAACCTATCTGGTGCTGGATATTGTCGAGGAGCTGGGCATCAGTGATTTTCCCATCACGGTACGTCTGAACGCCCGCTCCCCTCATCGCCTTCTGCGGCGGATAGCGGAGGTCATGCGCCACGGCGGCGGCGTCATCGCCATATATAACGAAGACCTCATTCTCTCCTCTCTGAAAAATTACGGCTATCCTGAGGAGGAGGCCGTCCATTTTGCTAACGACGGATGCTGGGAGGTTCAGATTCCCGGAAAAACGCTGTTTTCCTATGTTCCTTTTGACGCGCTGTTGATCCTGCAAAACGAGGTGCTCAAAAAATACGAAAACACCGCTTTTTCCTCCTATGAGGAGCTGTACGCCTGTTTTAAGGAAAAGCTCAGCCCGTTTGTGGAAGCGATCTGCTGCCAGTATAAAAGTACCTTTGACAACACCTCTGCCCCACCGAAGGAGTGGAGAAGGAAGCCCCAGGAGCCGTGTACGGTCGTATCGCTTTTTGAAAAGGATTGCATTGAGCGCGGCCTTTCCTATCTGGAGGGCGGGACGGTTTATACCGTCCTTTCTCCTCACATCGGCGGCGTCGCCGATGTCGCCAACAGCCTGTACGCCATCCGAAAGCTGGTTTTTGAGGAGCAGAAAATCTCTCTGCCAGATCTGTTTGCCCTCCTGAAAAATAATTGGGAGGGCGGTGAGGCTCTGCGACAGTATGTCCGTAGCCGTTATCGTTATTACGGCAACGATAACAACGAGGCCGATCAGATCGTGGCCGATATCCTGAATGACTTTGCCGCCGCCTGCAGGCGGCAGGACGGCTCCTCCCCCGTTCTGTTTCCTCCGGGGGTCAGCACCTTTGGACGTCAAATTGAGTGGAGGGCGCACCGTCTCGCCACGCCCAGCGGCAGCCGGGTGGGGGATATTCTGTCCGGCAACGCCTCCCCCACTCCCGGAACGGATTTTGCCGGCGTCACCTCCATCATCAAGTCTTACTGCAAACCCGACTTAAAAAAGCAGGTGACGGGAGCCGCTCTGGATATCCAGCTTCTCTCCCGGTCCTGTGAGGGAGCAGAAGGCCTGAGGGCACTGGTCTCTCTGATGCAGGGATTTTTGAAGCTGGGCGGCTTCTTTATGCAAATTGATGTGGCAGACGCCGGTATTTTAAGGGAAGCGCAGCAGCACCCGGAAAATTATCAGAATCTTTCGGTTCGTGTTTCAGGATGGAATGCCCGGTTTGCCACACTCAACAAAGACTGGCAGGATATGGTTATCGGCAGAATGGAGACGGAATGAAGATTCATATCACCGATATTCAGCGCTTTTGCATCCACGACGGCCCCGGACTTCGTACCACCGTATTCATGAACGGCTGCCCGCTCTCCTGCAAATGGTGCCATAATCCCGAAGCGCAGCTGACGGGCAATCGTATTTTTTATACGGACAGCAAATGTATCGGCTGCGGCGCCTGCAGCGTCTGTTCCGCCCATACCTTTTCAGAGGCGGGACATCTTTTCCGCAGGGAATCATGCACTAGCTGCGGCAGATGCGCGGAAATCTGTCCCTCCGGCGCTTTGATGAACACCGTCATCACGATGGATACCGCCGAGGTGGCCGCCGAAGTGCTGAAGGACGCCGCCTTTTACGGTGAGGACGGAGGCGTTACCCTTTCCGGAGGGGAACCTCTATGGCAGACCGCCGCCGCTTTGGAGCTGCTTCAAATGTGCCGGGAACACGGGCTGCACACCGCGGTGGAAACCTGCGGCGTTTTCCGCGACAGCTGCCTGCCGGTCCTCTCCTCCTCCGCCGATTTGCTGCTGTGGGATATCAAGGATACCGACAACTACCGGCATAAGGAAAATACCGGCGTCCCGCTGGACCCGATACAGGAAAATCTGTTTTCGGCAGATCGCCTGGGAATCCCTATCCGTCTGCGCTGTCTGCTGCTGGAGGGTATCAATGCCAATGAAGAACATATTGATCAGGTCTGCCGCCTTGCCGGCAAGCTGAAGCATCTGGAGGGCATTGATCTCATCCCCTATCATCCCATGGGAAAAAGCAAATACGAACGCTTGGGGATTTCCGACACCTTTGACAATAAGAGATATATTCCTTCACAGGAGCGTCTCGAAGCCCTTCAGAAAATCGTCAACGGCTGTCTCAAAACGCTCTGATCAGGGAAATCGGCCCATCATCGTATGGAAAGCGCCCCCATTGTGCCGATTTCTTTCCTTCGACTGTTCCATGATTTTCACCCTGTCCCCTTCTCTCCAACGTTAAAGAGGCAGGCCCAGGGACAAAGCGTTTCTTTTTTGTTGAAATTATACAATGACAAAACCGATTTTTGGTGATATAATTCTATAATATAGAATAAGAGAACAGGTTTATATCTTCCGCCGGCCCTCTGCCGGCGGAATTGACTGAGAAAGGCCGATACCTCATCGCTATGATTGAACAGATAATCAATGTGGATCGTATGGAACAGGCGGTCTCCCTTTTTGGCAGCTTTGATGAAAACGTCCGACTGATTGAACAGCACTGCGCGGTTGATATCGTCACCCGCGGCGCCGATCTGAAGGTATCGGGCGAACCCGAAAAGGTGGCCGGCGCGGTTCGCGCTATCAACGGACTGCTGCAGCTGATCAACCGCGGTGAACAGCTGAATGAGCAGAACGTCCGCTATGTCCTCATGCTGGTGGATGAGGACAGTGACGATGAACTCCCCCGACTGGCAGCAGACGGAGCTGTCTGCCTCACCGCCAAGGGACGTCCTGTCAAACCCAAAACACTGGGCCAGCAAAAATACATTGAAGCGATCCGTACCAATACCATCGTTCTTGGTGTGGGTCCCGCCGGCACCGGCAAAACCTATCTGGCGGTGGCCATGGCTGTCAGCGCCTTCCGTGCCAAAGAGGTCAACCGCATCATACTGACCCGTCCCGCTGTGGAGGCGGGGGAAAAGCTGGGTTTTCTGCCCGGTGATCTCCAATCCAAGGTAGATCCCTACCTCCGTCCGCTGTACGACGCCCTGTTTGATATGCTGGGGGCGGAAACCTATCATAAATATCTGGAGCGGGGCAATATCGAGGTGGCTCCTCTCGCCTATATGCGCGGCAGAACACTGGACGACAGCTTCATCATTCTCGACGAGGCCCAGAACACCACCCCCGAACAGATGAAGATGTTTCTCACCCGTCTGGGCTTCAACTCCCGCATGGTGGTCACCGGCGACATCACGCAGGTGGATCTTCCCGGTGAAAAGCGCAGCGGTCTGGTGGAGGTCATCAAGGTGCTGCGCGGCGTGGACGACGTCGCCGTCCATACCTTTACCGGCCGGGATGTGGTCCGGCATCAGCTGGTTCAGCGTATCATCAGCGCCTATGAAAAATATGAAGAAGGGAAACGGTACAAAAGCCATGGAAAAAATCAGAGTTCTCATTGAGAACAAACAAAAAACCATTAAAGTTCCCACCGACATCCGGCTGCTGATGCGCCGCTGCTGTCATGCGGTGCTGGAGCTTGAAGGCTTTGAAGGATCGGCACAGATCGACATTTCTCTGGTCGATAACGCACAAATCCGCGGGATTAACCGGGAACACCGTAAGATTGACGCCATCACCGATGTACTGAGCTTCCCTTTGGGAGAAAAAGGTCAATACGATGTAAATCCGGAGAACGGCGCGTATATGCTGGGCGATATTGTGCTGTCCATTGAACGGGCGCAGGAACAGGCTGAGCAGTTTGGCCATTCGCTTCAGCGCGAGGTCGGCTATCTGACCGTTCATTCCATGCTTCATCTTCTGGGCTACGACCATATAGAGGGCGGTATGCCGGCGGTGCGCATGCGGGAAAGGGAAGAAGCAGTCATGGCCTCAGTGGGACTTCCCCGTGGGGAAAGCTATGTCCTGACCCCGCGTAAATAATCCCGATGAAAGCGTTTTTACGCAGCTTTTCTTACGCCGGGCGGGGCATCTGGTTCTGTATCCGCCATGAACGGAATTTCCGTTTTCATATGGTGGCCGCCATTTATGTGCTGGCCTTTGCCCCGCTCTTTTCACTGACGCGGGGGGAGTGGGCGGCCCTGTTGGCCACCATTGGCGTGGTATTGACCGCGGAAGCGGTTAATACCGCCATTGAGCAGACGGTCAACCGCATCTCCATCGAACGCCATCCATATGCCCGCGCGGCCAAAGACGCCGCTGCGGGCGCTGTTCTGTTGTGCTGCCTTCTGTCTCTGGGGGTTGCCGCCGCCCTGTTCTGGCGGCCGGAGGTCTGGAACGCTATCCTTCACGACTGGCAGGCGGATTGGTGGAAGCCGGGACTTCTGCTTCTCTCTCTTCCCTGCGCCGTCTGGTTCATCGGCGGTCAGGGCTCTCCCCATCCGGCGGAAGACTCTCTGCCGGACGCACCAAAACAGCCGTAATTCATCATTGTTATGGGTATGGGGCCAGGCGCCGCCATACGGAAAGGCCCGATTGCTTATGTCAGATACCACCCGCTCCGCTTTTATCGCCATTATCGGCCGCCCCAATGTGGGAAAGTCCTCCCTTCTTAACGCCATGATCGGACGTAAGGTGGCCATCGTGTCGGACAAGCCGCAGACCACCCGCAACCGGATCACCGGTGTCCTGACACAGGGCGTTACCCAACTGGTTTTTTTGGACACGCCGGGGGCGCACCGGCCGAGAACCCGCCTGGGAGATTATATGGTCAAATCCATCGGCGAGGCGGTGTCCGGTGTGGACGCCGCCATGCTGGTGGTGGAACCGGCGGGCGCTCCCGGCCCGGCAGAAATTGAGCTGATCGGCCAGCTGAAAAAAAATCACCTGCCCGCCGTACTGGTCATTAACAAAATAGATACCCTCACCGATAAGGCTGTTCTGCTCGCCTGCATTGACCACTGGCGACAGGAATATGACTTTACCGCTGTTCTGCCTACCTCCGTCGTCAGCCGCGAGGGCGTGGCGGAGCTCATCGGCGAGCTGTCCACCTTTGCCTTTGAGAGCCCGCACTTCTTCCCTGACGATCAGATCAGCGATCAGCCGGAACGGGTGCTGGCCGCAGAACTGGTTCGTGAAAAAATGCTGCTTTTGCTGCGTCAGGAAATTCCTCATGGCATTGCCGTGGTAATCGAAGGAATGAAGGAGCGCGAAGGAGAAAACGGTTCCATTCTGGACATTGATGCGTATATCTATTGTGAGCGGGAGAGTCATAAGGGGATGGTGATCGGCAAACGCGGCGCCATGCTCAAGGAAATCGCCACCCTGGCCCGTCAGGAGATGGAGGAACTGTTCGATATTCGGGTCAATCTCCAGTGCTGGGTTAAGGTGAAGGAGGATTGGCGCAATCGGCAAGGACTGCTGGGCAGTTTTGGATACCGGGACTGAACGAAAACACGCCGCTAATGCTCTAGCGGTTCCTTTTCAAAAAACGCCGTTTTTTGTATCACGCGGTCCTCTTCCGGTTCACAAACAAAACAGACAGAGAACCGGCTTCCATTTATTTACGGCGGCGGTTTCCGGGGATAGCGAAATCCCTTTCGCACACGATAGCGGTGTAAACCATTACAACGCTGTCGTCTGAAGGGAGAAACGTTATGGAACGTCGGGATATGTGGGACGCCTTTGTCAGGACCGGCCGTATTGAAGACTACCTTCGTTATCGGGGAGTGGATATTTATACCTCCCGTACCGGGCGGGAAACGTCTCCCGCGGCGGTAAATGCGGTGAATTCCGTCAGCAAAGAGGAGAACAGCCATGCCTCAAACGACCGACGCCCTGATCATTCGGGAATATAACACTCCTGGTGAGGCAGACCGCTTTGTCGCGGCTCTGACCCGCGATCTCGGCCTGATTCACGCCTCCGCCCGAGGCGCCCGAAACCTAAAAAGCCGCAATGCGGCGGCCACCCAGCTGCTTGCCTATTCCCGTCTGTCTCTGATCCGGAGACGGGATAAATACATAATCGAATCGGCCGCCCCCCTGAATGTCTTTTTTGAATGGCGGTCCGATATCGCCCGTCTGGCGCTGGCACAGTATTTTTGCGAGCTGGCCGGCGTATTGGCACCGCGGGAAGAGACGGCTGAGGCTCATCTGCGTCTGATGCTCAACGCCCTGCATTTTCTGGGTCAGGATGAGCAGGACCCCAAACGTATCAAGGCGGTGCTGGAGCTGCGTATGCTGACCCTTTCGGGATATATGCCGGAGCTGACTGCCTGTCATCACTGTGGAGCCGGTTCCTGTGCCGCCGGTTTTTCCCTTCTCCCTGTCGACGGTGTGCTGCTTTGCCGGAATTGCCGGCAGGGAGACATATGGCCGCTTCCTCTTGCCGACGGTATTCTGGCAGCCATGCGCCATATCGTTTATTCTCCTTTTGAAAAATGCTTTGCCTTTCAGCTGAGTGGGGACAGCGTCCATCAGCTGGCAAAGGTATCGGAGCAGTATCTTCTGGCTCAGCTGAATCGGAGCTTTAAGACACTGGATTTTTATCATACCATCAATTAAGGCTGAGCAATCCTGGGAGGTAAAAACAGCCGCCTGTCCACCTTACCGACTTCCGTTTTTCCTTTAAAATTCCGATAAGAAAAAGGGCGCTGTGCCGCCGGACGCCAGATGGCGGGCCGGCGGCGCTTTGTTATCTCAGCTGAAAATATGTCAGCATCCCGTTATAAATGCCTCTTGCGAAGCTTTGAGGGTCACGGGCCAGGAGCTCGGCATCGGTGGTATTAGACAGATAGCCCATTTCGATCAGAAGGGCGGGCATCCGGGTTCTTCTCAGGACATATAAACCGGGATTGATGAGCATCCCCCGGTTGGGAAGCGCTGTGGCATTCTGCAGGCCCACCAGAATATCCTCGCCCAGCGGAAACGCCGGACTGGTCTCACTGTACACATATACTTCGCTGCCACTGGCCGCCGTATTGGCACTGTAATTCGCGTGGAGACTGATAAAATAATCCGCTCCCCAGCTGTTGGCGGCATCTACACGCGCCGCCAGGCTGGTTGCGGTAGAGGTGCCCAGCTGCTCCACCGGGCTGTTGCGCGACAGTCGTACCTCAAAAAAAGGATTGCTTTCCAGCAGAGAGGCCAGCCGCACTCCCACGGCATAGGTCACATCCTGTTCCCTCACGCCATTCGCCTCCGCTCCGGCGTTGGGGTTTTGAGGATTGTGTCCCTGATCAATAAAGATTTTCATGGATCAAATTCTTCCCTTCCCGGCAAAGGTGCAGGCGCTGTCTGAACCCTCGCCGTTTATTTCTTTCTACTATATGCGACAGCAAATCACCCGGTGTTTACCATTGTCCAGGATAGCTGGTGTCTCAGAAAAAACGACTATCGCCAAAAGCACCCTCGGTTGACAGGGGCAGACCCGGGGGTTGGGGATAAAAACAAAAGGGCTGGCGGCGTTGTCCTCGTTTCCGGGCGTTAGCCCGGCGCGCTCGTGTCCGCCAGATCTGAGAACGGCGGCAGTATCGCTTTTGTTCTCTGTCAGGCGGATTTCTCCTTGCCGATTGATGGTACAAAGTTCGGATTCCCCTTTTCGCTTCTTCTCATCTGCATGGGCTATAATCAAGCCCTTCACGGGATATACTACCTTCTATTGACAGCGGCTCCCGGCTGCCATGAAAGGAGAAGGACTGATGAATCCACGCGAAAAAGCGCACACTGACCTGAAAGGGTACTGGGCTCCCACGCTGGTGGTACAGTCCATCTGGCTGTGCGGCAGTCTGTTGATTTTGTTGCTGGAATTACTGCTTCTCGCCATCGCGGGAGCGGACCAGGCCGCCGCTGTTTTTTCTCCTGTTCAACCACCCTCATGGCCCCACATACTGGTGCTGGCAGGCATGCTGCTTCTTGACCTGTTTTTCCTTTCTCCGCTGCATTTGGGCCGGGTTCGCTACTTTGTCGGAATTTTTCAGGACGAGGTACGGGTCCGTGAGCTGTTTGCCTTCTATTCCCCCAAAAAGTATGGAACAGCGGTCTGGTGGCGCGCGCGTCTCTGGCTCCGCTATGCTGCATGGGGTACGCTTTTTTGCCTTCCTGGAACGCTTGCTTTGAGCGGCGGAGTCCTCATTCGCCGTGGGATCATGGCAGATCCCACAGGCATTCTGGTGCTGTGTCTGAATCTGATCGGCGTCTTATTTCTTCTGTCAGGGGGAATCGCTTTTGGGCTATGGACGAGGAGATACGAGCCCGCTGCGCTGCTGCTGGCAACCGGCGCTCCCTCTCAGGGGGTGTTTCGCCGCGCCCGCCGTGCCATGAAGGGGCGGATCGGTCAGCTGACCTGGCTTTACCTTCGTCTGGCCGGTTGGAAAATATCGGAGCTCCTGCTTCTGCCAGGTTTTTATGCCGGTCCTCTGATCGCCGCTGCCCGCCTGCGCTTCCTGCAGCGGGTTCTTCGCAAAGAACCCGCTGTCACCGCTCTTTCCCCTTCTTCTTTTTTTCGCCGTTTATCCCGCACGACCGCCGTTTCCTGATGTGGTAAGTAACCCATTGGTACAGTACCTTCCCTCTGTTGAGGATTTCCTTGTCATCCCCAAAGATCATTGCTCTTCATTTTTATACAAAATGTATATCCACTAATTAATATTACTATTATGAAACCGATTGATATCACCATCTCAGAAAAGGACGGCAATTTTCCTTCTGGTTTTTATGTAGCTTTCCTTTGAAACCTCCCCTTCCGTACCTCCCTCATAAAAGAAAGAACCATCAATCCCTCTGGTAACGTCAGAAGATTGATGGCAAGGTAAAATTTGAAAAATCAGAGGATTTCTGTTTTGTACGCTCGCCGCAGGAAATCGAAGATTTTCTGCCGAAGAACCCCGACCCCGGGCCTATTCCTTTCGGGTTACTTTACGTAGATGGCCCGGGGCCAGGAGCTTTCCCTGCTGGGAAATCTCCCCTTCCGGCAGGGCGACCGGGACGGGCCTGTTCCTTTCGGGTTACTTTACGTAGATGGCCCGGGGCTGCATCTGTAACGATGCCGCATCGGGCATTCTTCTGGGGGCCGGCGCTCTCCTTCTATAGTACAAGGAACGTGGAGAAAATTCCAAAGGAATTTTCGGGAGCGCCGCCGAGAAACGCTGGCAGAGAAGACAGCCGGGCGGCACTTTATGGTACAGTAACTCTTGGCACTACCGCCAAACCGTCCAGCTGGCGAGTGTTTTCCGCCAAAAATACCGCTCGCCACAAACCAGTATAAGAAACCTTATACGATTGTGTTACTCATCAGAAGATGACTTTCAGTATTGCATAAAGTATTGATGATTTCGGGAAAGTCTTGTTTACAAGCGCCCTGCCAAACCCGCGGTGGACATGACATGCACCGCGGGTTTATCTCTGCGTGACTTTACAAATTAAACGGGCCAACTATTTTGAAAACAGCTCTATTTCAAGCTTATCCTTAACTATAGTTCGATTTATATTCAACTTAAATAGTTCTATATTGGTGATCTTGATATATGAAATGTCATCTATATTTATCCCATAAAATTGAGCCTTTGCTAAATCACCATAAGAGCGGATACCTTCTCCCCATATATTGCTATAACGATTATAATACAGGTGATCGCCAAAAACATCATATTCAAATACTTTACCTGAATATGTTATTATTATATATTTTGAACTTTGGGTAAGCGCAATTCCGTATACATCGTTTGACATCGCAAGTTGAGCTGTAAAGGATACTGCATTATCAGCCAAAGGTTTCAAAGAAACATTGGATACACTAACATAATCATGCAAACAATCTATATATTGATTTCCGATTTCGTCCACATGTAAAAAATTTTGTTTAAACTCTATAAGTTCAGCATCATTTTGTTGGAGAGCAATAGTATATGCTTTTTTAAATCCTATTACCACTAAAGTCGAAATAATAACACAAATTATTGCAAAGATAATATTGATAACTATTCCTTTAATTTTTGCTTTTTTTATCTTACAACAGCTTTCAATCCAATTGTTTTTCTCTTGTTCAAGCTCTCTCTTCTTTTCTTCAAGTTTTGATATAGTCGGCTGTATCCAGGCAAAAAAGGATTCTTCTTTGCCGTTGAATAAAACTTTCTCTCGCATTGGTGAATATGACAATAACTGATTAAAAATAATGTCAATTTGTTCCATTGAAAACTGGCTTTCAAGTACATTAAACTGATCTTCAAGTGTTTTGATAATATCATCTAATAGACAAATTGAAATATTGCGTCCAAGTATTATCTGTATCTTTTCCATAAATTGTTCCCTGATAATGCTTTATCTCAAAAACATAAATACCTGTTTCATGTATTAAGAGCAGGTCTACTTCTGTTGTTTTTCCGTTTCTAGTAGGAATATCTAAGTTCATAAGAATTTTACAGTTTCCAGAAATTTGCTTGTACAACTCGCAAAACACTAAGTATTCGCCGTAGTAACCTTTGCCGCGTGCATCCCAAAGTTCTTTTTGATTATCTATATTAACATTTGTGAGATTATTATAAATTTCTTTAATATCCACTTATATCACCTTATTATTTTTAATAAAATTTTACTACACTATTTAATCATTTTCAAGCGTTTAAATTAAAACTATGACTTTTATTATTTTATATAGAAAAAACATTTGACCTTTTGCAGGAAGGAGATCATAAAGGAACAGACGGAGGACTGATGTTTCTTCCGCAGACATCTGCTGCCGACAAGCGACCGCGGACGTTGTCTGTTTTGGAGAAGGAGGAATGACGAAGCGGTATGAGAAAACCCCAGCCGAATGGCTGGGGTTTTTGAATGGAGTGTTGTCCCTTCCAACATGTCAACAGGCAGCGAAAAAAGGCTGCTCCAGCGCGGGCAGCTCATTTGGGCAAGAAAAAACCTGCGGTGCGCGACTTGCTCACCGCAGGTGTGGTGCCGCTGACCGGACTTGAACCGGTACGCTGTTGCCAGCGAGGGATTTTCTTACCACTCTATGTTGCCATAGCCGCCCATGCAAGGCGTTGTGGTCTGGACTTTATCTTCACCCTGGATTCCTTATTCCTTAGGTGCGCGCCGTCAAGTCTCTACACGTTCCTGAAAGGGGAAACCCCTTCGGCTTCGCTCGGTATTGTCCCCAAAGGGAGTTCCACCGAATTTGACGCGATTCACGCGGACGGTTTCCCGGTCCGGTGCTCAAATTTTTAAGTCCCTTGTGTCTGCCGATTCCACCACAGCGGCACAAAAAAAGAGGAATGTCCCCTCTCCGCCTTCCATCATAGAGGAAAAAACGCCGCCTGTCAAGACATGACAGAGAATCTCTGTTCAAGAGTGGTGTTGTTGATGGGAACGCCTGCCCTTTCACGAAACCGGATTGATCAGGAGCTTGCTCCATGATATAATCGACTCAATCCATCGGGAGGGGAGGAAGGGCTGTGGCAAAAAAACGGAAAACGCTTCCCAAAGAGATAAAGGCGTTTTTGGAGAGCGGCGATATTGAGGCGCTGAAGGAACAGCTGCTGCGGTGCGAACCCAATGCGGTCACAGGCCAATACGGCTCCAACATTTTCTCCCTGACACCCCTGCCCCGGGAGTTCGCCTTCTGGGCAAAAGAGCAGGGCGCGGACGTCAATTTCAGGGATTACTACGGAAAAACACCCATTTTTAACCACGCCTCCTTCTGGAATGGCAACGTGCAGCTCCTCATTGATTTGGGCGCAGAAATCCGTGTGTCCCAGCACGATGGTACGACTCCGCTCCATCTGGCGGCGATGTACGGGCGGGTGGACGCGGTGAAAGCCCTGCTGGCCGCCGGAGCAGATGTAAATCTTAAAACTGGCCGGATCGACTGGCCGGGCTTTCTCACGCCGCTGGAAAAGACTCTCTGCCAGGACCGCCTTCCCTATGCGCCGCTGCTGGAGATTTGTCAGATCCTTCTGGACCACGGGGCAGCGATTACGGACCGGTCCCGGGAGTTTCTGCGCAAGTCGGCGGAGCATTTCCAGCGGGTCAAGCGGGGAATCACCGACCCGGAATTCCTGCACAGTCAGACAGAAGGGCTGGAGCGCCTTCGTCAGCTCTTTGATGTGGAAGCCGTGGGAGAAATGACCTTTCACGATGGGGTGTCCCCCATCTGCGTGCCAGAGCAAAACAGGAGTGAGGCGTTCCGCTGGCTTTGGCACTATCTCGTGCCTCCCCACGGAAGAGCGCAGACCGCTCAGGGCGAGGTCATCCGCATCGCGGGCCGAATTGACCACGAAATTACAGTCAACGGCGGCATGAACTGGGACGGCAGCTATCGGAAAATGCTGCGTGCCTTTCCCCAATATCTGCGCCTGGGTCATTCGCTCAGCGATGAGGACATCGCACAAACGGAAAAAATCATCCGGCTTTTGCGGGACAGCCGGGACGATGGAACGTTGAGCGTACAGCTGTGCGCCTACGCAGTTGTTTGGGTTCTGAAAAACCCGGAGATAATCCCTCCGCTGGAAGCAGACTACTCAAGATGAATCCCCCGGTTCCCCGCCCATCGGGGGCTCATAAAGACGGCGCCCGGTTTCCCCATTTTGACACATGACACTGTAAAATAGCATTCAACTATACGGAGCGGGAAAAGGAATCAGTGAACAAATTGGGGCGTCATGCAGGAAATGCATGACGCCCCACTCAAAAGCCGCCCCAAAGATCGGTCAGTACTCGATCCCCTGACGGGCAGCAGTTCCCTGTTCAAAGGGATGCCGCACCGACCGAATTTCGCTGATATAATCTGCTGTCTCAAGCAGGGCAGGGGTGGGCCTGCGGCCAGTCAGCACTAGCTCCAGTCCTGATGGTCTTCCGCGGATAAGGTCCAGCAGACTCTCCTCTGTCAGCAGGCCGGTTTCCACCGCCGTAAGCGCCTCATCCAGCAAAAGAACATCCAGATCCTCATACATGTCCCTCGTCTGCCCCAGCAGCCGAAGAATAAAGGCGGCGGCCTCCTGCCTCTCCTGCGCATTCATATGAAAAACAAACTTGACCGAGGAAGCCGCCGGAAAAAGCAGCACCGGACAACCCGCGTCCCGAAGGCGGCTCCATGCGGCAATTTCGCCGGAGGAACCATCCTTCAGAAATTGGGCAATCCCCACCCGAAGGCCATGTCCCAATGCCCGAAGGCACAATCCCATACCGGCGGTGGTTTTTCCCTTTCCCTCGCCGCAGTAGAGATGCACAAACCCCTGTTCCATATCTTCCTCCCTGGCCACAGACGCCGGGAAACCGTGTCCATGCCGCCAGCTCCTGCATTTCTCCGGGGATTCCGTAAAAAAAGCTGGACAGAATCCCCGTCTTCAGATCGAAATCAGCTCATATTCCTCCTGACCAAGCCCCAGCCGGACCGCCTGTTCGATTCCCACCCGCCAATTGGTCGCGGGATGAACAGCCGAAAAATAATCGCTCGCATCCGCTCCCTGCGCCAGCGCACGTGCCAGAACGCTTCCCTCACAGGGCGATTGACGGTTGACTGCATCGGCACAGGCCACATCCAGTGCCACAGGATCAAAGGAAGCGAACATTCCCACATCGGGCACGATGGGCACATCATTTTCCGCGTGACAGTCACAGAAGGGAGAAACATCCATCACCAGACTGACATGGAAATGCGGCTTATCCTTCACCACTGCCCAGGTATATTCCGCAATTTTCCGGTTCACGATATCAAAAGCCTCATCCTGAGCCGCCTGTACCGCGTCCGCCGGACAAACGCCGATACATCGACCGCAGCCTACGCATTTTCCGTGATCGATTTGCGCCTTCTTTTCGACAAAGGCGATGGCGCCATGAGCACAGTTTTTACGGCAGGCGCCGCAGCTGATGCAGAGGTCGCTGTCTACATACGGCTTACCGCTGGAATGCATCTCCATTTTTCCCGCGCGGGAACCACAGCCCATCCCGATGTTTTTCAGCGCGCCCCCCATACCGGTACACTCATGAACCTTGAAATGGTTGAGGGTGATCAAAATGTCTGCATCCATGATAGCGCGGCCAATTTTGGCCTCCCGCACATATTCTCCGTCAATGGGCACCAGTGTCTCATCGGTGCCCTTCAGTCCATCCGCAATAATCACCTGACAGCCGGTGGCAAAGGGGTTGAATCCGTTTTCATAGGCCGCCTTCAGATGATCAAGGGCATTTTTTCTCCGGCCGACATACAGAGTGTTGCAGTCGGTCAGGAAAGGTCTCCCCCCTGCTGCCGCACCACATCGGCCAGCACGCGGGCATAGTTCGGACGCAGATAGGCCAGATTGCCCGGTTCACCAAAATGGAGCTTGATGGCGGCAAAACGATTCTGAAAATCAATTGTTTCTATCCCGGCAGCGCGAACCAGTCTGGCCAGCTTTTGCAGAAGATTTTCCTCAAAACCAGCGTGAAAATCGGTAAAGTAAACGCGGGACCGTTGCATGGGACATCTCCATCCTTTCTTTATCACCGCGGGACCGCCTGGTCCAGCGGCATTTTTCACATACAGAATCCAAACAGGTTTGGCCATGCTCACGACAGGGATTGCTCTGGGCGCCATGTAAAAACCGTTTGGCCATAGTCATTGTATCATGAAGTTGGGGAAAATGCCGGCAGGCATTTTCGAGGCCACGGCCACCAGACCTCACGTGAGCATAAACGTTGGGCCGTGGTCATGGTACCATGAAGATAAGCACCCATCCCCAGAAGAATTCCCGTTGCGGCCCCGCCGCAGGAGGGCGCTCCGTCCGACAAGGGATGCTTCGGCAGGAAATCGAAGATTTCCTGCATTGTACCCTATCCAGAGCAGGATGGCAATCCTTTTACAGCAGAAAGGTCCGCTCATGAAAGCGTTTTTCTCTCAAAACAAACGGCTTTTCATCACAGACTCTGGAAGCCCCCGCGCCGGCGGCATCCGCCATAATAATAGAGGGGTGAAATCCTTTTCTTTGTGGATTTCACCCCTCACTTCGGACCGGCTCCTCTCTTTTCCCGGAAAATTCCCCGAAAAAAGCACAGCCCGGAATATTCTCCAGAATTCCGGCCCCCCATTTGGTCATCACCGGAGATTGTCTGTTTCTTACAAAGAGCACGCCCGCCGTTTCCATACGATGTTTCTTTACAAAACACGCCGGCGGGCGATTTCACCGCCCTTTGTCCGCCGAGGAGACGGCGAACCTGTTTCTGCGGCTGTATTCGGAAGTACGACACCCCTTTCCGCCCATGCGGAGAAAGCCGCCTGTTCCGCCACAGCCGTTTGTATCATGGCCGCACCCACCTCCTTTCTCTGTTTCCTTGTCCCACTCTCACTTTACACAAAAGATGTCTCTAATTTATTCGGAAGTTGTCAACAATTTGCAAACTTTTCCGGCCCAGCTCCAGCAGACCGGCCACCGTCTCGATTCAAAGGCCGGCAAAAAGCCGGGCAGACATAGGGACAGGGCTCCTTCACCGGAAGCGGCCGAGCCGGACCTTCCTCACGATCCAGCCAGTCAGCTGTCAGCCGGCCGGCTGCCGGATTTTGCTGAGGGTCAGAGCAATTGATACAATGCATCTCCGGCTCTTCTATCTCCATAAGGCGATTTCTCCTTTCTTTCGGACAGGGGGAAGCCTTCCCTCTGTCGTATGTCTCTGCACCCAGTCTATGCCGCCATCGAAACAGATGTGACAAGCTGCGCGACCGCTTCACGCCGAAATGGGATTGACATATTCCTCTGACGGATTATCATAAAACTGAAACCACACTATAGAGCGCACCGGCTGACATCTGTCCGCCGGCGACAGCTCTGAGGAAACCGTATCCCCTGTAGGAGGCATGGCCATGAAACCGACCATCCGGGTGGCGTCCTTTAATTTGAAACACGATTTTCTTTTCAGCCGGAATAACAGCTGGCGCCGGCGCCGGGACGCTGTATGCCGTATTCTCCGCGAATCAAAAGCGTCTATTGTCGGCGTTCAGGAAATGATGCCGGATATGCGGGCAGACATTGTCGGCCAGCTGAAGGAATACGACGCCTGCGGCCTGGGGCGCACCCGACGGCTGCAAAATGAGCAGTCGGCCATCCTGCTGCGCCGCAGAGAAATCGAGCTTGCATTCAGTGAAACCTTCTGGCTGTCAAAGCACCCCAGCAAACGCGGCAGTCGGGCTTATTTTGCGTTTTTCCCCCGCATCTGCACCGTCTGCGAAATCTATGTAAAGACGCTTGGGCAAAAAATCCGGGTGTTCAACACCCATTTTGATCACATCTGCGCTCCGGCAAGAACCCTGAGCGTACGCACCATTTTGCAGTATATGCATCAGCTCAACCAGAGCGAACAGCTTCCCATCATTCTGATGGGCGATCTGAACGCCGCCCCTGACAGCAAGGCTATCCGGATTCTGAGCGAAAACCGGCATGAGTATCCGGATATCCATCTGACCAGTTTGTATGCCTTTTCCTGTGCCGGCGCCATCCGCAGCACCTTTCATGGCTTTCACGGCTCCGGCCGGCGTAAACCAATTGATTACATCTTTGTCAGCGATGAGCTTCAGGTGGAAGCGGCCTATGTGGACACCACCCAAATCGACGGCCGCTTTCCCTCCGACCATTATCCGCTGATCGCTGTGCTCAGTCTGAAAAGCGGCCCCCCGGACAAGGAAGGATAACCGACGTAGCGCTCCCGAAAAAGAAGCAGGCTTTCTCTTTCTTATGGCCTCACCAGCGCGGCAAACAGGTCGGCAATCCAGCGGAAGGTGTGAGGAAACTCCCGCAGAATCGCTTCACGTACGGCCTCCGGCGGCGCGCCTCTGAGATGATTGTCAGTCGGAAAGACGATGGTACCGTTCACCCGCTCACCGATCGCCACCGGCGCAGAAGCCCAGCCCCCCAGCGCCACACGGGAGGCAGCCGCGCAGCCTCCAACGGCATACAGGCCGATCGACAGAGCGCCGACAGCCAGCAGGCCGACAGCAATAGCACCCACGGCCAGCAATCCCACTGCCACCGCCCCAACGGCGACACCGCCCAGGGCAAATGCCCCCACCGCCAGCAGCCCGAGGGAAGCCACACCAAAGGACAACAGTCCCACAGACAGCAATCCAACAGACAGCAGACCGGTAGCGGTCATGCCGATGGCGACAATCCCTCTGGCACGGTACAGGCCCCCGCCCACATGGATATGCACCAGCGGCAGTCCAAACAGCTTCCGCCGGCTTTTATATTCAAAGTGCCAGCGCCGGGAAAGCCGGTCCCCTTCCCCGCGGCGGTATGGCGTATCCAGCAGCTCATCCAGTCCGATATCAAGCAGCGTGCTCATCTCCACCAGCTTATCCATGTCCGGAGTGGTCTGTCCCAGCTCCCATTTGGAGACTGTCTGACGGGTGACCCCCAGCCGTCCCCCCAGCTCCTCCTGCGACCAGCCCCTCGAGCGGCGCAGCTCCATCAGCTTTTCTTCAAATTTCATATCATCAGCTCCTTTACCCGCAGTATACCAGAAATCCTCGAAAAGCACTGCCAACACAGGCAGGAAATTTGTCAACCAAACATAACATGGCGGGCAGCCGGCCCGAAAACGGCCTGCTGCCCGCCATGTTATACAGGTATCCATGCGTTCATCGGCAAAAACGTCTGCCGTTAACATAACAGGCCCGTCCGCCTTCATATGCTGTAGCAAAAACAGGGAGAACAGAGGAGGCCATACAGATGATCCAATTCAAAAAGGGGCTGGCCTGCGTCCTGTGCGCGGTCCTGCTGTCCGGTGCGGCTGTTCCCGCATGGGCAGAGCAGAGGCCGACGGTTATCATCGACATCGAGTCAGGTGAAACCGCTGAACAGCTCATGGATGACAACGGAATTCCCGCCTGGGCGGCGGAGGAAAACGCGATCCCTGCCGACGGGGAAGCTCTTGACCTGCCTGGAACCAAATCCGCTGTGCTGATGGAGATGAACAGCGGCAGCATCCTGTTCGAGATGAATTCCCATGAAAAAGCGCCGATTGCCTCGGTCACCAAAATTATGACCCTGCTGCTGATTATGGAAGCGCTTGACAGCGGTGCTGTTACCTATCAGGATATGGTGACCTGCTCGGCCTTCGCCGCGTCGATGGGCGGCTCCCAGATTTGGCTGGAGGAGGGGGAAACCATGTCGGTGGACGACATGCTGAAGGCCATCTGTGTCGTATCGGCAAACGATTGTTGTGCGGCCATGGCGGAATACCTGTCCGGCTCCATGGAATCCTTTGTGGCACGGATGAATCAGCGGGCTGCCGAGCTGGGAATGAACGATACCCACTTCGTCGATTGCAGCGGCCTGAGCGACGACGGTTATTCCTGTGCCCACGATGTGGCGCTGATGTCCCGCGAGCTGATGAAGCATGAAGGGATCATGAAATACACCACCATCTGGATGGATACGCTGCGCGGCGGCGCCTCCCAGCTGGTCAACACCAACAAGCTGGTGCGCTTTTACAAGGGCATTACCGGTCTTAAAACCGGCACCACCAGCGCCGCCGGACACAATCTGTCGGCCACGGCGGAGCGGGACGGACTGCGTCTGGCGGCGGTGGTCCTCGGCTGTGAAACCACCGACCAGCGATTCGGCGGCGCCCGCAAGCTGCTGGATTACGGCTTTGCCAATTACAGCGTTTATACCCCGCAGATTGACGACAGCCAGCTCACGCCGGTCCGGGTGCTGGGCGGCACCTCCCCATCGGTGACGGTCGCCGCCGACGCCCCCGAGGCCCTGCTGGTAAAAAAGGGGCAGGAAAAAAACGCTGTCAGCACGGTGGAGCTGTCAGAAGATCTGGAGGCGCCGGTCTACGCCGGGCAGGTGGTGGGGCGCATTGTGCTCACACTGGATGGGCAGGAGATGGGCTCCTACAGCATACGGGCCACCGCCGATGTACCCAGGATGACCACCGGCAAAGCCCTGCTCCGCCTGTTGGCGGCCCTGATCGCCTGAATTCCTTCTTTTTCGCCCTTCGGCGGCCGGCTCTCCGCACAGGAGGAATTCTTCGGAAATTCTTTTGCCTGCCGGTTGCCTTTTCCCTTGGGATATTGTAGAATGGAGGTAAGCACAAGCAAGGTGGAAGTTTCATGTCCGTCACTCTTGAAACCCGGTATCTGGAGGGCTTTGTCCGCTCCCATGAGCTGGGAGCCCTGCAGGCGCAGGTAACCGCCGCTCACGACATGCTCCACGCCGGCTCCGGCCTGGGCAGCGATTTTCTCGGCTGGCTTACCCTGCCCACCGACTACGACAAGGCGGAATTCGCCCGTATTCAAGCGGCGGCCGAACGCATTCGCCGCGACACCGATGTCCTGATTGTGATTGGCATCGGCGGCTCCTATCTGGGGGCACGCGCCGCCATTGAATTCCTGAAGTCCCCCCTCTACAACGCCAAGAAAAAGGAGACCCCAGACATCTATTTCGCGGGCAACAGCATCAGCGCCTCTGCTCTGTCCGAGCTGCTGGAGCTGTGTGAGGGCCGGAGGGTATCGGTCAACGTCATCTCCAAATCAGGCACCACCACCGAACCGGCCATTGCCTTCCGCGTGTTTCGTGAGTATCTGGAGCGCACCGTGGGCCGCGAAGAAACCAGAAAACGTATTTACGCCACCACCGACCGTGCCCGCGGTACTCTGAAAGCCTTTGCTGATCAGGAAGGCTATGAAACCTTTGTCGTACCAGACAACGTGGGAGGCCGCTATTCGGTGCTGACGGCGGTGGGTCTTCTGCCCATTGCGGCGGCAGGCTGCGACATCACCGCTCTGATGGAGGGCGCTGCAGAGGCTCAGCACGCCCTGAGCAACCCCTCTCTCGATCAAAACGACTGCTATCGCTATGCGGCTGCCCGCAATATCCTGCTGCGTAAGGGACGCGCGGTGGAGCTGATGGTCAGCTATGAGCCCTGCTGC
>JAAWCO010000069.1 GCA_022793315.1 Clostridiales bacterium | reverse complement strand
CTGTTCCATTTCGCGCAGACAGAGCCGGTCCGTCTCTAAAACCACGATGCTTCTCCTCCTTTTCAACAGCTTCATCGGACTACTGGCGCATCCTGAGGGGTGACGGACTCCGCAAGAGATGCCAGCGGATGAGGGGCAGCCATCGTTCCTCCCCTCTCACCGGCAGTAACCCCGTCTGTTAGAGGACTGTCCCCCGCCAAAGGGCAGTCTCCCGCCAAAGGGCGGGAGGGGAGCGGCCGGTCGTCAGGAGTGGGGAGCGATGTCATTTCCACCATGTTTTTCCAGTATTTTTTCGGCATGTGATTCATCCGGCATCGGGGATTATACCGCTCCCGGATGGCGACGGTATCGTAGAAGGCCTTCCACATTTTCTGCCATGCCTGTTCATCGTCGGAACAGTCGGGAAGGGTGAGGTCTTCGGCAGAAGCGATCACCCACTCCTTCCGGTCAAATACGCCGGCCAGCTGGTGGGTCTTGTCGTGAAGGACAAAGGGCTGCACACGAAACCGGTCAACAAAATGGGGCATAAGCAGGGCCAGACAGTGATGCTCCGGCGTAATGGCGGCATAGTACACGCCGCCGCTCATACACGCAAAGCGGGCGAACTGGATAAGCAGATGAGCCTCCCGCCGGACAAGTCCGCTCATCTTTGTCTGGGCAATGACCCGGTCGTCCGTCAGCATCTGATGAATCCTCTGCCCCGCCTTCATCCCCAGGCGGATATAGGCAAGCAGGATATCCTCCCGGCGCGGGTCATCAGAGAGAAAGCCGGTCCACACCTGCTCGTATCCCTCCTGTCCCATCCGGCGGCGGACGCCGGCCATGACCCGCTCGTATTTTTCCGTATCGGTGGAAACCTCCCGAATGTCCATCCCCCACCGGGGCTGGCACTGCTCCTGCGAGGCGATCAGACATTGAGCATACCCGCTACCATAACTGTCAAATACAGCCGTCAGAAAACCCTCAAAGGTGCCGTCGTATACCAGCATCATATCTCGCCCCTCAGGCATGCGGCCGCCTCCTCTCTTCTCACCGGCAGGGCGGCTGCTTCCGGCCACCCGGACAGCCGCGGCGTCTCTTCTTCAAACAGGGAAAGCTGGGGCGGGGCATCCATCGGAAGCTCGCCCGGCCTCCGCCGCACATCGGCGGTCAGATTCTGATAGATAAACGAAGGATCAAACCTCACGCCACGATACAGACGCCCGCTGCAGGTGATGAAATATACCGCCCGTTTGAGCACAATCCGCAGCTTTTTCAGATCCTCAAAGGTGAGGGTCGTGGTGCGGCGGGCTGTCAGGATGCGCTGCACGGAGGTGACCCCAATGCCGGGAACCCGCAGCAGGGTCTCCCTGTCCGCCCGGTTGATTTCCACCGGGAACTGATCCAGATGATGCAACGCCCAAAAGCATTTGGGGTCCAGCAGGGGGTCGAGGGAGGGATGTGCCTCATCCAACACCTCATTGGCGGTAAAGCCGTATTTGCGAATGAGCCAGTCCGCCTGATACAGCCGGTGCTCCCGCAGCAGAGGAGGCGGCTGATTTTGGGGAAGCAGGGCGTTTGTCCCCACCGGGATATAGGCGGAATAGAACACGCGGCGCAGGGCGTATTTCTGATACAGCCCCTCACTCAGCCGCAGAATCTGCCGGTCGGTGTCGGGGGTGGCGCCGATAATCATCTGTGTGCTTTGACCGCCTGGAGCGAAGGGCCGGGCGTGACGGTACAGCGCCAGCTCCTCCCGATTCTCCCGTATGCGGTCACGGATACCGCCCATGGGGCCGAGGATATTGTTCTTCTTTTTGTCAGGAGCGAGCAGACGGAGGCTTTGCTCGCTGGGCAGCTCAATGTTGACGCTCATCCGGTCGCACAGCCGGCCCAGCTTATCGGTCAGCTCAGGGGAACAGCCGGGGATCGCCTTGGCATGAATATAGCCGTTGAAACGATAAACGGTGCGCAGCAGCTCCAGTACCCGGCACATCCGCTCCATGGCATAGTCGGGATTTTTCAGTACACCAGAGCTGAGAAACAGCCCCTCAATATAATTGCGACGGTAAAATTCGATGGTCAGGTCGGCCAGCTCCTCCGGGGTGAAGGCAGCGCGGGGAATATCGTTGGAGCAGCGGTTGACACAGTATTGGCAGTCGTAAACACAGCTGTTGGTCATCAGAACCTTGAGCAGGGAGATACAGCGGCCATCCGCCGAAAAGCTGTGACAGATTCCACCCCCCACGGCGGAGCCCAGCATCCCCTCTCTCCCGCCGCGGTCCACACCGCTGGAGGTACAGGCCGCGTCATATTTGGCCGAATCGGACAGAATGCGCAGCTTATCCATCAGATCCACAGGAGTTCCGCCCTTCCTTATAAGTTGATCTGATGTCAGTATAGAACAAATATTCTAAAATGTCAAACGTATGTTTCTCCCGGCAGTATTTCCCTCCTGATCCTGGCACAGGAGGGCAGGTCAGGAGAGCGCTGTTATTCTCAGATTCGGCCCGCCTTTTACAATGAAGCCGATTCCTTCCATACTGCCTCCGGCTGAAATAAAGCCGTTGTAATCCACAGAGGCAATTGAAAGCGAGGTCCCGCTGGCGGTGTACCTTCCATTCCAGCCATCCGAAAGGGCCGCGGGCTCGTTAAAGGTAAGATTCACCTGCCACTGGCGGCAGGCGGCGCCGGAGCGGTTATGGACCGTTACCTGATACTGAAAAAAGGTCTGACCGTCCGCCTCCCAGCGGTTCTGCACCTCAGCGGTACAGGAGAGCCCACCCTCTGTTCCCCCGGTGGGGGCAGTCGCATGGGTGGTGCTCTCTTCCCGGGAAGCAGAAGAGGGGGCGGCAGGCGGCGTGGATGGAGAAACGGACGCTTTTTCCGTCAGCATACGATAGAGCCATCGGCCCGAAGCGCTCAGATCGCTCTCCTCAAAGCCGTGCGTTTTCTGACAGTCGCTGCGCAGGATGGCGGAGGTCTCCGCTTTGTTGGACAGATTCCAGGCGATGTAGCTGACCCCATACTGGTCCATCAGGTCAATCCAGCGGTTTGCCTGTGCCTCATCAATCGCACCGCTTCCGCTGGCATCGCATATCCCATATTCCGACACAAAAACCGGCAGCCCGCTCCGAATAGCGGCCACCATGGTATTCCGCAGCGCCTCCGTATGGGTAGCGGCATAAAAATGGAGGGTATACAAAAGATTGTCGTATTGGGTGATGGGGTCGGCTGCCGCCTGATCCACATACTGCGACCAGTTGGGCGTCCCCACCAGAATCAGCGCCTCGCTGTCGTGGGAGCGGATCGCGGCGATCACCCGCTCCGCGTATGCCTTGATGTCGCCCCAGCCGGTTCCGCCGTTTGGTTCATTACAGATTTCATAGATCACATACGGATTTCCGGCATAGCGGGCCGCCATTTCATCAAAAAAAGCCACAGCTTCATCGGCATGCCGGTTCGGATTGCCATCGGAGAGAATGTGCCAGTCGATGATGACATACATCCCCTGTGCCGCGGCACAGGACACGCCCCGGTGGATCAGCTCTTTGAGAGCCTCCCGGTCCCCGCCGGCGCAATAGCCGCCGTATTCCTCCGTATACATTGCCAGCCGAATGGCGTTGATCCCCCATTCCTCATGCAGCTGACGAAAGCAGCTCTCGTTGACATAACCAGGGTACCAGGCAAGGCCGTGTGTGCTGATCCCCCTGAGCTGGACAGCATTTCCCTGCCTATCGGTAAGCTGTGTCCCGTTCACCCGAAGCGCCCCGGAAACGGAAGGAACAGCGGCGGGCGCTGAAGCGGGCGGCTGGGCAGCGCTCTCCCCGGAAGGCCCCGACGCCGGTCTGCTGGCAGTCTCCTCAGGAACAGCAACCGTCGTTTCTGCTTCTGCCCCCGATTCTTCTCCGGTCGTCCGGGAGGAGACGACCGGGGCTGTTCCCGTTCTCTCCGTATGAGGACGGGAGGAGAGAATGGCTCCCCGTCCCCAACGACAGCCTGTTATCCAGAAAAGCAGCGGCAGGATCAGCAGGAAGCAGAGGGCCGCCGTCTTTCTTTTCATCTCAACACCTCATTTTTCGGCGGCGCAGAGCCTGTTAGGCGCAAACGTCGTCGAACGCCGCGTACATAATATTGGTGGCATGGTCGGAAACGCGCTCCAGGTCGGTCAGAATATCCACGAAGGTGATTCCCACCTCCGGCGAACACTCCAGCGCGTTCAACCGGGCAACATGATGGGAACGCAGGGTCAGAACCAGATCGTCGATCTCCTCTTCAGCAGAAATAATGGTGTCAGAGGCCTCTTTATTCGGCTTATGCTCCAGAAAGAAGGCAATGGACTGATCAATGATCTGCTGCACCCGCTCGCACATGTCCTTCAGCTCCTCCATGGCGCCGGATGAGAAGGGAAGCTCTCCGTCGAACTGCTCCGAATACTCCAGTATATTCTCTGCGTGGTCGCCGACACGCTCCAGGTCGTTGATCACATGAAACATCGAGCCAATCAGCCGGTTGTCCGCCTCCATCAGGTCCAGCGCATGGATTTTCACCAGATAGCGGGTAATACTGTGATTCAAGAAATTCAGCACCCGCTCATTTTGCCGTATCTGCTGGCGCAGCTCCTTGTCCGGCTTAAAAAACACACGGACCGCCAGCTTGAAATTCCTACTGGCGATGCGGGCCATCCGCTCCACCTCCTTGACCACCTGGGCAACGGCGATGGGCGGCGTCTGCAGGATACGCTCGTCCAGAAAATGGAGCCGCATCTCTTCATACTCCGATTCTTTGCCGGGCACCAGCCGCGCGGCCAGCTTCACCAGCAGCTGGGAAAAGGGAAGCATCACCAGGGTAACAACAATATTAAAGAGAATGTGCGCCAGCGAAATCTGCATTTTGGGATCAGAGGACAGCGATTCCACAAAGGGCACGAAGGGCAGGAACATGGTAATCGGAATAAACAGCAGCGTACCGATCACGTTGAACAGCAGGTGGATCATCGCCGCGCGCTTGCCCGCCCGGTTGGTCCCGACGGAGGCCAGAAGCGCCGTGGCGCAGGTACCGATATTCTGACCGAACAAAATGTAAATCACGCCGCCCAGACCGACCACTCCGCTGGCCGCCATGGCCTGCACAATACCCACCGAGGCGGAGGAGGACTGGATCACGGCGGTCAGAACAGCACCGGCCAGAATCCCCAGTACGGGGTTGGAAAACTGCACCATCAGCTGGGCAAATTCAGGAATATCCCTGAGAGGAGCCATAGCGGAGGACATGGTGTCCATCCCCATAAAAAGAATGCCGAAGCCGATGATCACCATACCGCTCTGCTGAGCCATCTTTTTCTTGAACATCATCACCATGACGACGCCGAGAAGAATCGCGGCAGGGGCAAGATAGTTGAGCTTCAGGCCGATCAGAAAGCTGGTAACGGTGGTGCCGATATTGGCGCCCAGAATCACATAAACCGCCTGCTCCAGCCCCAGCAGCCCGGCATTAAGGAAGCCGACCACCATCACCGTTGTTGCTGAAGAGGACTGGATAGCGCCGGTGACCACGACGCCGACCAGCACCCCCAGCAGAGGGTTGCTGGTCAGCTTTTCAAGCAGCCCCCTCAGCTTGGAGCCCGCGACCAGCTCCAGCCCCTCACCCATAATTTTCATACCGAATAAAAACAAACCCAGTCCGCCCGCCAGCGACAGAATATGCGTTAAGTCCACACCGCATCCTCCCTGTACATCGTTGCTGTTCCTTCCTGACAAAAGACCGGCAAGCCCGTCAAAGCAGAACCTCCGGCGCCGCAAGGCAGCGCACCGGAGTTTGTCCGCCCTCTGTCAGCCGATGGTATCATACCAGCCCTATGTTAAGACAAGGTTAAATCTGTCGAAATTTCTCATGTCTGCATCGCCGTGCCGGGCGGCATATACATGCATGTATGAATTTTTATTCATTTATACATGTATATGAACAACAGGCATTGTACAGCGTTTCTTTTACTAAAGCTCCAATTCGATGGAATACTGGGCAGATTGACAAAAATAAGGCGATAGGCATAATTATGCGAAATACCCCTTGCAAACCAGCCGCGAGGCCGGTATAATAGGGACATTGAAAACGATAAGGGAAAAGGAGTGTTTGCCGATGGATACCATTAAAAAGGTTGTGCTTGCCTATTCAGGCGGACTGGATACCTCCATCATTATCCCCTGGCTGAAGGAAAATTACGGAAACTGCGAGGTCATCGCCGTCGCTGCCGACGTGGGGCAGGGCAAGGAGCTGTCCGGACTGGAGGAAAAGGCCCTTAAGACCGGCGCCTCCAAGCTGTATATTGAGGACCTGCGTCAGGAATTTGTCGAGGAATACATTTTCCCCACTGTAAAGGCGGGCGCGGTTTACGAAAATCAGTATCTGCTGGGCACCTCCTTCGCACGGCCCATTATCGCCAAGCGTCTGGTGGAAATCGCCAAAAAGGAAGGCGCTGACGCCATTGCGCACGGCTGTACCGGCAAGGGAAACGATCAGGTCCGGTTTGAGCTGGCGATCAAGGCCTATGCCCCGAAAATGAAAATCATCGCCCCCTGGCGGACCTGGGAGCTGAAGTCCCGCGATGAGGAGATCGACTACGCGGAGGCGCACGGCATTCCTCTGAATATCGACCGCTCCACCAACTACTCCAAGGACAAAAATCTGTGGCACCTGTCCCATGAGGGCCTGGATCTGGAGGACCCTGCCAACGAGCCGAAATACGACGAGATTCTGGAGATGGGCGTTTCGCCTGAAAAGGCGCCGGATCAGGCCACCTATTTGACCCTTTCCTTTGAAAAGGGCATCCCGGTGGC
The DNA here is from genome assembly GCA_022793315.1 of Clostridiales bacterium. Classification (GTDB taxonomy): domain Bacteria; phylum Bacillota; class Clostridia; order Oscillospirales; family Acutalibacteraceae; genus Avimonas_A. The sequence continues at coordinate 8,466 of JAAWCO010000069.1, read as the reverse complement.
GCTGGACGGCGTCAGGATGGACGGCGTAACTCTGATTGAAAAGCTCAACCGGCTGGGCGGTGAAAACGGCGTCGGCATCGTGGATATGGTGGAAAACCGGCTGGTCGGCATGAAGAGCCGCGGTGTGTATGAAACTCCCGGCGGCACCATTCTGTACAGAGCCCACGAGGCGCTGGAAACCCTTACCCTTGACCGGGACACCCTGCATTATAAGCAGCAGCTGGTGGCCGGCAAATTCAGCGAGCTGGTATATTACGGCCAGTGGTACACCCCCCTGCGTGAAGCGCTCTCCGCGTTTGTCGATTCCACTCAGGAAAAGGTCACCGGCGAGGTAAAGCTGAAATTGTATAAGGGCAATATGATTCTGGCCAGCCTGACCTCTCCCTATTCCCTTTATGACGAAAAGGTTGCAACCTTCGGTGAAGACGAGGTATACGATCAGATGGATTCGCAGGGCTTTATCAACCTGTTTGGTCTGCCGATTAAGGTGCAGGCGCTCAAGGAAGGCAAATAATCCTCCCTGTGTCGGGGGACAGCGACGGCCGGGGCGGGAAGCATCCCCGCTTCGGCCTCTTTTTATTTCTCTGCATGACAGCAGAAAGGGATGAGACGATGAAGCTGTGGGCCGGACGCTTCCATAAGGAGCTGGATGAAAAGGTCAACGATTTCAATTCCTCCATCATGTTTGATTCCCGCATGTATCGAGAGGATATCACAGGCAGCATGGCCCACGCCGCCATGCTGGCAAAGCAGGGGATTCTTTCCGAAGAGGACGGCAGGCAGATTCAGGAGGGGCTCTCCTCCATCCTGGCGGATCTTGAGGAAGGGCGGCTGGAAATCGACCGGTCGGCGGAAGACATCCATACCTTTATTGAAGGAGAGCTGACCGCCCGCATCGGCGATGCCGGCAAGCGCCTGCATACCGGCCGCAGCCGGAACGATCAGGTGGCGCTCGACCTGCGCCTGTATCTGAAGAATCTGGCCCTCCCCCTGCGGGAACAGCTGTGCTCCCTGATTCGGGTGCTGTGCACCCGGGCGGAAGAAAACGCAGAGGTCATTCTGCCGGGCTATACCCATCTGCAGCGGGCTCAGCCCATCACCTTCGGCCATCATCTGATGGCCTATGCCGAGATGCTGCTGCGGGATGTGGGACGGCTGGACGACGCCGTCAGGCGGATGGATGTATCACCGCTGGGCAGCGGGGCGCTGGCCTCCACCACCTACCCGCTGGACCGCTCCCTTGCGGCGGAGCAGCTTGGGCTCGCCGGCGTGACCCACAATTCCCTTGACGGGGTGGCCGACCGGGACTATGCCGTGGAGCTGGCGGCGGCCCTCTCCCTGATCATGGTGCATCTGTCCCGCTTCTCGGAAGAGATTATCCTCTGGTGCTCATGGGAGTTCAAGTTTATCGAGCTGGACGACGCCTTTTCCACCGGCTCCTCCATCATGCCCCAGAAAAAGAACCCCGATATCGCCGAGCTGGTGCGGGGCAAATCGGGCCGGGTATTCGGCGACCTGATGGGACTGCTCACCATGCTGAAGGGCCTCCCGCTGGCCTATAACAAGGATATGCAGGAGGACAAGGAGGCCATTTTTGACGCCTTCGACACGGTGCGGATGTGTCTGACCGCCTTCATCCCCATGGTCGAAACCATGAAGCCTCTCCCCCACAACATGCGCCGGGCAGCGGCCGGCGGCTTCATCAACGCCACCGACTGCGCCGATTATCTGGTGGGCAGGGGACTGCCCTTCCGCGACGCCTACAAGGCGACCGGCGAACTGGTCGCCCGCTGCATCGATCAGGGGCTGACGCTGGAAACCCTGCCGCTGGACGAGTATCGGGAGGTCTGCCCCCTCTTTGACGAAGGGGTATTTGAGGCCATCGCGCTGGAGCGCTGTGCCGCCCTGCGGCGGGTTTACGGCGGTCCGGCCCCCGAAAATGTGCGCGCCCAGGCCCGCCGGGTGCTGGGCCTGCTGGAGAAGGCAAATGAAGGAGGGGGAAAATCATGACCATACGCGCGGGAGTTCTCGGCGCCACCGGCTACGCAGGAGTGGAGCTGTGCCGCCTGCTCCTCCGCCACCCCGACGCACAGCCGACGGCGGTGGGCTCTGTCTCCTTTGAAGGGAAAAAGCTGTACGAGGTCTATCCCAATCTCCGGGAGCTGTGCGGGCTGGAATGTGAAGGAGCGGACGCCGTCATCGCCGCCTCCGACGTGGTGTTTGCCGCCCTGCCGCACGGGCTTTCCCAGGAGACGGCGGCGGCCTGCGCTGCACAGGGGAAAAAATTTATCGACCTGGGGGCGGATTTCCGGCTGGACGATCCGGAGGAATACGTCCGCTGGTACGGCTGTGAGGTGATCCACCCCGACCTTCACCGGCGGGCCGTGTACGGGCTGCCCGAGCTGTTCCGCGAACAGATCCGCGGCACGGATATTGTTGGGAACCCCGGCTGCTATCCCACCAGTGTGGCGCTGGGCCTGGCCCCTGCCCTTCGTGCGGGGGCAGTGGAAACAGAGGGTATTGTGGTCGATGCCAAATCGGGCGTGACCGGCGCGGGACGAAAGCCCGCCCAGAACACCCACTTTCCCGACTGCAATGAGGCGTTCTCCGCCTATAAGGTGGCCAGCCACCGGCACACACCGGAGATTGAGCAGACTCTCTCCACCGTAGCAGGTCAAAGGGCAACCGTGACCTTTGTTCCCCATCTTCTGCCGGTCAACCGGGGTATCCTGTCCACTATTTATGCACGGCGGAGGCCGGGCTTTGATCTGCCGCGGATACGGCAGCTCTATGAGGAGGCCTATCGCGACGAATTTTTTGTCCGCCTCCCGCCTGAAGGAACGCCAGTAAACCTTCGCGATGTCCGCTGCTCCAATTTCTGCGATATTCAGCTGTACGGCGACGAGCACACCGGCCTGCTGATCGTCACGTCGGTGATTGACAACATGGTCAAGGGAGCCGCCGGTCAGGCAATTCAGAACATGAACCTGCTGTTCGGCCTGCCGGAAACGGCGGGACTGGACATGATTCCGCCGGCCTTTTGAATCGGGCGGAAGAGCGCATTGATGCCGTATTGAGGAAAATAAAAGAGGGATTATACATGACCTATCCGTTTATCAGCGGCGGTGTGACCGCCGCCAGAGGCTTTACCGCGGCCGGCGTCCACTGTGGTATCCGCAAAAACCGCACCAAACGGGATCTGGCCCTGATTGTCTCCGACCGTCCGGCGACGGCCGCCGCCGTTTATACAAAAAACCTGGTCAAGGGCGCGCCTCTGCTGGTGACCAAACGTCATCTTTCCGATGGAACCGCCCGCGCCGTGATTTGCAACAGCGGCATTGCCAATACCTGTGCCTTTGACGGCGAGGAAAAGGCGGAGACCATGTGCGCGATGACCGCCGAAGCACTGGGCATTACAGCAAACGATGTGATCGTAGCCTCCACCGGCGTGATCGGCCCCTCTCTGCCGCTGGAGCCGGTCCGGGCGGGACTGCCTGCTCTGGCATCCTCTCTCTCCCGGGAGGGCGGCGCCGATGCGGCGGAGGCTATCATGACCACCGACACGGTCAAAAAAGAATTTGCTGTCTCCTTCGAGCTGGGCGGCATCGCCTGTGTGCTGGGTGGCATCGCCAAGGGCAGCGGCATGATCGCCCCGAATATGGCCACCATGCTGTGCTTTCTGACCACCGATGCGGCGATTGCCGCCCCCCTGCTTCGGAAGGCTCTGGCGGAAACGGCGGAGGATACCTTCAATATGCTGTCGGTGGACGGCGATACCTCCACCAACGACACAGTGGCACTGATGGCCAACGGGGCCGCGGGAAATGCGCCGGTCACCGAAGAAAATGAGGATTACCACACCTTCCTCGCCGCGCTGCGGCAGGTGAGCACTGCCATTGTGCGGGCTCTGGCCGCCGACGGCGAGGGGGCCACCCGGCTGCTGGAATGCCGCGTAGCCGGCGCAAAAAGCGACGCCGACGCCCGACTGGCCGCCAAAGCGGTAATCGGCTCCGCCCTTTTCAAATCGGCCATGTTCGGCGCTGACGCCAACTGGGGCCGCGTGCTGTGCGCCCTGGGCTATTCCGGCGCGGAGCTGGATGTGAGAGGGGTATCGGTTGCCTTCCGCTCCCCGGCCGGCCATCTGGCGGTATGCGAAGGAGGCGCAGGCATCCCCTTCAGCGAGGACACTGCCAAGGCGGTGCTGTCCGAAAAGGAAATCACGGTGGAAATCAGCCTGAGCGATGGGAATGCGTCAGCTGTTGCCTGGGGCTGCGATCTCACCTATGACTATGTGAAAATCAACGGCGATTACCGCACCTGACCTCTTGCCGGATGGAGACAGGCGCAGAGTGGAGGAGGAAAGCGATATGGAGATAACAACGGCGGAGAGGGCGCAGGTACTAACCCAGGCGCTGCCTTATATTAAACAGTACGCAGGCAAAACCGTCGTCATCAAATACGGAGGCAACGCCATGATCAGCGACGAGCTGAAATCCGCTGTGATGGAGGATATCGTCCTTCTCTCCACCGTGGGCATCCATGTGGTGCTGGTGCATGGCGGCGGACCGGAAATCAACGCCATGCTGAAAAAGCTGGGAAAGGAATCCCGGTTTGTCAACGGCCTCCGCTACACCGATCAGGAGACCATGGACGTGGTGGAGATGGTGCTGGCCGGCAAGGTCAACAAAAGTCTGGTTCAGCTGCTGGAGCAGCACGGCGGCCGGGCCATCGGTCTGTGCGGGCTGGACGGCGGTATGCTCAAGGCAGTGCAGGTGCAGGGCGGTGAGCTGGGTTTTGTCGGCGATATCACCCATGTCAATGTCACCCTGATCCGCAATAGCCTGGAGAGCGGCACCATCCCGGTGGTGGCCACCATCGCGGCGGGCGAAGACGGCGGCGCGACCTACAATATCAATGCGGACATTGCTGCCTCCCGCATTGCGGCGGCGCTCTGCGCGGAAAAGCTGGTGCTGATGACCGATGTACGCGGCCTGCTGGAAAAACGGGACGATGAGGAATCGCTGATCTCGGTGGTACAGGTCAGCGAGGTGCAGAGCCTGAAAAAGCGCGGCGTGATCTCCGGCGGCATGATCCCCAAGATCGACTGCTGTGTGGAGGCGGTGCGCCGCGGCGTCCGGCGTACCCATATCATCGACGGGCGAATCGCGCACTCCATCCTGATCGAAATGCTGACCGACGAAGGCATCGGCACCATGTTTCTTTAAGCTCTCCCGGGCTGCGGGGGCGCAGACACAGACGGAGAAAGAAGGAATCCGCATGGACTTTCAGACAATACGGCAGCGGGCGGAGCATGCCCTGATGCCCACCTACGGCCGTTTTCCCGTGGCGCTGGAAAAGGGAAGCGGCGCCACGGCAACCGACAGCGAAGGGCGCATCCTGATCGATTTCGGCAGCGGAATCGGCGTCAATTCCCTGGGCTTCTGCGATGCGGAATGGGCGGACGCCGTGGCGCGCCAGGCCGCGCGCCTTCAGCACATCTCCAATCTCTATTATCAGGAAACCCAGTCTCTGTTCGCCGCTGAGCTGTGTGAAGCGGCGGGTATGTCCCGCGCCTTTCTGTGCAATTCGGGAGCAGAGGCAAACGAGTGCGCCATCAAGCTGGCACGCCTTTACGCCGCACAGAACGGCCGGGAGGGCGGCGCGATTGTCACCCTGCAAAACTCCTTTCACGGACGGACGCTGGCCACGCTGGAGGCGACCGGGCAGGACGCCTTCCACGCCGATTTTGGTCCCTTTACGGGCGGCTTCACCTACGTGCCGGCGGAGGATAGCGAAGCGCTTGCCTCCGCCCTGCGGGAGGGCGCCTGCGCGGTGCTGCTGGAGTGTGTCCAGGGAGAGGGCGGCGTTCTGCCCCTGTCGAACGATTACCTGCGGCTGGCGCGGCGTCTCTGCGACGAGCACGGCGCCCTGCTCATGATCGACGAGGTTCAGACCGGTGCGGGCCGGACAGGGCGCTTCCTCGCCTGTGAGCATGCCGGCATCCGTCCGGATGTGGTCACCCTCGCCAAAGGACTCGGCGGCGGACTGCCGGTGGGCGCCTGCCTGTGCGCCGAACCTCTGGCCGCTGTGCTGTCCGCAGGAAAACACGGCTCCACCTTCGGCGGCAATCCGGTGGTCTGCGCCGGCGGCCGGGTGGTGCTGTCCCGCCTGATGTCCCCCGGCTTTCTGGATACGGTTACCCGCAAGGGGGAGCTTCTCCGGACACGTCTCAAAGCCATGAAAGGGGTCCGCTCGGTGCGCGGTCTCGGCATGATGCTGGGAATCGAGCTGACAAATGGGGATGCGCGCCGGACAGCGGAGCGCTGCCTGGAAAACGGCCTGCTGGTTTTGACGGCCAAAACGCTGCTGCGGCTCCTGCCTCCGCTGACAATCACTGACGAAGAGCTGAACCGGGGACTGGATATTTTGGAAATGGTGCTGGCAGAAACCACCGCCGACACGATGAAAGGATGAGGATTGATGAAGCATCTGCTCAAGCTACTGGACCTGACCGGAGAGGATATCCTCGGTCTGCTGAATCTGGCGGATCAGCTCAAATACGAGCTCAAGCACGGTATTGCCCATCCCCTTCTGCAGGGGAAAACGCTGGGGATGATTTTCCGCAAGTCCTCCACCCGCACCCGTGTGTCCTTTGAAACCGGCATCTATCAGCTGGGGGGCCACGGCATGTTCCTCTCCTCCAATGATCTCCAGATTGGCCGGGGCGAGCCGGTAGAGGACACCGCCCGTGTGCTCTCCCGCTATCTCGATGGGATCATGATCCGCACCTTCGATCAGTCAGAGGTGGAAACGCTGGCTGAATATGGGTCCGTCCCGGTCATCAACGGACTGACCGATTTCTGCCACCCCTGCCAGGTACTGGCTGACCTGATGACTATCCGGGAGCATAAAGGGATTCTGGCAGGGCTGAAAATGTGCTATATTGGGGACGGCAACAATATGGCCAACTCCCTCATCGTGGGCGGGCTGAAAACCGGCATGAAGGTTTCCGTCGCCTGTCCGGCCTCCTACGCTCCCGATCCGCGGGTGCTGGACTTTGCCGCCGGTTTCGGAGACCAGCTTGTACTGACCGAAAACTGTCTGGAGGCAGCCGCCGGTGCAGATGTCATTTTTACCGATGTATGGGCCTCCATGGGGCAGGAGGGAGAGGCCGAGCAGCGCCGCGCCCTCTTCCGCGGGTACCAGGTCAATCGGGAGCTGCTGGCGGCTGCGGCCCCCGAATGCATGGTCCAGCATTGTCTGCCCGCCCACCGCGGCGAGGAGATCACCGCAGAGGTATTTGAGGCTCATGCAGAAGAAATTTTTGATGAGGCAGAAAACCGTCTGCACGCTCAAAAGGCGGTTATGGCCACGGTTATGAGATAAAGGAAGCTGCTACGCCTAAATCAGGGAAAAGCCTGTAGGATTACAACAAAAACGCCGTATCTTTTTCCTTCTGTTTTAACAAATACAGCATTTATCGTGAAGCGAAAAGACATCATGAAGGCTTGTCTGCTGTAAAGTTATCCGGTAGAATACAGGGTAGCTAGGAATGTCTCATCAGCAGTTAATCAAATACAGGAGTGAGAGCATGAAAAAATTAACCGCCTTGTTATCCGGCGTAGCTTGCTGCTGCCTGCTGGCGTCCACTCTGCTACTGGCGGGTCCCCTGCGGGCCTCCGCCGCCGGTGACAACGCCTCAAATCCCTATTTTCAGCTGACAAAGGCCGACGACTTCGGCAACAAGTCCATCTCCGTGCTGGGCGACAGTATCTCCCACGGCGCCAATGCCCCCCGTATCTATGAGGACAGCTATCTGGCTCAGATCAAGCAGGCGCTCTGGGCGGAGACCGGCTATGAAAACTACGGCTTCGCCTCCATGGAAAACACCATGTGGAACAGCAAGGGCACCTACCATGAGGTGTATAACACCTCGTGGAACGGCGACTGGACCGAGCAGCGGATCAACGACAACCTGGGCCGTCTCAACCTCTCCACCCGGAAACAGGACGCTGTGCTGAACTGTACAGTGGAAAAGGATTACCGCTATCTGACTGTGTATTACGAGGTGAATGCCGGCGGCACCTTCGACGTGATCATCGACGGCAAAACCGCTTTGTCGGTGGACACCTCCTCCGGCCTGACCGATAAAATTGGGCGTTCCGCTTATATTGAGCTGAACAACGCCCGCAGCTTCCAGATCAAGGTCACCAGCTCCGGCCAGAAGGTCGCGCTCAACGGCTTCGGCTTTTACAACAACACCGACGGCGCCGTGATCAACAACTACGCCAGCAACGGCTCCAAGCTGATCGAAGTGAGCGACAACGTTCTCGACTTTGTCTGCAGCTCCGATGTGCTGATCATGGCCCATGGCTATAACGACAGCCATTTTCAGGACAACAATGCCAACCGCGAAAAATTTACGGAAAAGATTGACTACATCATCAATCAGGTGAAAAAGACCGG
>JAAWCO010000068.1 GCA_022793315.1 Clostridiales bacterium | reverse complement strand
GGTAGAGTCGATTGATTTTCCAGAACTCCCTCATAGCTGTTTCTCCTGTTAAATAAATAATATCAATATTTATGATGTTTTTCGTGTAATATGATTATATAGAAAAATTTGCACAATGTCAAGAAACTCCTGAATATTGGATTTCCCCCCTTGCTGCTGAACCGCTGCCTGCTTCTTTCGCAAAGGAAAAAATTTTTTATTCTTCTGCTGTCGAAGCCCTTCATCCCTTAACAGCAAAAAGGAAGGAAGGCAAAATGCCTTCCTTCCTCTTCAATCAAAAGGTATTCTATTTCCCCCGATCCTGCCGCAGCCGGAGGGCCGGGCGATCAGCTGATAAAAAGGCTTCGATAATCCTCATACAGCTTCAGGGAATCCGGATGCCCGCAAAAGGCGTTGGTCCCGGGCCGGTTCATCAACCCCATGTATTGGTAGCAAAGGACTTCATCCACATAAGGGGAGATACTTTCCAGCTGCCGCTGTATGCGTTGTATCTCCGCGGGCAGCAGCGCGCTTTTGTACACCTCGCCCTCAAATTCAAACAGCTCGACATCCGCCCAGAGTGCACTGCGTCCGGCGCGGTCGTGAACCCGGCGCAGCGCCTCATAAAGGGCGGCTGTCTGGTCGGGGGTCGACTTCCGCACGCCCACCTCATCCTGATAGGCGATGATATCGGCATCAATCCGTTCGAGCTGAGCTGTATAGGTGTCGTCAGCCTTTAAAAGATTGGTTCCATAGGGGGCGATCAGTACCTTGGAGTCCGGCAGCAGACGGTGCCCCTGCGCGGCATAGGCATTGATATACCGGGCAAAGTGCTCAACAAAGCCATCCTCCATGCCGGCTTCATCCGGCAGATACCAGCCATAGAAGGAGGGATGGGCGCCGTACTGCTCCGCCAGCTGCTCCATGGCGCGGAAGGCGCGGGCCTGTATCTCGGGATCTGTCATATTGCGATACGGGTTGGTACATTCGCCATAATGGCCGCAGGAGACAAATACCTTCAGGCCGTACTGATCCGCTGCCTCCAGAAGCGTCCCTACAGGATCTTCGCAGGGGAAATCCGCCGCAGGATAAATATCGGTTTTAAAATAGCTTTCCACACAGTCGCCGTAGACAAGGGAGCTGGACATCAGCACCAGATATTTCATCTGAAGAGAGGCGATTTCCGCCACCTTTTCCTCCCACTGCGCCGCGCGGAAATGGCGGCAGATCGGATTCCAGTACTTTCCCTCTGTATGGTTGGGATGCTGGAATTCAAACCAGGTCCCCCGAATGGGTTTTATCATGCTTTCTCCTCCTTTTTTGTGTGCCGGCACATGGCACCGTCCTCTTTCAGCAGAAAACGGACGAACGGGCGGGATTTGTCCTTTTTCTATTTTCAGCTTCGCTCCAGCAGCAGCCGGATAACCGATTCGGTCAGCTGCTGCATATCCTCACGACAGGTGCGCGCGGACAGCTCCATATCGGAAAAGCGGCGCAGAGTGCTGAACATAGCGCTGATGCCGCAGCTGTACATGGCCTCCGCCCCCTCACCCAGAGAGCCGCAAAGGGCAATACAGGGTACCCCCGCGTTTCGGCACCGGCGGCCCACCCCCGCCGTCACCTTTCCGCGGATGCTCTGCCCATCCATGCAGCCTTCGCCGGTGATGACCAGGTCGGTCTCCTCCAGCAGGCGGTCAAAGCCCGCGGCATCCAGCAGCATGTCGATCCCGGAGCGCAGGCTCCCGTGCAGGAAAAACAGGACGGCGGCCCCCAGTCCACCCGCCGCGCCTGCGCCCGGCATCTCCGCCAGAGGCTGCCCGCTTTCTTTCTCCATCAGAGCCGCCAGCTGCTGCATGCCCCCCTCCAGCAGGGGAAAAAGGTCCTGTGTGACGCCCTTCTGCGGTCCAAACACGGCGGTCGCGCCCGCCGGCCCGCACAAAGGGTTGTCCACATCGCAGGCCGCGGTTACCTCCAGCACGGGCAGCTCGCGTTCCTGCCGGATGGCGGCGATTTCAGGCAGGTTTCTGGCCAGCGGCTCCACCGGGTTCCCCGCCGCATCCTCAAAACGATACCCCAGAGCCGCCGCCATGCCAATGTCGCCGTCGTTGGTCGCGCTGCCCCCCAGGACGATAAGAATTCGCCGGGCGCCCCTTTCAGCGGCGTGAAGGATTAGTTCCCCTACGCCGAAGGTGGTGGCGTCCAGCGGGGAAAGCCGTCCGCCGGTCAGGGGAAGGCCGGAAGCGGCGGCCATCTCAATCGCGGCAGAGCCGTCCGGAAGCCGGGTATAAAAGCCCTGCACCGGGGTGTGGAGGGGACCGGTTACGGTTATTTCCACCCGCTCTCCCCCGCCAAGCCGCCGGCAGGCCTCGGAAAAGCCCTCACCCCCATCAGCCATCGGCAGCTCGCAGACCTCCGTGTCAGGGAGCAGGCGACGAATCGCCAGCCGCTGAATCTCACAGATTTCCGCCGCTGTCATCGTCCCCTTGAAGGAATCGGTCGCCAGAAGAATCCGTTTCACTGTGCCGCCCCCCTTTCTCTCCGCCGATCCCGGCGAAACATAGGGTTTCTCGGTTTCTCTTTTGAGCTGGGGCTTCCCGCACCCCTTACAGACTGCGGATCAGCTCCCGCACCACGCCGCGGGTGAAATACCGGGCGGCGTCGGTGACAAAGGCGTCAAAGTCCACCGGCGAATCCTCGTTTGCGCCGTCAGAGATCACCCGAAGGATCACATGCGGTACGCCAAACTCGACGCAGATCTGGGCGGCGGCGGCTCCTTCCATTTCGACACATTTCAGGTTTTCAATCCGCTCGCCCAGCCAGCGGATTTTCTCCCGCGAGCTGATAAACTGGTCACCGGAGGCCACCGTTCCCACCGCCACCTGCGGCCGGGTAATCCCAAACCGGACCAGCTGTCCGGGAGAAAGCTCCTGCGCCATATCCCTCTCAAAAAAGCGCTGGGCGGCATCAGCAGCCAGCGCGGTCAGCCGCGGATCGGCGCCAAACCAGGAACCCTCATGCCCCGGCACCTGAAAAAGCGCCTCGCCAATCGCATCCATATCATGCTGAACACTGCGGTCGGACACCACCAGGTCACCGGTATGCAGGGCCGGATCCGCCCCCCCGGCCGTCCCGCTGAAAATCACCAGCTCTGCGCCGAAGCGGTCCAGCAGGGTGGTGACGGTGGAGGCCGCCGCCGCCTTGCCAATACCGGACCGGGCCAGCACCGTCTCCCGCCCATACAGGCGTCCCGTCAGGAATTCCCGCCCCCCTACCGTTTCCCGCTCCGTGATCTCCATTTCTCCGCGCAGCAGGGCTATCTCCTCGGTCATCGCACACAATACACCGATTGGCATCGTTCATTCCTCCATTGCTCTGTTTTTCCCATTATATCAGCCGGCTGTTCTCCCTGCAAGAGCCTGCCCCCGCTCTTTTTCTCCTCCTGCCCTTCAGAACCCGCCGTCCTGCCAGGCATACGAACAGCTCAGGGGAAGGAGCGGCGGAGTTGACGGCGGCGGCCATTTATGCTAACATACGACCGTATCTTTTGTGGACCGGGCGGGGCGCAAAGGTACCCAGAGCGAGCCGCCCGCCGGACAAAACATCTTCGGTCCGGTCCGGTTCTGTGCCTGCAGGTATTCCTTTTTGTCGCATTTTTCGCTGTATTTTAAAGACCGGTCCGCTGGGGACCGGGGAAGGAACGGACGGTTATTATGAAGCTTGGCATCGTCGGTCTGCCCAATGTAGGAAAATCCACCCTGTTCAACGCCATCACCAATGCCGGCGCGCAGAGCGCCAACTACCCCTTCTGCACCATTGACCCGAACGTGGGGGTGGTCGCCGTGCCCGACAGCCGTCTGGACCGTCTGGCGGAGCTGTACAGGCCGGAGAAGGTCACCCCTGCCGCCATTGAATTCGTGGACATCGCAGGACTGGTCAGAGGGGCCAGCAAGGGTGAGGGACTGGGCAACAAGTTTCTGGCCAATATCCGCGAGGTGGACGCGGTGGTCCATGTGGTCCGCTGCTTTGAGGACGATGACATCGTTCATGTGGACGGCGGCGTGGACCCCCTGCGGGATATCGAGACGATCAACCTGGAGTTGATTTTCTCCGATATGGAGCTGCTGGAGCGCCGTATTGACAAAACGCGCAAGCTGCTCAAGGGCGATAAGGGCTTACAGGCCGAGCTGGATTTTTACTGCCGCGTTTATCAGACACTGGAGGCCGGGCGTCCCGCCCGGTCGGTGGAGCGCGGGCCGGAGGAGGAGGCGCTGCTTGCCGGCGCCCAGCTGCTGACCGCCAAGCCGGTGATCTACGCCGCCAATCTGAGCGAGCGGGATTTCGGCGGCGACGTATCCGCCCAGCCCCATTACTGCCGGGTGGCAAAGCTGGCGGAACAGGAGGGAGCCGAGGTGCTGCCCATCTGTGCACAGATGGAGGCGGACATCGCCGATATGGAGGCAGAGGAGAAGGCCCTGTTCCTGTCCGAGCTGGGGCTGGAGAGCGCCGGTCTCGACCGCCTGATTCAGAAAAGCTATCATCTGCTGGGGCTGATCTCCTATCTGACAGCCGGCCCCAAGGAGGTGCGCGCCTGGACCATCGAGAGGGGGACCCGCGCGCCGCAGGCAGCGGGCAAAATCCACACCGATTTCGAGAGAGGCTTTATCCGCGCTGAGATTGTGTCCTATGACGAGCTGATCACATGCGGCTCCATGACCGCGTGTAAGGAAAAGGGGCTGGTCCGTTCGGAGGGCAAGGAATACGTGGTGCAGGACGGCGATGTGGTACTCTTCCGCTTCAACGTATAAGCAGCCGCCTGTTTCTGTCAAAACCCACAGGCGCCCCCAGAAGTTTTGCTTCCGGGGGCGCCTGTATTGTCAGGAGTCCGCTCCCATTCGATGATACAGCTCCATTATCGCCGTCTCCAGTGAGGGAGCCACGCGGTAGGCGGCGCTTTCCCGGGAGCCATTCGGCTGATAGAGCAGCGTTTCCCCGCTCAGCGAAAGCTCCCCCTCCCATTCGCTGTTGCCGATACGGATCGGGGAGAAGCCGTTGGCAGGCTCAAAAAAGGGCAGTCGCTCCCTCAGCGCGCCTTCAATCAGGCGGACCGCCTCTTCAATCAGGGCAGGGTCCTCCGTCCTGTGCACAGAGGCTCCGGCGGCGGACAGATGGATGGAAAGCTGCCCCGCACGGGTCAGGTTCGGCAGTGTGACCGTGTTGGTGGTACCGTAGTACTGTTCCTCTCCCCCCAGCTGATCGTACAGGGCCGAAAGCTCCGCCAGTAATCGCCCGCTCACCTGATAGCTCCGCTGGGCGCCGGAGGGGGACTCCTCGGTCAGGGAAGCGGCCGTCACCAGCAGGGTGGTCCCTCCCCAGGAGGAGCACTCCAGCCGCAAATCGGGGTTGAGGACCGGCCGCGCATGCTCAGACGAGGTGCGCGGCTCCTCCTGAAGGCGGCGGAGCACGGCAGCCACCGTCGCAGGGTCGGCGGTTTGGCGGTAGCGCCCCCGATCAGGCCGAATGATACTCAGGGTCTCCGCGCCCTCCAGCGTGGGCAGGGTCAGAGCGGCCCCGCCGGTGCGCGTGGGCGCCGTGGCCGAAGAGGAAGGGGAGGGGTTATTTTCCTCCCCCGCAGAGGAACAGCCGGCGGCGGATGCCAGCAGCAGGACGGCCAGCAGAGCCGCCAGCGGCGACAGAAAGCGCGAAAACCGTGTCCCGGACATAAACCATCCCTCCTGTCTTATCCATTGGTGGCAGAACCGTAGTGGAAAACGATTAGTGAAATATGATCCCTCAAACATCAGTATCAAATTACCACCATTTGAAAGGAAAGTCAAGAAGGTGAACGGCATTTAACCAGCCTGAATAGATGAGGGGCCGTCCCTGCCACAGGACGGCCCTCTCTTTTTCAACCGACTCCGCAGCAGACGGCCGAAACGCTATACCGTTGAGCGCGGCTTGCGGAAGGCCCCCCCGTCGGATTCAAAAACATGCGCTGTGTATGGGCTGCTGCCGTCACAATACACCGTGGCAATATCGTCCTTACCGTCCCCGTTGAAATCCCCGGCGGCCACACGCCCGGTCACATGGTTGACATTATACTGCCTGTCGCTCAGCCACCAGGAGGGCTTGCTGAAACCGGAGCCGGACGAGCTCCAGACATGGATGGCATACTCGCCTTCACCGCCGTAATCATACAGGGCAGCGATATCATCCTTGCCGTCCCCGTTGAAATCCCCGACGGCCACGCGGCCGGTCACGTTGTTAACGTTATACTGCCTGTCGCCCAGCCACCAGGAAGGCTTGCTGAAGCTGGAACCGGACGAGCTCCAGACATGAATGGCATACTCGTTTTCACCGCCGTAGTGATACAGGGCGGCGATATCATCCTTGCCATCCCCGTTAAAATCTCCGGATACCACCCGATTGGTCACATTCTCCACATCGTACAGACGGTCATCCAGCCACCATTGTGTGGCGCTGAAGGAATTTCCCGCCGACCGCCAGACATGGATGGAATACTCGTTCTGACCGTCGTAATCGTACAGCGCTGCCACATCGTCCCGGCCGTCCCCGTTGAAATCCCCGGATACCAGCCGGCCGCCGACCTTCTCCGCGTTATACTGGGTATTGTTGTACCACCACTGATTCGGCAAAAAACCGGCGCCGTTTGAAAGGAAGACGTGCAGGGTATTCTCCAGATTTCCATAGTCATACATGCAGACAATATCGTCTTTGCCGTCCCCATTGAAGTCACCCACTGCTGTGCGGCCGGCGACACTGTTGAGGTTAAAGCCGGTATGCTCATAAAGGCCGTATACCACCGTGGGACGGCTTTCTCCCCGTTTCCACTGATAAATCTGGGTCCAGGCGTGCTTATAATCGACCAGAGCCACGATTTCATCCTTGCCGTCGCCGTTGAAATCGCCTGCCCCCACCTCCTTGATTTTCTGGCGATTGCTGATTTCATCGGTCATGACATAGCCGGTCGTCACCAGATCATAGGAAATGTAGCCGTAACCTCCCAGACCCCAAGAGGTGCCCCAGGAATTGATCAGCTTAAACGCCTTTTTGCTGTCGTCGTATCCGATCAGGCACACCGCGTGAGAGCCGCGGTCTTTTCCCGACAGGTCATTGTAAATCGGGTTGCTGCTGTTCAGATTGTCGAAATCGGGGTAAACCGGGATTTGGATCACCACGCCGTCCCCCTGCGCCAGCCGCTTTTTGATCGCCTCTGTTCCCCGGACCGTTCCATAGGAGATGGCCCGATAGCGCGCCGCCTCCCGCCGCGCGGCCTGGGAGGGCTGCGTGGTCCAGTCATTTTCGTTATAAGACATGGAGTTGTAGGTGCAGACCCCCTGTTCATAAATCAGCTTCATGGCGCCGGAGATGCTGGTTCCGCGGTTTTCCCCCCCATTCATCTGATTGTACACATAGGCGGGGCAAAAGGTGGTCAGGCGGGTTCCCCCCGCCCAGCTGTGATCCTGCTTTTCCTGATACGATTTCAGCGCGTACGCCACCGCCCAGGCGGTACAGCTTCCCTGGCTTCCCTGATTTCCCGGAGTGGGAAACTGGGAGGTCATATCGACCGTGGGGGGCAGGGCCGCTCTGCTTTGGACTGCCGGCGTTTCCGGAAGCAGAAGACGTTCAATGGTTTCCTCGCTGTCGGGGATGCAGCCGAGTGCCCGCTCCCCCTCTGACGCGATAGAACAGGCGGGGAACCAGTCCTTTTCAGCTGGAAGCGCCTGTACCCCTGCCGGCCCGGCCGCCGTCAACAGCATGGCGGCCGTCAACAAAGCAGCGCCCACGCGCCGGCGGCCGGAGGAAAATACTCTTCTTTTTATTTTCACTTTTCTTTCTCCCTCTTGTCAACGTCAACAGAATCCTTTATTTTTTACGATCGTGGCGTCATTATAGCGTGAAGAAATGATATTTCAACACTTTTTACATATAAATACAAATCTGTAACCGTGTGATTACCTCCCTGTAACCACAGCGTTACCTCTTTGTAACCATCCCCGAAAAGGATTACCGTTTTGTAACCGCCAAAAACCACCGCCGGAAAATTTCCAGCGGTGGTTTTTGGCGGATCAAACGGAGATGCTGTGAGTGACCTGATGCTCAGACGGGCACGGACTCCCTCTCTCCTGCGGTATCCCGGCGCGCTTCCTCCGCTACGCCGCCAAGACGCGACTGGGCGGTATAGAGCTGATAATACAGCCCCCGTTTTTTCAGCAGCTCCTCATGGCTGCCCTGCTCCAGGATTCCTTTGTCCCCGATATACAGAATTCGGTCACAGTGCTTGATGGTGGACAGACGGTGAGCGATAATGAAGGAGGTTCGTCCCTTCATCAGCGTCTGAATTCCCTCCTGAAGAAGGCGCTCGGTATGGGTGTCGATGGAGGAGGTGGCCTCATCCAATATAAGAATACGGGGATCAGAGAGCAGCGTACGGGCCAGGGCGATCAGCTGACGCTGTCCCTGCGAGAGACGGCTTCCCCGTTCGTTGACCTCGGTATCATAGCCCTTTTCCAGCTCCACAATAAACTCATGGGCACAGACCGCCCGGGCGGCGGCCTCCACCTCTGTCCGGGTGGCGAAGGGACGGCCATAGCGCAGGTTATCCAGAATGGTCCCGCTGAAAATGAAGCTGTCCTGAAGCATGATGCCCATCTGACTGCGCAGGGAGTGAAGCGTGACCTGAGCGATATCCCATTCCCCGTCAATCAGAATCTGTCCGCCGCTCAGGTTATAAAAACGACTGATCAGGTTCACCAGGGTAGTCTTTCCGGCACCGGTGGGACCCACCAGCGCAATGCTCTGCCCCGGCGTCACCTGTAAATGGATATGCTCCAGAACGGTCGCCTGTTCGTAACCGAAAGTCACATCACGGAACTCCACACCGCCCCGAATCGGCGGCAGCTCGACGGCGCCAGGGAGGTCATCCACCGTCACCGGCTCATCCATGGTCTCAAAAATACGCTCCAGATAGGCGATATTGTTGATGAAGTTGTTATAGATATTGGCCAGGCTGGTGATAGGCTGCCAGAAGCGGCTGACATACTGGCCCATCGCCATCAGGACACCGAAGGAGACCATGGTACCGCCCGTCCAGTACACCCCCGCCAGATACAGGAAGGTAAAGACAATCTGGGTCATCAGCTCGGAGGAGAACCACACTGTATTGCTGACCGTTACCGCCTTCAGCCACGCGGAGCGGCAGGCGGCGGCCAGGCGCTGCATGATGGAGAGATTCTCCTCCTGCCGGGCAAAGAGCTGGCTGACCTTCACGCCGTCGATGCTCTCAGCCAGATAGGCATTGTAGTTGGAATTTTTATTCGACTGCTCCTGCCAGGCGCGGCGCTGACGGGGCTTGAGCAGCAGGATCACCGCCACAAAAACCGGCAGCCCCGCGACGATCACCGTCGCCAGCACGGCGTCGGTACTGAACATGAACACCACAATAAACAGGATGTTCATGATCTCCAGCAGGCTGTTAATGATTCCGTTGGACAGCATATCCGAAACCGAGTTCGCGTAATTGATGACGCGGACCAGGATCTTCCCGGCCGGGCGGTTGTCGTAATAGCTGAAGGGCAGCTTTTGCAGATGGGCAAACAAATCCTCCCGGATGTCGTAGATGATTTCCTGGCTGACATGGGCCATGATGCGGGAGCGGAAGGTGATGAAGACGATCCCCACCAGCACCAGCGCCACATATCCGAGCGCCAGCAATCCCAACAGGGCAAAATCCCGATGGGGAACCGCGGTGTCCAGCGTCCATTCCAGGATCTTGGGCCCGTACAGAGAGGTCACGCTGGCAATCGCGCTGAAGAGAAGAGCCAGCAGCATCTTTCCCCGATGGCGGCCGGTGTATTTCATCGCACGCTTCAGATGGGAAAAGCTGAAGGGGGATTCCAGATTTTCGTCCACGTCAAATTTATTTCTGGCCAACCCTCTCACCCTCCTTTCGGACGCCGGACGCCGCAGCTGCGACTGCGGGGGAGACATCCTCCTCCGTCAGGTCGTTTTGCAGCAGATAGGTCTCGCGGTAGTAGCCAGGCTGACCGACCAGCTCTTCATGGGTTCCCCGCTGCTCAATCCGGCCGTTTTTCAGCACCAGAATCTGGTCGGCGTCCTTGACCGAGCTGATCCGCTGGGCAATGATAATTTTAGTGCAGGCATAGGGAAGACGCCTGAGCTGTTTTTGTATGTACGCCTCTGTCTCCATATCGAGGGCGGAGGTGGTATCATCCAGCACCAAAATGGAGGGCTTAACTGCCATGGCACGCGCCAGCGCGATTCGCTGCTTCTGTCCGCCGGAAAGGCCCACCCCCCGTTCACCAATAATGGTATCGTAGCTCTCCGGCATTTTTTCCACAAATTCGCTGGCATCGGCGCGGCGGGCGAAGCTTCTCGCCTCCTCCTCCGAAATGGCGGGGTCCCCAAAGGCAATGTTCCCCTCCACCGTATCCGAAAACAGGAACACGTCCTGTGTGGCTGTCCCGATATGGCGGCGCAGCTCATTCAGCTTCCACAGCCGCACATCGCAGCCGTCCACCAGCACGGCTCCCTCCTGCGGGTCGTAGAAGCGTGCCAGAAGCTGGGTCAGAGAGGTTTTCCCCGAACCGGTAGGACCCATCACCGCCAGCGTCTGACCCGGCTCCACCGTAAAGCTCACCTGCTCCAGCACCTTCTCCTGCCCATGAGAAAAGGTCACATCCTGGAATTCGATTCGGCCGCTCAGTTCCGCATGAGGGACCGCGTCGGGGCGGTCGGCAATCAGGGGCTTCGCATAATAGACCTCGATAATCTTGCCGGCGGAAGCACTGAAGCGCTGAAGGTCATTGATCAGCGCCCCCAGGTTGCGCATGGGGGCGGCCAGTGCCCACGACAGAGAGGTGAAGACTGACAGCTCACCGGCGGTGATTTCCCCCAGCATAATAAACGCGCCGCCTACAAAAATGGTAATCACCGTCATGGAATTGGCGAGAAGCTCCAGAAACGGAAAAAAGGTCAGCCACAGCTTGTTGAGATCAAGGTTGGCATCCCGATAGCGGCGGTCGCATTCCCGGAAACGGTCCTTTTCCTGTTCCTCCTGTGCAAAGGCCTTGACCACCCGGTTGCCTGCAATGTTTTCCTGCGCGGCGGTGTTCAGCTCCGCCAGCCGCTCCCGCATGCCGATAAACTGGGACCGGGATTTTTTCTTATACAGGCCGGTGACGATCAGAAGGAGGGGGGGCGCTGCCATCAGAGCCAGCGTGAGCTTCCAGCTGATGGTAAAGAAGAGCAACAGGGTGGAGACAAACATGATGACACAATCGCTCACCTGATAGCACAGATAGGCGACAAAATGCCGGCACCAGTCCAGATCAGCGGACAGGCGCGTCATCAAATCTCCCGTCCGGTTCCTGTCAAAAAAGCGGAGCTCCTGATACTGGAGCACTCGAAAAAGATGGACCCGCAGATTGTAAATCATCTTCTGAGATGACCATTCAAACAGCATGATCATCAGATACCGCAGCCCGAGGCGCAGTCCCTGCACCGCCAGCATGGCCATCAGTATCCCCAGCAGGGGATCGGGATTCTGTGCGATGATGACATCGTCAAACAGACGGGAAGTCAGCATCGGATTGATGAGAAGCATGACGCTGGTAAAAGAGGACAGAATCATTGCTGTGATAAACTGAGTCCGCTGTTTAGGCCCCAGATTTTTCCACAGCCATCGAATCTGAAACACGCTCCCACCTCCTTGATCGCAATATTTTTGACCGTGTTCCGTTCGCCGCCGTTTTTTCAAAAGGCAGTCCGCGTCAAACGTATTCCCCATTATAGCGGTTCCATTCGATTTGTCTACCCATTCCTGCTATTTTTTCTGAAGAAAACGAAAAAACTTTTCGGCAGACAGCGGATTTCTGATTATTCCTAAACGATAGGAAAGCATTGCCTGAATAAAAGGATTTTGCGAGAATTTTCTCTTTCCATATACCCCATGCAGTCTGTTCTATCACACCCTCTTCTTCCTGCCCCAAAGAAGAAATAAAACCAAAAACGCGATTCCGGTAATTCCGGAGGCTGGGTCTTCGCCGTCAGGTGTGTTGCCTCTTTCCAACCGTTGGTATAAGATCCTTTTGTTCTGAAAGCAGCAGGGCGCCAGCATGGGCAAAATGCTTCTTTGAATCGTCGGGTCGCAAAAGCTCCTTCCTCTCTTTTTCTGGAATCCTCCTTTTGGTCCGCCAAAAAAGGCCGCAAAAAACCGCCGGCGTGCCTGAACCATTCAGACACGCCGGCGAAAGAAAGACTTTCTATTTCGTCAATCCCAATCAGGAATTGATCTTGGTGACAACACCCGAGCCAACGGTACGGCCGCCTTCACGGATAGCGAAGC
>JAAWCO010000067.1 GCA_022793315.1 Clostridiales bacterium | reverse complement strand
GCTCCTAAGACCAACGCGTCTGCCAATTCCGCCACGCCCGCACGTTTATATTTACTTCCAGAGAATCAAAGCCCCTGACAAAAAGTCTCCCGCTCCTGTATTTCCTGAAATCCGCCAATATTTTCCTGCGCCCATTGCAGGCTCCCCGGAAGAATGCTGAAAGCGCTCTGCCTGACAGAGGATTCTTCTGCAGTAAAGTTTCGCTTTCCTGCATTGTACCATGAAGTGGGGGAAAATGCCGGCAGGCATTTTCAAGACCACGGCCATCGGGCGTCATGTGAGCAGAAGCGTTGAGCCGTGGTCATTGTACCATAAAGTCTGAGAAAATACCAGCAGGTATTTTCAAGAGCACATCATCTGACGCTATGTCTTCTTCTCTGGGCCCCGTATCCCCCTTGGGTTGTCCGCAAAACGAATCGGTAATTGTCACAATTTCGCTTTCCATAAAACTTCATAAGTTGTACATTTTTTGTTTAAGGTTATTACACAAGCTAAGAGTATCATATGATCAAGCAGAAACGGAAAGGAGGTGTTTCCCTTTGAATAAAAACAAGCCGGCCAGCGTTCTCGTTTGTGTGACCGACCAACCATCCTGCCGACGGCTGATCCTGGCAGGCTCCCGTCTCGCAGAATCCTATAACACCCGTGTTCAAGTGGTCAGCGTCCTGCCAGAAGGACTGATTTCGGAGAAAACCGCCGGCGCACTGCAAAAGCTGTATGATACCTCCGGCGCCCTCGGAGCGGAAATGACCGTGTTTTTTAACAACGAACCAGCGCTCACCGCTGCGGTTCACGCCAGCCAGATCGATGCCATCCATCTGGTCAGCGGCGCGCCGGGACCGGAAAGCAATCTGTTTATCGAAACAATCCGCCAGCTCCTCCCCGAACTGCCCATCTCCATTGTAGATGCTGACGACCGTCTGATTACCTTCCCGGCCCTCCCGGCAGCGGTCAACGCCACACTGAGCTCATGAAACAGCCTGGGGAATCGTTGCTTTGCCTGTATTTTTCTGTCGTTGAAAAAGACGGCGGCCGGGTCGCAGTGCCTGAAGCCGTATAAAAATAATTTCAGGGGAACGGTACACCGTTCCCCTGTTTCATAGTTGGAACCGTATTTTTAACAAAGACAGGAAGCGAGGCTGGACAGAAAACAATTCCTGTTCTCTCTTTCCGAAAAACGGAGGCTGGTCTTTCTCCCTTTTGACCGCCGGTTAAAGGGGACATCGCCAATGAAGAAGGAGTGACTCCTCTCAGGTCTCTGGGAGACTGTCTGCTGCATGCTCTTCCTTCAGCTCCCGGAGTACCTCCTGACGGTCGCGGGCCGCCAGATAACGAACCGGATCCTCCCGCTCCCGGCCGCAAACCGAACGGTAATCGCAGTAGGCACAGGCATCCACAGCGCCTGCTGTCGGCACAGCGGCTACCTCTCCGGCACGCAGAGCCGCCGCCATATCGCCCAGAAGCTGTTCAATCCTCTGCTTCAATTTCCCGAACTCCTCCAACGATGCCACACTGGAATAGTGGTCGAATTCCCCCCGGGCATTCAGTTTAGCAGGAATAAAGAGTCCTGATGCCTCAGGCTCCATAGCCCGTACCACCTCCGGGTCCTCCAGCAGCAGGCCGTTCATCCGCAGCGCACGGATTTTTGCCTTTTCCAGAACTTCGCCCTCCTGATCCCTGTCCACGCGAACCACCGGCAGCCGCGCTGGCAGGTACAGGACGCCGGCGGGAGTCACCGGCCCATAACGCGATTCCCCATTTTCCCATATAGCCATCAGATAAATCAGCATCTGAAGGTTGAGTCCCTCCACCACCTGAGAGAGATCAAACTGCCTGGTTCCTGTTTTGTAATCCACCACCCGGACATAAGAGCGGCTTCCATCCCGGAAGATATCCACCCGGTCTACCTTCCCCTGCACATAGACGCGGGCGCCGTCCGGCAGCGTAAGTAAAAGCGGCCGAACCGCCGGCTCCTCCCCTTCCGGAACGCCGATGGTCAGCTCATAATCCTCCGGGCGAAACCGGCTCCCACACATCTCCTGAACCACCTGCCAAAGCAGCGCGCTGCAGGTATGGATCAAACGGGACAGCAAATAGTGAAACCGGCCGCTTTTATTGGCCAGTCCCCCCATACAGTCCTCAACATATTGACGGACCGTTTCCTCTACCCCTGTCCGGACCTCCTCCCGGCTGACCGGCTCAAAGCCGCGGGCGGCATACTGCGGTACCAGCCGTTCCATCACATAGTGGGTCAGCGTACCAAATTCCAGCGCGTCAAGATCAGCGGGACGGCGGGCCAGCGCACGAACCCCATACCGGCAAAAATACGCAAATCGACACAGATGAAAGGCCTCAACCCGTGTGGGGGAAAGCCGCAGCTCCTCCCCGAAAAATTGCCGGGCAATTTCCGCCGAACGAAAAACGGCGGGGCGGAAATCCGCGGCGCGTTCCAGCAGCCGCCATCGGGAGGCAAACGCCTCCCATCCGCGAAAGACCTCACGAAGTGAAACCGCTGGCCCGGAGGTCTCACGCCAGCAGGAAGCCGCCCGCTCAAAGGCCTCTGCCTCCGATTCGATCCCTTCGATATCCGCACATGATGAGTCCCATCGGCGGCAGCGCGGCAGAATCTGACGCACCGTCTCTATCAGAAGGGAGGGCGTCTGCTTTTCTCCTGCCGAGTCGGCAGCAAAACAGCTCACCACCAGACGTTCGGAGGGCGCTGACAGCGCCATATAGGCATAATAGAGCTCTTCAGCCGCCTGCATCTCTGAGCCGTCGGAAAAGGGCAGCCCCTGTTCGATCAGCCTTCGCCTCTCCCGCTCGCTGATCAGGCTGCTGTCCGCCGGAGCGGCGGGAAACACCCCTTCGTTTGCCCCCATCACAAACACGGTTTTCGGATGAGAAAACCGGATGTGATCGGCCGCACCGATCTGAACAGCGTCGAGAGTCTGCGGAATCGAGCCCAAGTCGGCGGTCTCTGCCGCCAGCTGCAGCAGTTCGGCATATTGAGAGGCTGGCAGCCGGCTCTCCCGCAGGGCTTCGGCAATACGGTCGAGCAAATCCATTGTCAGGTCCCATACATCGGACATCCGTTCCGCCAGTCCCCGTTCCCCCTGTGTCTCCAGACGCGCCACCTGCAAACGCACCATCCGACCGGCTTGCACATCCAGAAGATAGTGATAGACCGCTGCAGAAAACTGCCGGCCGTCCAGTCGAGAGGAAGAGGTCTCCCCCTCCCCCTGTTTTTCAGGATGCAGTGCAAAATGGAGACGCTCCAGCGGGCGAATCAGTCGGCGGCGCAGCCGGTTCAGGTGGGCAAGGCGGCTGAGGGATGTTTCGGTGACAGGAGCGGACAAACCCTCCGGATGTCCTGTCCATTCCTCCCGCCACTGACGACCGCTGATTCTCCACAAATACACGTAGTTCTCAAGAAGGGAAACCGAGCGGGGGGAAAAACCGGCCAGTCCGGTTTTCAGCAGACGAAGCAGATCCTCTGTGTCAAAGTCCTCTGCCGCCCGGAGGGCCGACAGCGCCAGTACAGGCAGTGGGTCGGTCATCAGGCTGAACCGGCGATCCAGATAGCTGGCGAGTCCGGCCTTTTCCATCGCGACCTCCAGAATTCCCTCATAGGGAGCGATAGAGCGGGCAACTATCGCAAAATCGCGGAGGCTTCCCCCCTCCTCCCGCAGAAGGCGGCGTATTTCCCGCGCGACGAAATCACATTCCTCATAGATGTCGGAGCAAACAGCCAGCGTCACCGCATTGGTCTCTTCATCGAATATCTGGGGTTGAGGACGAAAGCAGCCTGCTTCGACCAGCCGGAGAGCCGGCACACGGCTGCGGCGGTTCTCTGTCAGCATCTCAGCCGCCATAGCGGGAACACCGCTGCGCTGTGCCAGCTCCCGCAATGCCTGCGCCGTGCGCGCAGCCGGCGAAAACAGGCCAAGTCCCCCCTCTGTATCCGACGCACTCTCGGCACACAGGGCGACCGTCACCTCCTCCGCCCGCCGGATCACGGCCTCCAGCACCTTCAGCTCCTGTTCCGTGAAGCCCTTGAAGGAATCCACAAAAACCCGCGCGCCATCAAAAAGATGGCTGTCACCGATCTGCTCTGCCAGGACGGAGAGCTCATCCAGCGGGTCAATATAAGCGCGGGAGGCCACCGCCTCATATGCCGACAGGATGAGCGCCAGCTCCTGTGTTTTATCCCGCAGAGCCCCCTCCTCCAACTGAGCGGCGGCCTGCTCCAGACGCTGCGGAGTGATGGCGCACTGCTTACATTCCGACAGCAGCGACAGCAGCGAACGCACATAGTCCGTCTCCCTCGTCTGACGGCGATAAACCGTGAGGTGGCCGGAGACCTGCTCCAGCGCCGCGCTCATCAGCAGCATGCGGGTGGGCTTGTCCATCCGGCGCCGGGCACGCCCCCCCAGCTCACGGGAAACCGCGTCGGCCAGCCGGGTGAAGCTGAGAACCCGCACCCGATTGACCAGATGGGGTCCCAGCCGTTCCAGCATGGCCCGTTCGCTGGCAAAGGAGAACTGCTCGGGAACCAGCAAAAAAAGCGGAGCGTCCGTTTCCTGTACCAGTTCCGTCAGGCGGGTTTCCACTTCCTCCGTTTTTCCCGTTCCCGACCGGCCCAACAGCAACCGCAGCATGTTTTCCCTCCGTTCTCTGTTCCCATCCATCAATGGTATCCGCTGCTTTATCATATCACGTTTCCAAGAAGAAGAAAAGGAACGCCTTCTCCGAAGAAATCCAAAGCCTGCTGAGGACAGCAGGGCGCCGCCCCTGTCAACAGCTACATCTCCTTTCCCCTATGTCTCGTCTGCCTGCACAGAAAACGCAGGAAAGGCTCCCCGCTTTGAGGGGAGCCTTTCGCACAGAGCCGGGAAATTGGGGATATTACAGCTTCAAAAAATCCTTCATAATATCGCAGGCCGCCTCGGCGGTGACCCGCTCCGGCATTTCACAGAAAATACGCAGCAGCGGCTCGGTGCCGGAGAAGCGGGCAATAATCCAGCCGTCGTTTTTGAAATAGACCTTACAGCCGTCCACATACGAAACCCGGTCGATCTCATCAGGGAAATCAGGCAGCTTTTTGTCCTCCATCAGCAGCTTCATAATCTCCTGCTTACGCTCCTGAGTGAAACGATAATCCCGCTCTGCCATAAACAGACGGCCGTATTCGTCAACAATGCTGTCATAGATTTCCGACAGCTTTTTGCCGGTCACGGCCAGCATCTCCACCAGCAGAGAGGCTGCATAAATTCCGTCCTTACCCTGAATATGTCCCCGGACGGTCAGACCACCTGATGATTCGCCGCCGATCACAGCATTTGTCTCCAGCATCCGGGAGGAGACATACTTAAAGCCAACCGGCACCTCATAGCACTGTTCGCCAAAGGCGCGGGCCACCTTGTCCAGCAGATGGGTGGTGGCGATATTGCGTACCGCCGGTCCATGCCATCCCTTGTATTTAATGAGGTAATAATACAGGATGACCAGAATCTGATTGGGATGGACAAAATTTCCCCGGTCGTCGATAATCCCCAGCCGGTCGGCGTCGCCGTCGGTGGCAATGCCGATGTCGCTGCCATGCTCGATCACACGGCTTTTCAGCGCACCCAGGGTCTCCACATTCGGCGCGGGAAGCCGGCCGCCGAACAGGGTGTCGTGGCGGTCATGTATCGTATCCACGTCGCAGCGGGCAGTCAGGAGGATGGTTTGCAGCGAGGTTTTGGACACACCGTACATGGGGTCCAGTACGATTTTCAAGCCGCGGCTGCGGATGGCGTCCATGTTGATGCCTCTGATAATGGAATCCAGATAAGCGTTCTGGGGATTGACCATTTCCACCAGTCCGGCGCGCAGCGCCTCCTCATATGGCACCGTCCGGATGTCCTCCGGCTTCAGGGCTGCGATATATTTCTCAATATCGGCGGTCACGGTTTCGTCGGCGTCCCGTCCGCCCTTCACAAACACCTTGACGCCGTTGTAAATCGCCGGGTTATGGCTGGCTGTCACCGCCATGCCGTAATGCATGCCATAATATTTCACCGTGAACATAATCAGGGGGGTGGGTGCATCCCGGTCCACCAGGCGGCAGGCGATTCCCTCGCCGGCCATCACCTCGCAGGCCCACTGTGAGGCCTGAAGGGAAAGAAAACGACGGTCATAGCCGACCACAAAGCCGGCGTCCTCCACTCCCTCATCCTTCATTTTCCGCGCCAGTGCGGCGGTCAGCCGCTGTACATTAGCTTTGGTAAAGCCGTCGCCGATGACGGCACGCCAGCCGCCGGTACCAAATTTAATCATGCTGAATCCTTGTTCCTTTCTTCTCTTTTTGCGTCCGCTGCCGCCCTTACATGGTTACCACAAGCTCGCACACCGAACCGGCAGGCTGCATGGGGACACTGTTCCCCTCCACAGGCTGGCCGTTAACGATCAGCGAACGCACGCCCTTCTGCCGGCCGTCGGGATTTTCCACCGTGATCCGGTATTCGGCTCCGCGCCATTTGCGCACGGCGGTGAAGCCCTTCCAGTCGGCGGGAATACAGGGGTCCACCATCAGGCCGTCAAAGCCGGGGCGGATACCCAGCAGATACCGGGTCGCGGCGAAATAGGCCCAGCCACCCGATCCGGTCATAAAGGGATGACGCGCCCGCCCATGGGCGGTATGGTCGCGGCCCATGATAAACTGGCAATAGGAGTACGGCTCCGCCTCCCGGATCTCAATTTTATCATTCTGATTTTCCGGCAGCAGAGCATCATAGAACTTCATCGCCCGGTCGCCGCGGCCCAGTCTCGCCTCAGCCACCCATGCCCAGGGGTTGGGATGGCTGAACACGGCGCCGTTTTCCTTGACCCCGGGATATACACGGGTCACAAAGCCAATCTCGTCATCCGGTACCGTGAAGGAGGGCGCGTTGAGCATCAGGCCGTAAGGGGTATAGAGATACTCATCCACGCTGTCCATGGCGCTTTTTCCTTTTTCCTCATCCGCTACACCGGAAATCACCGCCCAGGTGTTGGACTCCATATGCACCCGGCCTTCCCGATCCTGCTGTGTGCCAATTTTGCGGCCGGAGGCCGTGATGCCGCGCACATACCAGCGGCCGTCCCACAGCTCGGCATCGCAGGCGGCGCGGACCTTTTCCGCCATCGCCTCATATTTTTTTACATCGGCGTCCCGGCCGGTGCGGCGCGCCACCTCCAGGAAATTCTGAATCGCCCAGTAGTGGAGGAAGGAAACCATGGCGCTTTCGCCACCGCCCAGATTCAGACAGTCGTTCCAGTCCGCTCGCAGTCCTTTGCAAATGCCCGTGGCGCCCACCTGCTCGGCGGAGAAGTCCAGAATGCGGGTCATATGCTCATATACGGTCCCTTCGCCGCCGTCGGCATAGGTCACCATTTCATCCAGCAGGGACATCTCACCGGTTTCCTTGATATATTCCACAATAGAGGGAATCAGCCACAGAGCGTCGTCGGAGCAGACGTTTTTCAGATCGCCGCCGATGATATCCTTCACATCCACCTCCGGCACCACCGTCGGCGATTTGAAGGGCTTGACCTCCTCCCTGTCAGGATCAAACCATTCGGGCTGGAACAGATGCAGGCCATAGCCCGCCTGAGTTTCGCCGCGGAGCAGCTCGATGATGCGCTGACGGCATTTTTCCGGATTGGAATGAGGCACCGTCATGGCGTCCTGCGCGGTATCGCGATAGCCCAGGCCGGTGCGCCCGCCTACCTCAATAAAGGAGGCAAAGCGGGAAAACAGGATGTTGACCTCGCTCTGATACAGGTTCCAGATATTCAGCGAAGTATTCATATTCGCATGGGGAGTGTTCACCTGCAGGCGGGACAGCTTGTCCTCCCAATAGGCAGCCAGCTCGGCAAAGCATCGGTCCACACAGGCGGGGTCGCTGTATTTGGTCCGGGTCGCCGCGCCCTTGTCGGCCTTTCCCTGCCCCATCATAAAAATCAGACGCACCTCTTCGCCGGGCGCGAGGGTCAGGCACTTCTGAAGAGCCGCACAGTGGTTGCCGGTCTTTTCAAAGCTGCCGGACAGTTTGCCGTTCATCACCCCCACCGGATTGCTTTCATCATGGTAGAGCCCGATGAAGCGGTCGCGCAAAGCATCAAAGCTGTCGGGCTGGAAGCTGGCGGTAAAGAACTGATAGCCGAATTCCTCATAGAACAGATCGTACAGGATCATCCCATCCTCATAAGAGGAGCCGGAGCAGTAATTCGACATCTGGAAGTTTTGATTGTCAAACTCGATATGATGGTAGGACCACTCCACATAGGAATAGGCGCTGATGCGGCGGGGGCGGTCGGAATCATTCCGGATCCGCACATCCCACAGCTCCACCGGATCATTCAGCGGGATGAACACGGTCTGTTCGGCGGAGAGACCGCCATAATTGCACTGATACCGGCTGTAGGACAGGCCATGGCGGCAGGTATAATGCTCCAGCGGCTTACCGGTAGGCTGCCAGGACACCGACCAGAAGTCTCCGGTCTCGTCGTCCCGCAGATAGACGTAATGGCCTGGGCGGTCCAGCGGCACCCCATTGGGGCGGAAGCGGGTGATCCGATGATATTCGGGAGATTTGTAAAAGGCATAGCCCCCCGCCGTCTGATTCAGCACCGCGCACATGTCGTTGACCCCGATATAGTTGGTCCACGAAGCAGGGGTATCCACCCGGTCGATCACGTATTCCCGTCTGGCATCGTCAAAATGTCCGTACTGCATGGATATTCTCATCCTTTCCCGTGGGGGGAGGCGTCGTGCGCCACCCGCCTCACTTGCTGTGTAATAATGGATTCCCCTGTTTCCCCAAAAGGAAAACCGGTGTTGGAGACTCCCTGCCTCCGGCAGTATATGCTCATTAATTATACCAGATTTCCCCTGAAGTAAAAGGGGGGAGCCCAACAATTTTTAAGGCGGTGCGACACAGGCTTCGTCCAGCCTTCCGCCGCGTCGGCTG
This sequence comes from Clostridiales bacterium, assembly GCA_022793315.1. Lineage (GTDB taxonomy): Bacteria > Bacillota > Clostridia > Oscillospirales > Acutalibacteraceae > Avimonas_A. The sequence goes on along the minus strand of JAAWCO010000067.1, from coordinate 4,969 downwards.
TAACCGAAAACAAGAGACCGCTCCAGAGATGTTTGACGGCGGTCTTCCGCGCCGTATGCTATAATAGATGGGGAGAAAATGCCGCCGGAAAACGCTGGCAGAGAAGACGGCCGGGCGGCGCTTCATGGTATAATGGCCACGGCCCAGCGCTTCTGCTTACGTAACGCCCAGTGGCCGTGGCCTCGAAAATGCCTGCCGGCATTTTCCCCAACTTCATGGCATAATGATCACGGCCCATTCAATTTCTATCTCACACTGTCGTCTGACAGCCCGCAGTCCGCGTTCGGGAAATTTTTTCAGGGCCGCTGCTTCCCTCTGCCGTACAGCGCAGAGTACCGCCGGGAACCCGGCCCCGGCAGCGGTTTCCTCTTCTGCCAATAAGGAGCTTCATCATGCCTTCTTCTTTTACCATTGCCCGTTGTGAGCTCTGCCCGCGTCGCTGTGGCGCGGCGCGCGGAGATGATCCCTCCGCCGGTCGCTGCGGTATGCCTGCACTTCCCACCGCCGCCCGCGCCGCCGTCCACTGGTGGGAGGAGCCCTGTATCAGCGGTCCCGCGCCAAAGGAAAGCGCGGCGGGCGGCGGATCGGGCACCATCTTCTTTTCCGGCTGCACCCTCTCCTGCGTGTATTGCCAGAATGCTCCCATCAGCCATCAGAAATTCGGCCGGACCGTTTCCATACAGCGGCTGGCGGATATTTTCCGTGAGCTGACCGCTCAGGGGGTTCACAATATCAATCTGGTCAATCCCACCCATTTTGTCCCCGCCATCCTGCGGGCGCTGGAGCGCTATCGTCCTCCCATTCCCCTGGTCTACAACTCCGGCGGATACGAACGGGTGGAAACCCTCCGTCTGCTGGAGGGCGCGGTGGATGTGTATCTTCCCGACCTGAAATATCGGGAACCGGAACTGGCCGCCCGCCTGTCGGGGGCCGCTGATTATGTAGAGAGGGCCTGCGAGGCCATTTTGGAAATGGCGCGGCAGACCGGCCCCATGCAGCTGGACAGCGCCGGAATCGCCCGGCGCGGCACCATGGTGCGCCATCTGGTGCTGCCGGGCCATACCCGCAATTCCCTCGCTGTCCTTGACTGGCTGAAGGAACAGCTCCCGGCGGGCTGCTATGTCAGCCTTCTGTTCCAATACACCCCCATAGAGGGGCTGGAACGTTATCCGAAGCTGACCCGCCGCCTGACCCGGCGCGAATGCAGCAAGGTGCTGGAGCATCTGCTGGAGCTGGGGCTGACGGAGGGATATGTGCAGGAGCGGGACAGCGCCGGCTCCCGCTTCATCCCCGCCTTCGATCTCACTGGCATGATGTGAACACGCCGGACCGCCCTCTTTCGGATCAGGTGTTGTCCCAGTTGACCGGCCGACGGATCAGCAGCCTGAGCAGCGCCTTTCCACGGAAGGGAATCAGTGGGTACAGATAGCTCTTTCCTGCCGCCGTTTCGGTAAAGGCGATTAGAAGCAGCATGGCTGCGACTCCCGCAGCAAAGCCCCAGACGCCAAACAGGGCACTGAGGATCAGGAACAGGATGCGGAACAGCTTGAAGGCATAGCCCAGCTCAAAACTTGGCTGCGTGAAGCTGGAGATGGCGACAAAGGCCATATACAGCAGCACCTCCGACACAAAAAAACCGGTAGAAACGGCAAAATCGCCCAGAATCAGCGCTCCCACGATTCCAAAGGCGTTGTTAAGCACTCCCGGCGTGTTGAGGGAGGCCAGCTTGATGCCGTCAATGATAAATTCCACCACCAGCAGCTGAGCAAGCAGAGGCACGCTGTTGGGCTCTGCAATGCGGATAAAGTCGAGCCAATCGGGAATCCAGCCGGGGTTCTGCATCAGAAGAAACCATACTGGTGTCAGAAAAATCGTCAGCAGAAACACCACATCCCGTACCAGACGCAGATAGGTGCCCACCAGAGGCGGAAAATAAAAATCGTTGGTGTCCTGCACAAAATCGAATACTGAGGTAGGCAGGATCATCACCGACGGCGAATTGTCCACAAGAAGCAGCACCCGCCCCTCCGCCACGCTGGCGGCAGCACAGTCCGGCCGTTCCGTGTACCTCACCTTGGGAAAGGGATTGAACCACTGGCGGGGCGCCAGACATTCGGCCAGACTCTCCTGTCCCATGGTCAGGGCCCTGACCTCGACCGCCCGGAGCTTTTTCCGCAGCCGCTCCAGCAGCCGGGCATCGGCCCGCCCGTCCAGATAACACAGCACCACATCGCTTTTGGAGGCCGCGCCGATCTGGAAAATCTCCATGGTCAGCCGCGGGTCCCGGAGGCGCCGCCGGATGAGGGCGGTGTTGTGTACCAGCGTCTCCACAAAGCCGTCGCGGGAGCCGCGGAGCACCCGGTCGTCATCCGGCTCCGCCATGCCGCGGGCGGGATAGGTGCGGGCGTCGATCATAATCGCCCGCTCGAAGCCATCCACGACCAGCGCAACCGTTCCCGACAGCACTCCTGTACAGACGGCCTCCAGCCGTTCCTCCTCCCCCGACTCCACATAGGTAACAAACCGGCGGGAAAAGTCCTCCGCTGTTCTGATCCCCTGCATATCGTCGGGGGTCAGCTTCATCACATATTCCAGAATTTTCTCCATGACCTCGTCTTTGACAAAGCCATCAATAAACAGGAAGGCCGCCTCCCGCCCGCCGATCAAAACATGGCGCGACACCATATCAAAGCTTTTACCGGCCCGCAGCGCCGATTCCAGTACGCCGATATCGGTGAGATAGTCGCCTGTCAGGAGCTTTTCTGTCTGTTTGTTCATTCCCTCAAGCCCTTCCCTTTCCCAAAAGCTGGCGCTCCCGTTGACTGGCAGAGAAAAACCCGTCTGACGGCGGGCAATCGGTGTTTTTACACAAAAAAACGATACTGGCCAGGCAATGAGACCCCCAGGCGAACGTCCGGTAACAGGGGCAATGCCGCCAGCTCCTGTTTTTCCACGAAATGCCGTGTCCGCCTCTGTCAATCAATGGTAGTATGACCCAGGTCGGTCAAAATATGTTGCGCCCATTTCAAGTGGGAAAAAACCATACAAAAATCGGCGTTGTGCTTTTATTTGTTATCTGCTATACTGAACACCATACCGGTAGATTCGCCGGTTTTCCTCAAACAACCGAAATGGAGGGAATTGTTTATGTCCGATGAATATCGCGGCGACAGCCCTGTCCCCGGTTCCGCCGATTCCGCCGGGATTCCCGTTTCCCCGGCAGAGACAGTCACCGGGGCTCCTGCCTTCGCCGCTCAAACGCCCCCGTCTCCTCAATACATTCCCGGTACACAGGCGCCCCAATATCAGCAGACGGCAGGCGGCGTCCCGCCTGTTCCTCCGATTCCGCCTGTTCCACCCGTTTCGCCCTCTCCCGCCTACGGCCCGGCGGGCAATACAGGTCAGGCATCCGGCTATTCTACGGCCGTTCAGCCCTACTCCCCGCCGGCGCCGCCAGTCCCGCCGCCAAATGTTCCGCCGCAGCAGACACCTCAGCAGACGGTTTATACCCCCTATCCGCAGCAGCGCCCCACCTATCCCAGTGCGTATACCCCCTATCCCGTCTCCACTCCCCAGCCGGGGCGCGGTCTTGCGGTGGCCTCGATGGTGCTGGGGATCGTTTCCCTGCTGTTTATATCCACCCTGTATGTCACGGCCGTCTGCGGCATTATCGGACTGGTACTGGGCTGTATCGCCAAATCCCGCCAGCAGGGCGGCATGGCGGTCGCCGGTATTATCCTGTCCTCAATTGCACTGGGCCTGTGCGTTCTGATTTTTGTCTTCTTTATCATTGTACTGGCCATTGGTGTAGGCGCTTATGATGGGCACTGGTTCACAGCCGCCTTTTCCCTCCTGCGCTGATCCCCGCCCTCTCCCGCCCCGTGTCCCGCTTGGAAGGACGCGGGGCGGGATTGTTTTTGAGCAGACACCCTCAAAAGAGTGATTTCCATATATTCCCGTCCACCTGCAGCTGCCCTCCTGTTGCCTGCTGCTTCTGTTTGTGCTACAATAACTTCAGTTTCTTTTTCCGGTCCGCGGCCCTTCCCGGCGGTTCTGCAAGCCAGAATCGTTCCTCTCGACAGGAACGCCGGATAAACGAGACCGCTTCTCAGCATATCCGGGCCGGACCGGCTTTACCGTGGGACAGCCCATCTGAGAAAATGACAACATAAGAAAGGCATGTGAAATCATGAAACCGACAGCGAAGCGCCTGCTTGCCGGATTTCTCTCTTTTTGTCTGCTGCTGGTATTGTACGGCTGCAGCGACGCTTTCCCCACCCTGAACGATCGTCTGGCCGTGGATGCCATTGACCGAACGCCCATATCCTATGAGCCGGACGGCACCACTGCCACCGAATCCAGTGAATCCACCGAGGCCACCGGCGAATCCACCGAACCGTCGGAATCCACGACCGAGCCCACGACGACGGTCACCGACCCTCCCCCGCCCCCTGATCAGTCAGTGTGGCGGGACCCTGCCAAGGACACCCCTGGTGTAGTGGATATGACCGATGACGAATGGAATGAATATGAGGAAGACGATCCCCAGTTCCCACCGGTGCAGACGGAGCCCGCCCCGCCGGTAGAGGATACTCTTCCCCCTGTGTCTCCGCCGCCTCCCTCCGACACCACCTCCACGACAGAGGCGGCCACTGCGACGCAGACCACAGCCCCCTCAGAGACCACCGGCTCCTCCGCGCCTGCGCCGGATACCACCGTCGGAACAACGAGCGGCTCCTCCTCAACGCCGGAATCGGGTGCTGACTCTACAGCCAGCACCGGCTCCTCAGGTTCCGGCCCGTCATCGGGTTCCTCCTCCGGCTCAGCGCCTGAGACGACCACCACCCCGACCGAAACAACCACCACTGTACCCAAGCCCTATACCGGCTGGTATTCCGAAAACGGCAAAACCTATTTCTTCAATGGCGGTTCTCCTGTTACCGGCTGGCAGACCATGGGCGGCGTCCGG
>JAAWCO010000066.1 GCA_022793315.1 Clostridiales bacterium | reverse complement strand
CCCTGTGAAGACGACTTCCCTGCCACAACTGACGTCGCACCGGAGGGTCTGCCTCCCTGTGAAGACGACGTCCCTGGCCAAACAGACGGCGCACCGGAGGGGCTGCCTCCCTGTGAAGATGACGGCCCTGGCCAAACAGACGGCGCACCGGAGGGACTACCTCCCTGTGAAGACGACGGCCCCGGCCCAACAGACGGCGCACTGGAGGGACTGCCTCCCTGTGAAGACGATGATTCCGTTGTAGAAACAATGGGTGTATAGGCAGCGTCAACCTGCATCTGCCCTGCAGAATAGCTCGCCTGAAGCTGAACCGTATGTGTTGCTGTTGACCACTTTTGCATGGAAAGCTGATAGGCCGCCAGACCATAAACCACATCTTGGTTGCTGCCAGGCAGACTGATAGCAACCGGAAGGACAAACGATGTTTTCCCCGCCTGCAAATTCTGCTGAACAGGCTCCATGAGCGGGTCAGACCATCGTCGGATCGTACCGCTACGGATGAGATAATGGTTAGCAAGTGCATCCGAAATATAACCGCTGTGCGGTGAATGGTCGGAATGCACCAGCTTCATGAGCGTATCATTCAGTCCGAAATAAAGATAGTTTTCATAGGTATGGTTGCTGTACCCGTTATCGTCCCAGGTAACATCCACCTGATACCAGCTCCCATCCATACGCACCGCTGTCCAGACATGACCATTGCCCTCCATCCGCCCGTTGGCGATGCCTACACGGTTGAGAAGCATGGTGTAGGCACGATGATACGATTCGCAGGTACCCTTCCCTCTTGCCAGCGCCCCTTCCGAACCACAATAAAGAAGCGAATAATCGTATGTACAGTGATCCACCAGCCAGTCGTGCAGCCACAGAGCACGCTCATACTCTGTCTGGCAGTTCTCCCGGCATTGTGCGGCAACACGGTCTGCTATAGCTTCCACAGTAGGATATGACGGATCGTTTAATGTCACCTGAACAATGGTCCTTTTGGTCACAATCGGACTTACCCCTTTATCCATCACATAAAAGTGAAGATAATAAACTCCAGAGGCACAGAAGGTAAATTCAAACGTGTTGTCTGTTTTATATCCGGGCAAGCGGCTGGGATCCATGACAAAATACTGGCCGTCCTCCCCATCTCGTGTGATATTCCCCAAATAATACTGATAGTTCCCTGAACCGCCGGAAGCTCGCACTGTAAAGACAGAGGGAACGCCACATTTGGCCTCATATGAAACCGTGAGAGAAAGCGCCCCAGCAGCTGCCCGGACCGGCAACAAAACCCCTGAAAAAATCAACGCTACTGCCAAAAGAGTCGCCGCTCTTCTACATTTTTTCCCCAACAAATTGTTACATCCTTCCTCATCTGACAGACTACTAAAATCCTTCTTCCCGAAACCAGTGTAGTTGTATAAAAGAAACGGCAATTTTCTCTCGAAAATTACCGTTTCTTTTTGGTGCGGATAAGAGGACTTGAACCTCCACGACCTTGCGATCATTAGAACCTGAATCTAACGCGTCTGCCAATTCCGCCATATCCGCTTATTCTGGCCACTCAAGGCATCGCTCAAGCGACGAAAGTTATTATAACGAAAGTGGCGGTGTTTGTCAATAGCTTTGAGCAAAAAATTTGCCGTAATTTTGAAGAGACCGTCCGTCCGAAGCATGCCATTCGCTTTCTGAACCGCGCCCCAATTTTCTTTCTCAGGGCGTCGTCAATCAAACGAAGACCCCGTTCCCTCTTCTTCTGCCGGCTCCCCCTCCTTCAGCAGCGTCTGATATTCCTCCCGCGTATAAAGGGCATTGAGCACTTCCAGCAAGCGATTCGCCGACAGCCGGGAGGGAAGCCCCAACCGCTTCAGCAGCGCCGCCCGCCGGGCGGCGCTGTCGGGAGCGCCGGTCAGACCATCCGCGTAAAAATCCTGCTTGGAAAGAGGCAAGGCCGCCGGCTCCTTCTCCCGGGGCTCCTCCTCAAAGGTTGCTCCCGCACGGCGCAGCGCCTCCAGCACAACCTCCCCCGGCATCCCCTCCACCCCCAGCAGCCCCTCACGGGAGGGATGCTCCTTCCGGCGCTCTTTCCCCGCCCATTCAGGGATATAGGCATGGCGAAGCTGTCCAGGGGGAACCAGGCCCGCCAGATGATCCCGGATAACAAACCCGGCGGAATCGCTGTCGGTCAGGGCAATCAGACCCCGCTCAGCTGCCAGCCGTTTTAACAGCTCACGCTTCTCCGGATCGTGGAAAATACCGAAGCCGTTGGTCTCCACAATTGGTGCATCTACCACCGACAGCAGCCGGATACGGTCATATTTTCCTTCCACCACCAGCGCCTCACGCACCCGCTTTTTCATTGGTCCATGCCGCCCTTCGCCAGTACGATCAGCTCAGCCGCCGTTTGTTCCAGTACGGTCCGTTTATCCGCCTGGCTGGACTTCAGCCGAAGGTCGGCGCGCGCCAGAACCTCCAGACTGGCCCGCAGCGCCGGGAGAGAGAGACGGGCGCAGTCCCGCGCCGCATTGCGCAGCCGGAATTCCCGTCCCTTATACTGAAAATCCGCCGCCAGAGCCGACGCAGGGACGCCTCCGGCAGCGGCGGCCTTTGCCCGATAGAGGTCGGCATAGGCGGAGGACAGCACCGACAGTACCGACACCGGCTCCTCCTTTTGATCCATCAGGCAATGGATAATATGGTAGGCCTGCTCATACCGCGCCTGCAAAATCATTTTCGCCAGATCAAATACTGACGCCTCCAGATTTTTCAGCCCTGCCGCTTCAATCATCTGACGGGAGATCTCCTCCCCTTGCGCCAGGGCGCAAAGCTTATCCAGCTCATTGAGCAGCAGATTCAAATCATCCCCGCTTCGCTCCACCATCAGGCGCGCGTTGTCCGGCGACAGGGTACAGCCCCGCCGACCCGCTCCCGATGTCAGCAGGCGAACAATATCCGCCGTCGATTTATGCGGAAAGCAGACGGCAATTCCCTTTTTCTCCACAGCAGCAGCAAAGGCCTTCCAGCGGGCGTTTTTTTTCACATCGGCTTTCACGGCATCCTGCCAGAAAATCAGGACGCAGGTTTCAGGTACATCCGCTATCAGGGAAAGCAGCTGCTCCTGCCCCGCCTGTCCGCCGGCAGCAGCATCCCAGTCCCTGACCACCACACATTTTTTGTCAGCCATCAGCGGCAGCGCTTCCGCGGCCTCCCCAATCGCCGACAGGGCGCTGTCCTGACCGTCAAACTTTTGCAGATTAAACGCGCAGAATTCAGATCCCCCCGCTGCCTTTTCCGCAATCACCGCGGCATAATGAGCGGTCAGGTAGCCTTCTTCACCATACAAAAAGTACAGAGAGGACAGCTCTCCTTCTTTGAGATGCTTTTTCAGCTCCGCTTCGGTCATAGGCATTTTCTTCATCCTTTCGGCAGGGCAAGCCGCTGAAACGCCATATCGCCCCGTCCCCGTGTATACAATGTGATATCGCCGTTGGCTCCGGTTATTCGGATGGAATAGCTGCCCCAGGGAAGCGCCTTGGTTATGGCCGCCACCTCGTCCTCCCGACAGCTGAGAACGCCCGCCTGAGCGGTCAGGGCAGAGGCATGCTTCGGCGGCGCACCGGCAAAAACCAGCAAATTGGCGCCACGTCTGCTCTCCGCCAGCGCTGCGGCATTTCCCCCATTCAGACACAGCAGAAGAGTGGTGTCCCCCAGCCATACCCTGACAAAACCATCCTCCCTCACCATCCTGCCATCGTTCCAAAAGGTCAGACAGCCATCGCCTACCGTCTTCGTCTCCTGTCCGGCAGGAATATGCCGCAGCGTGTCGCTGTACAGGCCCTCTTCTCCCTGAAAAACGGCGTTTACCTCCACCTGGTCAAGCAAATACCCGATGCCTCCCGCTGCTTTGTCTTCAGCATCAGGAAAAAAGAGGAAGTCCAGCCGGCCGACGTTATAGGTGCGAAGCGCGGCTGACGCACCGGCGGGAAGGTAGGCATCGTTCCCCGTCACAATCAGTCCTGCATGGCTCCCCCGCCGAAGCAAAAGGGCCGCGCCGTCCACCTCCATACCGAGAACCGTGATTGTCGTCACCTCGCGCATCAGAAGCTGATTGACCAAAAGACCAGCGGCCAGTGCCGCTGCACAGCCGCAGACACTCAGCCGGACCCCGGCCCTCTTTGCCAGTCCCCATCCGGTGCACAGCAACACGGGAACCGTCAGCAGCCACAGGAGCAGATAGGGTTCGTCCACCGGAATTGCCGCGTACTCCCAGCCTCCTGCCGTTTCGGCCAGCCGGGTCAGAAAGCGGGACAATACGCCGGCAGCGAACAGGGTTCCGCGAAGAATCGGTTCAAAAACGGGGACAAAGGAGAGCGGAAGCGCCAGACAGCCCAGCGCCATGGCCGCCGCAGCGGGAAGCGCCGCTGCCAGATTGGTCAGCGGGGAAACCAGCGAAATCTGCCGCATCGTGAGGGCCATAACCGGCAGGGTGGGCAGCGTTGCCGCCAGGGTCACGCATACGGCGCTTACCGGCCTTGCCAGCCATCTCACGCCGGCTGTTTTCCGCTGGAGCGGCTCCACCACAACCCGTTCCAGTGCCGGAAGGAAAAGCAGCAACCCCAGGGTGGACAGAACCGACAGCAATAGCCCCATATCTCCCGCGGCAAAGGGATTGGCCGCCGTCATCACCAGCAGGGCAAGGCCCAGAGAGTTCAGACTGTCTGCCTCCCGCCGGAGGGCGAGTCCAAGAAAATACAGAATCGCCATGAGCCCTGCCCGCATTACCGAAGGAGAAAAGCCGGTCAGCGCCATGAAGAAGAGCACCGAGACCGCCGCAAGCAGCGCCGACAGCCGGCGGTTTACCCTCAGTGCTGACAGAAGCCTCATCACCGCCTGGGCAACCAGTCCCACATGGAGCCCCGATACCGCTAGCAAATGATAAATCCCCGCCGTGCGGAAATCGTTTTTCAGCCCGGCGGACATGTTTTCCCGGTACCCATACGCCAGACTGCAAATCACGCCTCCCGGGTCCCCTGGCACCCATTTGGCCACGGTATCAGCCGCCCGCTGCCGCAGCCGGAGAAAACAGGCATACAGCGGAACCCTCTCCGGCTTTCGGACGGCCGTCTCCCCGCGATAATCCAGCAACTCCGCCTCCAAAAACAGGCCGTTTCCCTTGTCACTCAAAACAGAGGACCAGGTCCCCTCCGGCTTTGTCAGACGGACCTCCGCCTCCAGAATATCATAGGCGTCGGGCACCGTCTCCCCCTGATAACCAAACCGCAGCCGGGTCCCTTTGGAAAGCAGCAGGCGGGAAGTCCCCTGTCCGGTCACCTCCATTGGCGTGTCCTCCAGCACACATACCTCACAGAGAATCCGGTTGCCTCTCAGCACCGGCAGCTCCACCACCTGCATGCGGACAAGGCCTGTACCGCCGGCCAGGGAGAGGACCGGACGGTATACCAGCAGCTCATAGCCGCCATATAGAGAAAAAGCGGCTGCCGCCGACAGCAGCGCCGCTAAAAATCCCGTTCGTACCGCGTTACGGCCGCCGGGCATGCGCCGGCAAATTAACAGAAAAAGGAAAACCGCAGCAAAAACAGCCGCCGTGGTCATCGACAGATTGAGTCCCATCAGCATCGCGGCAATCAGGGACAGAAAAAAGACGAGACCCACCATGGCAAACGGCCGTTTCATACCTCTCCCCTTCTTTTCAGGCTCCGCCTCTCACCGGCGGGATTCCTCCCTGCTCAGGCACGGCGCCACATTATCCGGGAAACAGAGGGAGCGGCTCCAGATAAAAAATATCCTGCCGGCCGACGGCATCCCCCTCTGCCAGAATCGCACACTGGCCGACAATACAGCCCTCAGAGCGTTCCACCAGCGCCTCCATGGCGCGAAGAGATTCCCCCGTGCTGATCACGTCATCTACGATCAGCACCCGTTTCCCACGGATATACTGCATCTCCGTTTCATCCAGGTACAGGGTCTGTTCCTTATCAGTGGTGATGGAACGCACATCCACCGAAATGGGATGGGACATGTACAGCTTGGGATATTTCCGGGCGATATAGTATTTTTTACCGCTCTGACGCGCCATCTCGTATACCAGAGGAATGCCCTTGGCCTCCGCCGTGATGAGGACATCAAACTCCGGCGCCTTTTTCAGCAGCTCGCCGGCCGCCGCGACCGTCAGCTCCACATCGCCGAAAATGACAAAGGCGGCGATACTCAGCGTTTCGTTCAGCCGGCACAGGGGCAGCTCCCGTTCCAGGCCGGCGATGGTCATGGTATAAACGCGCTTCTCGTTTTCCACGGTTTTTCCTCCTTCGGTTGGGGCTATTTCTTTTTCGACTGCTGCTTCATCCTCTGTTCCCGGGACAGGGTGATTTTTCGCAGTCGTATATTTTGCGGTGTAATCTCCACCAGCTCATCCTCGTTGATGAATTCCAGCGACTGCTCCAGAGAAAGTACCGTGGGGGGCGTCAGCCGCAGGGCGTCGTCGGAGCCGGAGGCGCGGGTATTGGTGACATGCTTTTTCTTACAGACGTTGACCGCAATATCCTCATCGCGGGGGGATTCACCCACAATCATCCCCTCATAAACCGGCACGCCCGGTCCGATGAAGAGAGTCCCCCTCTCCTGAGCGTTGTACAGGCCATAAGTAGAGGTCTCGCCCGTCTCAAACACCACCAGAGAGCCCTGAACCCGGCGGGGAATGTCCCCGCGGTACGGTTCGTATCCGTCAAATACGCTGTTCATAATCCCGTTGCCGTTCGTATCAGTCAGGAAAATCTGCCGGTAGCCCATCAAACCACGGGAGGGAATACGGAATTCCAGATGGCTCATCCCGGTGTCGCGCGTCCCCATGTTGACAATTTCCGCGCGGCGGGCGCCCAGCTTTTCCATCACCGGGCCCACATACTGTTCCGGCACCTCGATCATCAGCAGCTCTACCGGCTCCAGCGTCCGGCCCTTCTCATCCTTTTTAAAGATGACGCGGGGACAGCTGACAGCGAATTCAAAGCCCTCCCGCCGCATGGTCTCAATCAGAATGGAGAGATGCAGCTCGCCGCGGCCCGACACCTCAAAGGCATCGGTTGTGTCGGTTTCCTTCACCCGCATGCTGACGTTGGTCTCCACCTCCTTGAACAGGCGGTCCCGCAGGTTCCGGCTGGTGACAAACTTGCCCTCCCGTCCGGCAAACGGACTGTTGTTGACCTGAAAAATCATGGAGATGGTCGGCTCGTCAATACGTACAAAGGGCAGGGCGTCGGGATGCTCGGGATCACAGGCGGTCTCGCCAATATTCAGATCGGTGATACCGGTAACCGCTACCAGGTCGCCCAGCCCAGCGGATTCATGCTCCACCCGCTTCAGCCCTTCAAACTGATACAGCTTGCCGATGCGCTCGGCGCGGGTCGTACCGTCAGCCCTGCACAGCACCACCGGCTGACCATTGCGCACGCGGCCGCGTTCCACCCGGCCGATGCCGATGCGCCCCACATAATCATCATAGTCGATGTTGGAAAACAAAATCTGAAGCGGTCCGTCCAACTCCCCCTCAGGGGCGGGAACGTGCTGAAGAATCGCCTCAAAAAGCGGGGTCATATCCCCCTCCCGGGCATCGGGATCGGCAGAGGAATAGCCGTCGCGCCCTGAGGCGTAAATCACCGGGAATTCCAGCTGATCCTCGTCCGCGCCAAGCTCAATAAAGAGGTCGAGAAGCTCATCAATCACCTCTGCCGGGCGGGCGCCGGGACGGTCGATCTTGTTAATGACCACCAGCGGCTTTTTGCCTAGACCCAGCGCTTTTTTCAGCACGAAGCGGGTCTGAGGCATGCATCCCTCAAACGCATCAACCAGCAGCAGCACGCCGTCCACCATCGTCAGGATGCGTTCCACCTCCCCGCCGAAGTCGGCATGGCCGGGGGTATCCACGATGTTGATCTTTGTATCACCGTATTTCACAGCGGTGTTTTTGGCCAGAATGGTGATGCCGCGTTCCCTCTCCAGGTCACCCGAATCCATCACCCTCTCGGCCACCTGCTCATTTTCACGGAAGATACCGCTCTGCCGCAGCATCTGATCCACCAGCGTCGTCTTGCCGTGATCGACATGAGCGATGATAGCCACATTGCGTAAATTTTCACGTTTTGCCATGGTATTGTTCATTCCTCGCCGTCATCTCTTAATTATAACCGACCTATTCTACCATCTTTTTTCCGACAGGACAAGCTTTTCTTCGCTCATCCCTCTTCAACCGGCGGATCGGCTCCACCGGTCGTACCATAAGAAGGGGAATCCCTATGCTGCCGTCGGCGTGCCCATCGGGATTTTCCCGCCTTTCGCGCCGGGAGCCCGGGCGTCATCATCCGGGACGGCAAAAAGACACAGATATTGTCCAGCTCACATATGCAGCCGTTTTTTCATCTGCTCCTTGAACCGTTTGCGCCGGTCAAAAGCCAGCAGCAGCAGGGCCAGGACCAGACAGGGCGTGGATACCAGCAGCGACCAGAAGAGAGCAACGCGGCCGTCCAGATAGCTGTCCACCACCGCCTCGGTGCCCACCAGCAGCAAAATGGATGAAGCCACGGCGGCAGCCATCTGCCGCAGGCGGCCGGTGATGACCCGGGTAATCAGCAGGATATCCCCCACAATCAGCAGCGCCAGCAGCAGCACAAGCGGCACCGCCAGCTGGATAAACCAGTGACCCGGAGTGGTATAGCGTTCCACCAGCCACAGATATCCCAGTGTTCCCGCACTATCCAGCGCCACACCGGTCAGCAGTCTGTGCCGCCGGAGCAACACCATGGGCACAGTAACTATCCACAGCAGCCCCAGGGCCCCCGCCGCCAGCACCGACCAGCCCGTTCCCTGTGTATATGCCAGATCGCAGGCCAGACAAATCGCAGCCGGCAGCGCCATCAGCAGGGTCAGAATAGGGGCCAGACCGGCGCGGCCGGCTACGGGCTCAAGCCGGTCCACCTCCCTGGGAAAGGGCCTGGGAGCGGCGGGATCATAGGGCGCACGGGGGTTGCAGACCTCGACGCCGCACAGCGGACACACCCGCTCCGCCGGAGCAAGCTCTACCCCACAATTGACACAATAAGACATGCGATATCCCCGCTTTCATGGTCATTCCCATTGATTGCTCTCCACGGTCACCGGCACCCCCTGCTTCACCAGCTCGGTAAAAATCAGGCGTTCGGCCTCGGTCTGTCTGGCGGCGCTGGACAGGGTGAGCATCAGACGACCGCCATAGCTCACCGCCGCCGCGGCATGGAGATTGGTGCGCGGCGGCCCCATCACAAAGTCAAATCGTTCCACATACGGCTCCATCGACGGGGGCACCCGCATAATGCCCAGATTGGAAAAAGCCGCCGAATACCGGCTCTCCCCATACAGATGATAGGCAAAGGCCATGGCCCAGTTTTTGAATACCAGCGGCACCATCCGCATCGCCCGGTTAGTTTCGTTGCCTACATTAGCCGAAACCACCGCATTCAGATACTTTTCATTCAAACGCAGACGGAGAAAATGATGAATCTGCTGAACGGTCTCTTCTAACGAATACGTCCCGTATCGGGGATCGACACCGGGATTGATAAAGGTAGCAAAATTCCGCACCGTTTCAGAGGGATAGTAGCTTCGCAGATTGACCGGTATGCTGAGTTTGACCGGATACTGCCGCCGGTTGTTCTCCTCCTGCTGCAGCCGGCAAAAGGCATGGCAGATCACACCGGCCAGATAATCGTTGACGGTCACCCCCATCGCTCCTGCCCGCTCATGCACTCTCTCTACCGGCAGGATGCCGGTAATGACGCGGAGCGACGGCGAAGGCAGCCGCTCCATATGGGGATGATAGGCCTTATCCTCCCGGCGTCCCTGAAGGTGCTGAAACCGGGCATAACGGGTGTGACTGTCCTCCCACTCCTCCGGCCGGGGCTCCTGCGTGCAGTCGAGCGCTCCCTCCCCCGCCTGAACGGGACAGCCCCGCAGCTGCAGATAACGGGCCGCCAGTGTTTTCAGAAAAATCATGGCGCCGGTTCCATCGGCAATGGAATGAAACAGCTCCACCGCGATCCGCCGGCGGTAATAGCGGACCCGGAAGCAATAGCCGCCGTTTTCCCGCTTGTCAATCTTTTTACAGGGATTCGCCACATCCGTTTCCACCCGCGGCGGCAGACGGTTCGCGTCGAGATAATACCAGAACAGCCCCCGGTGCAGCGACAGGCAGAAGGAGGGAATCCGTCTGACCGTGTCCTCCAGCGCTGTCTGAAGCATCTCCGGGTCCACCGTTTCGGTCAGGGTCACGCTCACGCGAAACACGGCCGCCCAGCTTCGCGACATAACCGCCGGATAGATTTTCGCCGAATTGTCCAGCGTCATCCAGCTGCTGCCCGTCCTGCTCATACCAGCCGCCCCCTTCCTCTTCTGCCCAAGCTCTTCCGTCAGCTCTCCCCCGCTGTTTCTTCAAAACGGTATTGCATGCTTCCATCCCGCTCCACCGTTCCCAAAAACATTTCCAGCGGGCGGACCCAGATACTCTGTTCGCCATACAGCTGCTGGTACACGGCCAGCACCTCTCCCGTTTCACTGTGACGCGCCGTATAAAGCGCACGATACTGCCGGCCCTTGAAATGGCGGTAGACCGCGCCGGGACGGAAAACGCGCTTTTCCAGACCGCCGATGTGAGCGGTCATATAAACGAAGCCTTTGATTTTATCCATCGCGTCATGGGATTCAGGCACATCATAAAGATGCCACACATGCCACATTCCCTCATAAAGGTCAATGTCCGCGTCCAGCCCCTGCGCCTTCATGCGAAGCGCCAGCTCGCGTGAATCATCGAGCAGTATCTCGTCGGTCCCCACCTGAATCAGCACCGGCGGCAGTCCGGAAAAATCGCCGTACAGGGGCGACAGGCAGGGGTCCTTCAGCTCCCGGTCCCCAGCATAAAGGCGAGCCGTCCCCCGCAGCTCCTCACTCGACAGGAGCGGGTCGGAGCCGGCACGGCTGACATGGGAATCCAGGCTGCAGCTCAGGTCGGTCCACGGCGAAAGCAGTACAAGGGAGGCAGGCAGCGTCCTCCCGTTTTCCCGCAGAAGCATCGCCAGCGCCAGCGTCAGTCCGCCGCCGGCGGAATCCCCACAGAGCACGATGTCGCCGGGAGCGTATCCGGAGGAAATAAGATAGTCATAAGCGGCCAACGCATCCTCCAGCGCCGCCGGATACGGGTGTTCCGGCGCCAGACGATAATCATGGGCAAACACTGCCACACCACTGTGCTCCGCCAGACGGCAGATCAGGGGCTCATGAGTTTCCGGAGAACCGGAAACATAGGAGCCGCCATGCGTATACAGGATAGCTTTTCCCGGTACGCCGTTCTCCGGAAGCGCCCACAGCCCCGGCAGCGGGGCCCTCTCATCTCTTTCCAGTTTCACATTCTTCGGCCTTGGCAGCAGGCGACCCAGCACCGACATTCCCTTTCGCTGGCGGGGGATATCCATTCCGGTAATCAGCGGCTTCACACTCTTGATGGTGCCGCTGAGCAGTTTGCTTTTGAAGCTGGGCATATTCCACTCCCTCTGCCGCCGGTTCGGCTGTTGATAGGGTTATTATACCCGTTTTTGCGGCGCTGTGCAACGTATGCCAGTCCAGCCGCTGTACCTTCCATGAAAGGCGGTTGCGAAAAAAAGTCGGTCCCTTTATAATTAAAGAGAAGAGACAGGGAGGGAGCGGGACAGAATGACTGCCAATTATCATACACACACCTGGCGTTGCCGGCATGCGGAAGGCGACGAACGAGCCTATGTGGAAGCCGCTATTGAAAGAGGAATCCGGGTTCTCGGATTTTCTGACCATACGCCGTACCCCTTCCCAAAGGGATACGTTTCCGGCATGCGGATGCGTCCCGGCCAGCTGGAGGATTATGTGACGACGGTCCTGGCGCTACGGGAGGAATACCGAAAGGATATCGAAATTTATCTGGGGCTGGAGGCAGAATATTTCCCGGCCCGTTTTGATGCTCTGCTGGACATGGTGAAGGATTATCCCCTGGACTATTTCCTGCTGGGACAGCACTTTCTGGACTGTGAGACAACGGGCGCCTATGCCGGTTACGCCACCCCGGATCCGGCGTTTTTTGATCGCTATTGCCGTCAGGTAATGGAGGCGCTGGAGACCGGGTGTTTCGCCTGCTGGGCGCATCCGGATCTGGTGAACTTCACAGGAGCTGCAGCCAACTATGAGGAGGGGATGAGGAAGCTGTGCCGGCGGGCACGGGAGCTGGACATTCCCCTGGAAATCAACCTGCTGGGCCTGCATGAAGGCCGGCACTATCCTCAGGAGCGTTTCTGGAAAATTGCCGGTCAGGAGGGAGCCGCCGCTATTCTGGGCATCGACGCACACGCTCCGGAGGCATTCTGCCACACAGAGACGGCAGAACGAGCCAGGGCGCTGGCAAAAAAATATGGGCTTTCCCTGCAGGACACCGTCCGTCTGCGTCATCCGGCCTTCAGAGAAAAGGACTAACCCGCTGAAAGAAGCCAGCCGCCAATCCCCCCTGCCATTAAAGCCGCCTCTCCCCATGAAAATGGGAATAGAAAAATTTACTCTGTAGAGGGATGATAATGGAAGAATATAGTCTTAAATTGGATTATTACGGCCTGCTCAATTTGCATAAAGCACTATTAGAAGCAAAATTTCATACAGCCCCAGATAACAAATTGATTTCAGGGAGTCCCATTATAGCAAATATATACATCCAAATTAGAGATTTATTGATAGAAAACGATAGGGAGAACGAATGGAGAGATTGGTTTCAGTTAAGCAACAGACTTGACCGCAGAAATCAAGCCATTTTTTTGATGAAAAAATGCAAGCATTGGAGTAAAGCAACCCCTGATAAAAAATGCGAAATTGTCAGCAATTATTTGGCCCCGTTTTTCTTTGATGATGAAGAGCTAAAGAGTCTGATAGCGGAAGTCGATAAATTTTTTGAAGAAGAACGATTCTGAATTTGCCAAGCCGTTATTTTAACGAAAGAGGAATTTTTTAGGCGTTTATCAATACGCAAGGTAAAAGAGAGGAAGTAAGCAAGCTGGCGTCGCATATGAAGCGGCGTCAGTTTTGTTTTAAGTCGAAGGCGCTCACTGTACTCTCCCAAAATGGAAATGGGCGGGAAAGCCCTAAAATGGCTTTCCCGCCTTGATTACTCATCAGCAAAGGCGGGCGCGGAACTATCAACAGCGACGCATTTATACGCCGTTCATCTTGACCGTTGACTGGCTCGGCTGACCTTGCTATTTTTCAGATAAAACGGTATTCATTGAGCAAATACGCAAAAAGTCGTTTACCTGTTCAAACTCAATTTTTAAATCCTGCTGAAAATGAGCGAGTAATGTTTGATTATTCCATGTATATTTTGTATCATTCCATGAGAGAAATCCCTCCACAAAAATTTTATGATCAATATGAAATTGTTTAATACATTGCGTCGTTATCGATATGAATTTTTGAACATCAACGGGAGCAAACACACGATCAGGAACACCTGAAAATGCAACAAAAATTGCTCCACCAGAATGCGGACCTCTATAATAACAATATTTATCAACTAAACCGCAAGTTACAATAGACAGATTATG
>JAAWCO010000065.1 GCA_022793315.1 Clostridiales bacterium | reverse complement strand
GTCCCCGCCGCTGCATCGGTCAGATGCAGTGCCGTGCCGGAGGCAGTTCCCGTCAGCGCGGGGGCAACCATCCTTTCCATCACCGCATTGGTATCTCGTACATACTCCGCTGTCATAGCGGCGCCCCCTGCCGTGATGGTGCATTCCGACGCCGGCAGGAGCACCGCCGTCCCGGGCAGTTGCTCTGTCACCGGCTCCGCCAGCACGTATACAATCATCACCGGCGTGCCCGCCGCCGCCTGCGCTGCCAGCCACGCTTTGACCTTGCTCTCAAGCTGTGAGGGGGTATCCCCCGCTGCCGCCCCTATGGTTTCTGTGGACAGCGTAAAATACATGGCCAGAGGACCCCCTTTTGCTGAGCCATATTCCCCCGGTTCACAGATGGGCGGTGCCTCATGTCTCCATCGAAAGTGGGTACAGCGCCCTTCTATTTTTCCGCGCAGTCCACCGGGGAGAACATAATAAAAGCTTTTCTTTGTTTCTGAATTAGCCTGCTCATTATTGTAATAATAGACATCGTTTTCTTTCCCGGTGAATGTTTTAACACCGAGGCGTCTGGTCAGAACTCCGCTCACCGCGTCGAAGCTGTCCTCGAATTTGTACGCCGGGCCTAATGGCATGTTGTACAGCGGCGCTGTCAGCGGCAGCGGGAAGGTGGAATCCCCCGCCTGCACAGCCGCCGGCTTCACTCCCGTCAGGGTGGAAGGATTGTCCGGCCCCTTTTCACCCTCCACCGTTTCGGTGAGCTTCCCGGTGAATCGGAGGGAGCGCAGCCGCGTCCCCGCCGCCGCATCGACCAGACGCAGCGACGTGCCGGAGGCTGTTCCCGTCAGCGCGGGGGCAACGGCATCCTCGACGGCCACAGGAGCGCCCTGCTGCGTCAGCGTCCCGCCGACCTCCAGCGGCCCGTTCACTGTCCCGCCAAACCGCTCCAGTGTATCCTGAATCTGCCACGCCTCCCCGTCAAATACCAGCAGATACACCCCGTCAGTGGGATATGTCCCGCCCGGACGGATGGGGCAGAGAACCCATTTTCCGTTTATATAAGTGTCGAGCTTGTAATAGGTTTGGGACATGCTCGTCACGGGGCCGTTGTAGTCGTTGGCCCGCCATGTATCTCCTACCCCGCGAAAGCCGGTTACCCGTATGGCCGCACCCTTTTCACCAGTGAGGAGGATGTGTCGCTCATCGCTCATCACTTCATATCGGAAATCCCCGCCATAGTCGCAGTCGAGAACCACCGAAGGGATGACCGTGGTGATATCGGTTTTATCCGCCTTGTCCGCGCCCTGAATGTGCCAGCTCATGCGCCCGCCGGAATAGATAAGGGAAAGCAGATAGGTCCCCGCCGGATAGATCCCGGCAGGCTCCAGCGGGACGAGATCACCCAGACACCACATCGGGACAGAGGCGTCCCACTCCTCCGCCCATACCGCCCGGATGGTCATCCCTATTACTGGTCCGCCGTCCGGAATATGGAGCCCCGGCGATACCTTCCAGCAGTCGGTCGGATCATCACTTCGTTCCATTGTGTGCAGCGGGACCAACCGGGTGATGTCGTCCGGCGATACCTTACCGGTAAGATTCTCCGCCAGATTGTTGAAATCCCACGCCGTAAAATTGCGGGCGATCACCGTCCCGGCCGGCCACGCTCTGGCTGTTCCCTCCAGTCCCCGCGTAACGCCGGTTAACTGGTTTCCCGTTCGTCCGCTGTACCGGATGGTTTCGCACTCGTCGTTTACCCCGATCACCGCCAGATTGGGCGGGGCTGGCAGCAGCGAAGCATCAGCCAGTGTCAGGGTGGTTGCTGCTGCTGTGATGGCATTTTTCAGGCTCGTCTGCGGACTGTTCGCCTGTGCTGGATAAATGGTTGCCATAAACATCACTCCTCATCAAAATAACCGCCCTCCCGGGCGGTTAAGATTCACATTAAATAGCATAGTCCCCACGCGACTGTACAAAGCACTGGATATACAGGGCGCCGTCGATTTTGCACAGCCCCTCTCCGGTATTGGACGGCGTGGGCGTCAGTTCTACCGTATGCCGCCCGCGCACCACCCGGCCGTTGCTGTCTGTACGCAGCGCCCGCAAAATATCCACCCCATCCCCTGTCAGGCTGTACGACCCCAGCAGCTTCCCATCCACATGGATTCGGACGCCTGCCACCGCCAGTGTCGGCTCCTCATAAATGCCATATTCCAGCTCATGCGTATGCTCCGGGAGCTTATGCTCATGGTTGATCCGATGGGTGTGCATCGGCAGGGTATGGGCATGAACAATGCTGTGCCGGTGCTGGGGCAGCGTATGGGAATGAACGATGCTGTGCCGGTGGGCGGGCAAAGCATGGGTGTGAGGATGCCAGTGCTGGTATAACGTGAAGGCGCTTATCGTTCCCTGCGCCAACGGCGCCAGCGGCCAGGCCGATTTCATGTATCCGTCGTCCTTGTACCGATTGGACGGTTCCGTCAGCCAGTTTTCCGGGTTTTCGTCGTGATAGGACCATTTGGTGTTGGTCTGGACATAGTACCCCGGAGCGCCTCCGGTCCCCGGCTGCCAGAACTGCGTGTAGGTCGCGGACTGCTCTTCGCTGGTATCGCCTCCGCCGTCCGCCGATGAAGCGTTAGCGCTGATCCCGATTGTTTGCCCGCCCCCCTCAGCGGAGGTATCGGTGCTGCTGATGCTGATCGTCTCACCGCCTCCGGCCGCGCTGGAGGTATCCGCCGTCATGCCGACCGTGCCGCCGCCGCCGCCGTCCGCGCCGCGTTCATATGCCCGGAAAGGCGTCACCAAAAAATCCAGTACACATTTGTTGACATTCAGCAGATCATCCGGCAGCCGAAACACGATTTTCACCGGATGCTCCCGATCTGCATTGTCCCCGAAGGACTGACTCCACACATTGGTGGCCCCCTGGCTGCTTCTCTTCTCCTGCTGGTCACGGCGGTACACCTTGTCGATAGCCCCGGATACCGTGTTGTATACCCGGCCGATGACCAGCTCCACCTCTCCGGGATTGCCGGTCAGATCTCCCTTGCTCACCTGCCAGAGGCGCATCTCGTCGTGATAATCCAGCTCCGGGTCCACGATCCGGACGATTTCCCCGGGGATAAAGTGATCCCGTGGCTGCCGGGTCTGACTCCACAAATCCGCCGCCTTCACTTTGATGATCGGCGCCGGGTCGCGGCTGTCGCTGAGACTCTTTTTTGCCTCCATCAGCAGCAGAGGGGCGTCACTGACCGACCGGTCAATGATCAGCGACTCACGCAGACCATATTTTGCGATGCTGGCGTCATCCTGCACATAATAATGCCCGTTTCGTTTCGGCTGGCCGTCGTCTTCCAGATTCTCTGCATTCATGATGCCGAGCTGATTGATCCCCTCTCCTGCGCCCAGTGCGTAACAGCGGTTGGCGATGCACCCATATTCATTTTCTATAGACAGGGAGACCAGATTGCGGCCGCTGCGAATTTCCGCGCCAGGCTCCTGCGGCATGCGTCGAAGGCTGAGGCGGAAGGGATATACGCTGGTATCGTATACCCACAGAGTGGGCTCCTGCCATTTCTCTGTGATGGTCTGCAGGGCATCGTACAGGGTGACGTTCTCGAACAGATAGTCAATTACGTTGTCATAGTCGCAGTTGCCCAACACCCAGTCGGATTGTTTTCGTCCGCCATTTTCATCCACGGCCTCCAAAATATAGCGGATCACCTCCGGGAGGGGGCGGCCCGTTATCTGGTGCAGCGAAAACAGCAGCTTATCCTGAAGCAGGCGGATCACATGCCGGCCCTGCACCTCTACCAAAACACCCTCATCCTCCTTGATCAGCAGGCGGTCATATATACAGAAAAGCCCAACGGTCTCACCATTATCGGTGATTTCAATCAGGCTCTGCGGCTGGATATACCGGGCCTTCGGGTCGTCCGCCGGCAGACGGAAGGAACAGGTGGAAATCCCGTTGGCGATCAGACTGTATTTGACGCTGTGGGCGTTTTCCAGCCACGCCAGCGTTTTCAGCGTTCCGGTTTTCCGGTCACGCTGCTTGATAGCGACGGGAGGAACCATGTCAACACTCCTTTCACGGTATACCGTTATATATACTGCTCTGTACACTGGACGGTCATCTGCAGCCGCCTGCTGAGCACCTCATCCCAATAAGAGAGGATGGATTCCCCGGGGGGAATCGGGAAAAACTCGCCCTGACAGCACTCCGTCACCGTCTCTCCGTTGAGGGTTACCTGATAATTTTCGGTGTCAATCACCAGCACGTCCCCGGGGGCCAGTGAGCAGGACAGGCAGGCGGTGCGGGCAATGACCGCGTCCAGCTCCGCCGTCAGCTCCATACCGGCCTTCCCGGAGGCCGGCGCTGGCAATACCTGAGAATTGATATTGAAGGACATCCGTCCGAACCCGGTCCGATTGAACCGGGAGGAAAGGGTCAAATCCATACCTTCACCTCGCTGTCACCTTCAGAGAGCCCGCCGGAATGGCAGGGGCCTCCCATTTATGGATGTTCAGGGGCTGTTCCAGCTCGCCATACAGCAGCAGATGGCCGCCTTTCACCGCGTCGAACAGGCCGAAATGCGTCGCCGGACCCCAGTGGGTAAACGCCGCCGCGAAGGTGCAGTCCTGTGCATTGACCGCTATCGCGGCGCTGCCCTCCTGCCGGGGTTCCGTCAGCTCCATCCGCAGCCGGGTATAGCGGGGATCATCCGGCTCCTTTCCCGCCGTTACGCTGGTAGGCGGTGAGACAAACAGGCCCAGATACAATTGTTCTGCGCGGAAAGGCGTCCCCCTCAGCGCGTTCAGCACCGCCCTTTCTCCGTATTGGGACATCATAAAGCATTCCTCCCGTTGACTCTCAGCATGATGCCGGATACCGTTGTGGTCCCGGTGTTTTCGATCACGATCCGGCAGCCTGCCGGCTGTGTGCCGCCGTAAGAAATGCCTACCTGCTGGCCGGACTTCGTAATGGGAGCAGAGACTGACATCTCCGCTCCCCGCGCAAAGGGCCGACACTCAAACAGCAGCGAAAATAATCCTGCGGCCAGCACCTGCTCCAGCGAGATGGCGGAGTAAATCCGTGCCTGATACGACAGCTCCGGCTCATCATCGAAGCGGAGCCGTCCCGGCTCGGACAGCCAGAGGGCAATCCGGCGGATTTTCCGCCGGAGCTCCGGCCCGCTTCCCCCGTCAAGGAAGCAATCCACCTGAATCACCCGATCGTTGTAGGTGGAGCCCTCGAAATCATACATGCCGTGGCGCAGCGGAATTTCCAGCTGCCGTTTTCGCCGGGAGGGGAGTACCGTCCGATCCTTCGACCGCATCACTAGCCCGTAATCGTTGTAACAGTGCTTCCCGCGAAAGGTAAACCCGATCATACGCATTCCTCCTTTTATTTTTGGGTATAAGAATTCCCCCGCCCTCAATAAAGAGCGGGGGAAGCTTCTGCTTGACAATGCAGGCAGTTCCACCTATACTAAAGCATAAGGAGTGGCACTGCTGACAGGCGGTTGCCCCTGTTAACAGCTAAGAAATAACCGCTAACTTTGCTAGGGTTGGGCGGTTATTTC
>JAAWCO010000064.1 GCA_022793315.1 Clostridiales bacterium | reverse complement strand
GTGGGGGAAGGTGGATTCGAACCACCGAAGTCAGTGACAACAGATTTACAGTCTGCCCCCTTTGGCCACTCGGGAATTCCCCCCTGTAAAAACTGGGCCTTCGGAACGCAAGGATTAATATAACAGGTTCTGTCCGGCTTGTCAAGACCATTTTCGTTTTTCTCTCTTCCCTTTTATCCCGTTCCTGCCCAATTTTTTGAATTCCGTTCAGCGGACCAAAGAGGGGACCAGCCCGCAAGGAACAGCTGTCCGATAATCAGGGGCTGCTCTTTCAGTCCGGAAATATCAGCAGAGCCGGTTCCCGCTCTTCAATCAAGGTACTCCATCAATCCTCCCTGGCCGTAGGGGCGTTCCCCAACGCCTGCCGGTGAAGAGCTCTCTCCGCTGCCGCGCATTCCTTCTCCCGACCTTCGTCTATGTGTTATACAGAAAGCGGCGGCCCTGCCCTGCAGGAGCCCGGCAAAATCCCACTCGCAGCGCGGAGGAATAGACCGCGCTGCGAGACATCAAAAGCAGAAAACAGCAGGGACCGGTCCAGTGCTTTATCCGATTTTTTCAAACCGCGGCAGCCGGGAAAGAGGGGCGTTTACCTTCACGATGCCCCCTTCGCTTTCGGTTCCGTCGTCATGCCGCCACCGGCCCCGTGGCAGGCGGACCAGCCGTTCCCTTCCTCCCTTTTTTAAAACAGGGG
The DNA here is from genome assembly GCA_022793315.1 of Clostridiales bacterium. Classification (GTDB taxonomy): domain Bacteria; phylum Bacillota; class Clostridia; order Oscillospirales; family Acutalibacteraceae; genus Avimonas_A. The sequence goes on along the minus strand of JAAWCO010000064.1, from coordinate 46,573 downwards.
CTACCACCAGCGTCTCCCCCAGAACAAACTGATCGTCCACCTGCTCAAATCCTTCGCCGGGGAACTGATACGCCATATGCCGAACCACCGGCTCTCCTGTCCGAGCCGTCTGACGGGCCAGCTCCACAATCCTGTCGGCAAAGGAAAGATGTAGCCGGGCCGCCTCAACGCACAGGGCCGCGTTCTCCGCCGACAGCACTCGCCACGGCGCAGCGGAAAACTGCATCATGGGCATCAATGCCGCGCACTGGGCATAACGGACAAAGAGCTCCTCATCCAGTGAATCGCTCTGATTCAAAAAGCTGAGGAAATCGCCGCCGCCAATCATATCGGGACAGGTAAACGCATAGCCCAGCAGCCCCTGCATCACCTGATTGGGAATCAGGGAAGCGACGCCGTTCCCTCCCCAGCTGTGGTATTTGTCGGCCAGGCGCTGCACCAGCGGCAGCTCCGCACAGCGGTAGCAGGCCCGAAACTCGTTATAGGAATACCGTGCGCCCAGCTCCCCCCACAGGCGTGTCTGGTCATTGGCAGACACACCGCCGAAGGTTTTGTCACTGTTTCGATAAAACTGGCCGTCCCCCGCGTCAAATTTGAAGCCGTCGATCCCATACTCCCCTATCAAAGAATCCAGCTCTCCCCGAAACCAGGCGTCCGCCTCCGGATTCGACAGGTCCAGCACGGCGGAGCACCCATTCCACCATTCCCGCACCGCCGGCCGGTCCTCTGCCTCCCGGACCAGCAGCCCCCGTTCCCTCAGCTGGCGGAACTCCGCACTGTCCGGCGACACAAATGGGCAAACCCACATCATCACACGAAAGCCAAGACCGTGCAGTTCCTTCACCATAGACCCGGGGTCAGGAAAACGCGCTGGATGAAAACGCCATCGGCCATAGTCCTCCGCCCAGCCATCGTCGATCATAAGAATGCCCGCCGGCAACCCATTTTCGAGAATGCTGCGGGCGTATCGCAGCACATCCGCCTGATTCTGATTGTACATCAGCTCAATCCAGGTATTATATTGCGGCTTTCGGAAAAACTCCTCCGGCGGGATACGTCCGTCAGAGGGAAAAAAGCGTCTGCGCGCCTCCAAAAACGCGGAGCGGAGCGTCTCCCCTGCCTGATACAGCGCCGGCTTCCCCCGGCTCCATGATAAATGGAGCGCTCCTCCGCGGCAGTTCACCTGAAAACCATCGCAGCACCAAATATACCGTCCCCGGCTGGACAGCAGCAGGGGGGCGCATTGGTTGCAGTCCTGGTTTGGGTCAATGTCCGCCTCATAATCGGAGTCAGCGGACAGGGGCATTCGGATTCCGTCCGCCGCCCTCAGACCATACCAGAACTCTTCCGGCAGGAAAGGAATCACCTGTTGGTTCTCCATCATCATCACCTTTTCTTTTGAAGTTGTCCAGGAGATCAGCCCACGGTAAAATGTTCTTCGCTGTCCGCGCTCGGAATTGCCGAAGCCCTCCCCATTGTCATCCTGTCGGAAAAGACTTTTGCCGGAAGGGGCCCGGCGGCAGTTTTCCATCCTCCGGATCATCACCTATAAAACATTTCCAGGGCGGACAGGCCCGGGGACGGCCTCCAGCACTCATCCCCGGAAGAATACCCAAGCGCGCCGCCCGGCCCTTTTCTCTGCCAGCGCTTCCCGGCGGCGCTCCCGAAAATGCCGGCAGGCATTTTCGAGACCACGGCCATCGGGCGTTACGTGAGAAGAAGCACTGGGCCGGGGTCATTGTACCATGAAGTTGGGGAAAATGCCGGCAGGCATTTTCGAGACCACGGCCATCGGGCGTTACGTGCGCAGAAGTGTTGGGCCGTGGTCATTGTACCATATAGCCCGCATTTTTCCCATCCTGCCAATGCCAAATTTTTTCAGCCGGCAGGATCCCCTTCTTTTCTTTGCTGCCGGGCAGCTTCGGCTACAGTCTTTCACCGGCGGAAAGAACCAGAAAAACAGCCGGTCGTTCTCCCTCATATCCCGCTATGGTCTCTGCCCGTTCAACCTCAAAATCACCCTCAAAATAACCACTGGCGCCTCCATTCCATTCCTCCGCCTGCAGACGAATCAGCTGCTCTACATGCAGACAGACAGGGGTGTCCTCCGGCAAATATCCCGCCAGTCTGACCAATTCTCCGGCCAGCATAGCTTCCCCTCCTCTTTTTTATCGCTGATGTCCGCTGCAATATATGACTGGCGCTTGTCCACTATGACTGTTCCGCCTGTTTTTCTTCGTGCTTCAGGGGACGGCAGGCGGACCCGGACAATGCCCAACGAACCGCCTCCTCTTCGTTCACCTCGGTAAAAAGGTCGTCGATTGTACAACTCAGCGCCTCAGCCAAAACCGGAAGCCGGTCCGCCCGGGGACGGTTGGTGCCCCCTTCCCACATGGAAATCGCCGCCTGGCCCACACCCACCCGACAGGCCAGCTCCTGCTGGGTAAGCCCCTGGCGGCATCTGAGAATCTGCAAAATCAACATGCAACTCCCTCCTCATCATTTTTTATGATCAATATATCATTATAAATGATTTATGTCAACACCCCTTCTGTCTTGTTCTGCATGGGGCTTCCTGTATTTTCCAGTCATTCTGTATAAAGTCCCGGAAGACGCCCATACTTCGGATACCAACATAAAAAACAACACCGAAAGGCGGTATTCCGAATGAACAGGCTGATAAAGGCCGTCTCAGCGGCTGTGGTCCTCTCTTTGCTCCTCTCTATATGCGGCTTTGCGGGAGAATGTGCCCGAATACGCGAACAGGTGCTTCGTCTGCATGTGCTGGCCCATTCGGACAGCGAGGAGGATCAGCAGCTCAAGCTGAAGGTCCGCGATGCTGTCATCGGCGCCGCGCAGGGTTTATTTGACGGCGCGGCGAACGAAGGGGAGGCGCTGGCGCTGGCCCGCGAACAGCTTTCCACGCTGGAGGAAGCCGCCCGGGAATGCGTCCGTGCGGAGGGATATTCCTATGAGGTAACCGTTAGCCTGTGCCATATGTATTTCACTACCCGCCATTATGAAGGAGCTGACAGCAGTTCTATCACCCTGCCCGCCGGTATGTACGACGCTTTGCGTATTACCATCGGTGAAGGAAAAGGGAAAAACTGGTGGTGTATGGTTTTTCCGCCGCTGTGCGTCTCTGCAGCGGAGCAGAGCGCCGCGTTGGACGATGTGCTGGACCCAGTGCAACAGGATATCGTCACTCAGCCCCAAAAATACGAGGTCCGTTTCAAAGCGGTGGAGCTCTTTGAAGGCCTGTGCCGTCAAATCGGCTCATGGTTCGGTCAGCCCGAATCCACCTCCCTGGAATAGACTCCGGCAGGAAGGTTTTCCCTTCCTGCTGTATTCAAAGCACCAGAAGACCCGGAATTCTCAAACTTTTCTTTAATTTTCTGTCAACTATTTTGAGGAATTTAGGCAACCCTCTTGTATACCGGAAAAAATAACCTTATAATGAGAGGCAAAAGGGTCTGACAGCTGTCTCCATTCAACAGCCGCTGGAAACAGTTGTTCAGACTCTCGTACGTGTCTATCGCCGGCGGCCGGGCATTCGGCTTCGCCGGCGGCAGGTTATTTTTGAAAAGGGAGAGCTATTGATGAAATTTGTCCGAAAAACAGCCTGTCTCCTCTTATCCACTGCGCTGTTATTTTCAGCGGCCGCCATTTCGACCGCGGCCCAGGAAAACAGCGGCGTGGGGATCGTCCCGATTGTGGAGCCCAATTTCTGGCAGTCAGAAACCGGTGGGGACAACGCCTATGTCGAGCTGAACGGTGAGGATGCCTACACGATCACAGAAGTCAAGGAAAACGGCGCCATCCAAATCCGGCGTTCCGCCAAAGCCAAAAACCGCTGGGTCCGGATTGCCACCATGCATGTCGAGCTGATGCCCACCCTTGATCTCGAAAAAAACCCGTATCTGTATTTTGACCTGACCTGCGATACCGAGTGGAATATCAACTTCACCATCAACGGCCAGCCATTCGGTCTGGCTAAGCTTATCGCCACCGCCAATATGTCGGCTCAGCAGCCGATAGCCCCGGCTTACGATGGCAAGGCAGGTACCTATCAGGGCAAAGTCAATCTGAAGGAGTTTATTGAGAAAGAGGTGCCTGCTCTGGCTGGTATTAACCCGGTGATGGCCCCCCACATCGGCCTCTATATTGTGGATACCACACCGGATGGGGTCAGCGGCACCCTGACCATCAACAAGCTGGCCATCGGCAATGATGACCCGAATGATCCGGAGGGTGTCCGGTTGGACATGAGCATGATCACGGGCTATGAGCCGGATCCCAATGTCACCCTGATCACCAGTCCTCTGAAAACCCCCACCACGAAAAAAGACAGCCCTTCTGGCGACGGCAGCCAGAACAATGCAGACAATCTGGCCGCCATTCTGGTGGTGGTCGCCATTGTGGTAGTGGCCGCGGCCATTGTTGTGGCTGTTATCATCATCCGCAAACGCAGCGGCGGCGATTCCTCCGGCAGCAAGAAGTAAATCCTTTCGCCGCACACATCCCGGGGCCCGTCCAGGCATCGGATCAGGGACTCGGGACGGAGCGATTGTCCGCTCCGTCTACTAACATAACAGAGGAGTAAAACGATGAAAAAACACAGTATTCGGCGTTTGCTGTCGGCCGGCGTGGCCGCCTGTCTGCTGTTCACCTTCTCGGGCTGTACCGATCAGAACGGCCCCGCCCCATCCCCCGCTCCCAGTGAAAGCGAGCTGACTGCTGTCCGCACAGGCCTGCAGAAAGCCTCTCAGATAGAGGGACTGGGCACCATTGACAAAATGGAGCTTTATGAAAACGGCGAGCGTTCAGCGGCCACCGAGATAGTGGAGGCCAAGGATAATAAGGTTATCTACTACTCCGGCGATACCCAGCGGGTGGTCAATTATCCCGACGGCTATATTCTCGACCTTCCCGCCAGCTGGAAGCAAGACTTTTCTTACAGCCCCATCCGCGTGCGGTATACCTCCGACGATATGGTCCTCACCATCACCACCGAAGAACTGAAAAAGCCGTCGGCGGAGGAGCATCTGGAGGAGTATGTCAACCTGCACCTGCTGGACAGAAGATGGCAGGCGCTGAACCGGGTCTCCCCGCTGCAGCCGGTTGAGACCAAGACCTATGGCGAGTTCACCGCTCAAATCATCCGGATGCAGCTGAAAGACATGCCGGAGGGCAGCAAGGACCATTACACCTATGTGAACCTCTACTCCAATCGCACCACCTTCTATCATTTCCTGTTCCGTTCCACCGGTCCCATCGAAAACCTGGAAGAGATTCTGAACTCCTTCGAGCGGATCCCCCAAAAGGGCCTGGCCATGTTTGCCCCGCTTCCGGAATTCGATTCCCCCACTATCGACGAAAACTGGACGCCGGAAACCAAAGCCCTCTATGACACGCTGTGCAGCCAGAAAAAGATGAACTGGGGTATCTTCCAGTCCAACATGGCCTCCACCGGCTATAACATCCAGATTCCCAATATGGAGAAAAAGGTAGGTTATGATTTCCCGATCATGTCCCAATATATCCATCTTCAGCACGAGTTCCCGCTGGAGCTCGCCCGGCAGATCCATGAGGACGGCAAAATCCTGCAGCTGTCTTATCAGTACACCACCTCCAACAACACCGACCTGGGCGGATATACGCCCGTGCTGGATATTCTGCGCGGTGAAAAGGACGAAACGCTGCGTGCTTTTGCCCGCGCGCTGAAGGAATACGGCCAGCCCACCCTGCTGCGCCTCAACAACGAAATGAACTCCGACTGGACCACCTACTGCGCTCTGGTCAACATGGTGGATGCGGATTCCTTTGTGGAATCCTGGATGCGTCTGTACAATATCTGCAAAGAAGAGGGCGTCAACAACGCTATCTGGGTCTTCAATCCTCAGTCGGGTAGCTTCCCTCCGGGCAAATGGTCCAACTGGATCAATTATCTGCCCCCGATTGAGGCTGTCCATGTGATTGGTCTGACCGCCTACTGCTCCGGATATAAGGGCTTCCCCTCCTGGAAAGAAATGTATACTGAAAATATCCGGCAGTTCGCCCCGTTCTTCCAGGAAAACTGGCCGATGGCGATTCCGGAATTTGCCTGTGGGCGCGGAGACGGAACTCTGAAGCAGCAGCAGCTCGACTGGATCGCCCAGACATTTAAGGACATTGAGAGCCTGCCCCAGATCAAATATGGCATCTGGTTCAGCGCGAACGATTACACAGAAGACGGTTCCAAGATCGTCAATCACTATAGCCTTGATATCAAGGATAAGGATCTGATGGAAGCCTTCCGCAAGGGCTTTGCTGAGTATTACGCATAACTTCCGTAAACAAGCCGCCCCTCTGTCAACGTTGACAGAGGGGCGGCTTGTTTTTCCCGTCTTTTCTCTTCCGTCATGTCTGCGCCCCTTGCCACATATAGATAAATCAAAGGCGGGAAACGCTGAATTTACAGGAAGAAGCGGGAGGACATCATGTATCTTCTGATTGGTAGAAAGCGGCTGCGCCAGATTGCTGTCGGCCTACTGGCGGCGGCGGTATTGTTTACGGGAAGCGGCCTGGCCTATGCCCGGGCTGTGCAGGCCGCTGAGGAAAAGGAAGAAAAAGGAGACTTTATCAAATGGGTGGATTTCAACGTTCCTTATGAAGCGCTGGAATACGCCATGAAGCTGGATATCCACTCCCATTCTGAGGAGGACGGCGTCTCCCTTGACTGGATCGAGCTGCTGGCCTATGTCGCGACACGATGCGGCGGCAATTTCAGCGGCTTCAAAACAGAGCGGCTGGATGAAATTGCCAGTCAGCTCCGTGAGGGCAAAAGCATGGCGGAACTGACGGAAAAGCTTAAAAATTACACCTATTTCTACGAGGCATATCATGCCGCTCTGGGCGGACTGATCGGCGAATATGAAATAGAGGTGGAGGACGCCGATGCGGAGGGCGGCCGGCGCTGGGAAAGAAAATATGGATTGAAGGCCTTTTCCCCTATCGCCAAAAACTATCCCTACAACGACTACGACGATTTTGGCAGCAGCCGTTCCTACGGATACAAACGCCGTCATCTTGGGCACGATATGATGGGCGCTACCGGCACCCCCATTATCGCTGTGGAGGGCGGCACCGTGGAGGCCATCGGCTGGAACCAATACGGCGGCTGGCGGATCGGCATCCGGAGCTTTGATAAAAAACGCTATTATTACTACGCTCATCTGAGGCAGAATTTTCCCTTTCATAAGTCACTTCAGGAGGGCTCCGTGGTCAATCCGGGCGATGTGATCGGCTATCTGGGTCACACCGGCTACAGCCCTAAAGAAAACACCAACAATATTGATGTGCCCCATCTCCATTTCGGTCTGGAGCTGATTTTTGACGAATCGCAAAAGGAAAGCGATAACGAAATCTGGATCGACGTATATGCGATTGTCCGCCTGCTGTACCGCAACCGGTCAGAGGTCGTCAAGGACCCCGAGACCAAAGACTACAGCCGTGTCTATCAGTACCGTGAGGTAGGGGAAGTATCTGAATAAAGGCCGTTGGTTCCCCCACGCCGCCATCAAAAAAGAAAGAAGATGACACCTTTGCGCCTGCAGGAGAAGATGCTCCGCAGGCGTATCTTATACAGAGCGGGCGTCTTTCCAGACTCTCTTTTCACTTCGCCTGCAAACGGTAAATTCCCTCTTGCTTCTTTACCGTTTTCATAAAGGCGGAGAGCGGGCTATACCGTGAACTCCCCATTTGGCTGATTTAATGAAAACCAGAGGGAGCAGAAGCACCGAAAGACTCAGGAACAAGGGATCCTTTTCCTGCTGGTGCTACTAAAAGCCGACTTGCAAAATGATTTCTCCCTATATTACAAAGGGGCGTGTTGTCCTTACAAACAGCCACCGTTCAATCGGAATTGGTTACTCTGATGATAGATCCGCTCTGAAGCAAGTCAAGGGCCGCCTGGTGAAATAGCCGGTGTTTTGGGGTTCAGCACCTTTCTTAAAAGGGGATTCTTCAGGGTGCGGTTGCTTTCCTTTTTCAATTATGTTACGATAAAATGGGGATATGTTTGGAAGTGCTTTTTACGGCTTATCTTTGGTAACGCTGTTCGTTTTTTCAAACGCCTCCCCTCCAAAACCGATTTTCGCGAAAGGGGGCGCCGCATGAACCCAAAGCTTAAAGAAAAAACGCTGGAATCGCTCTCCGCTGTCCTGCCCATTACCGGTATTGTCCTGCTGCTCAGTGTGCTGCTGGTTCCGATGGAGCTGGGAACCATGGTGATGTTTCTGGTGGGAGCGGTCATGCTGGTGGCAGGTATGGGCTTTTTTCAGCTGGGCGCGGAAATGGCCATGACCCCCCTGGGGGAGGGAATCGGCGTCCAGATCTCCAAAACCCGCCGGATTCCTCTGATGATTCTGATCGGTCTGTCCATGGGCGCCATTATCACCGTCGCCGAACCCGATTTGCAGGTGTTGGCGGAGCAGGTTCCTTCCATTCCCAATCAGGTTTTGATCCTGACGGTGGCGGCTGGTGTCGGTCTGTTTCTGGCGCTGGCCATCCTCCGCATCGTGTTTCAAATCCATTTGTCCACTATCCTCATGATTTTGTATCTTCTCCTGATGGGAATATCTTTTTTTGTTCCGCAGGACTTTCTGGCGGTCGCCTTTGATTCCGGCGGAGTGACCACCGGCCCGATGACTGTTCCCTTCATTATGGCGATGGGCGTCGGTCTGGCTTCTGTCCGCGGAGACAAAAATGCCGCGAATGACAGCTTCGGCCTGGTGGCGCTTTCCAGCGTCGGTCCCATTCTGGCTGTGCTGATCCTCGGACGGTTTTACACGCCAACGGAGACGGCCTACATCGCCGCCGGTGTGGCGGATGTGGTCACCACACGGGATGTGGTGTGGGAATTTCTGCTGAGCCTGCCTGTCTACGCGAAGGAGGTGCTGATTTCACTGCTTCCTGTGGTGGCCGTATTCGTCATTTTTCAGCTGACCGGCCGCCGTTACCAGCGCCGGCAAATTCTGCGGGTGGCGGTCGGCTTCGCGTACACCTATGTCGGGCTGGTTCTTTTCCTCTGCGGTGTCAATGTCGGCTTTTCTCCGGTCGGCTCCCTGCTGGGCAGCCGGATCGCCTCTGAGGGGTGGAAATGGCTGCTGATCCCCATCGGGATGCTGATCGGTTATTATATCGTCAAGGCCGAACCGGCCATACAGGTTCTGAATCATCAGGTCGAGGGCGTGACCAACGGCGCCGTATCCGCTAAATCCATGAACCGGTGTCTGTCGGTCGGCGTATCGGCCAGTGTGGGGCTGGCGATGCTGCGCGTCCTGACCGCTCTGCCGATTCACTGGATTGTCATTCCCGGTTACCTGGTCGCGCTGCTGCTGTCCCGTCTGGTTCCCAAAATGTTTGTGGGAATTGCCTTTGACTCGGGCGGAGTGGCCAGCGGCCCGATGACCGCTACCTTTCTGCTCCCGCTCAGCATCGGCGCCTGTGAATCGGTTGGCGGCAACATCATGACCGACGCCTTCGGCGTGGTGGCGCTGGTCGCTCTGACCCCTCTCATCGCGGTGCAGATCATGGGACTCTGGTATCAGTTCAAGCTGAAAAAGGTGGAAGAGACCGTGCTGAAGGACAGGGCCTCCTTTGGGGATATGGATGAAATCCTTGAATTTGAGGAGGAATTCAAATGATCACTGATCCTAAAAAAGCGGCTTTTCGGATACTCTTTCTGATCACCACACCCCGGCTTTCCGACAAGGCAGGAGAGCTGTTCTGTGAGGGACAGGTGCCTGTGCAATATCATTTCCGCGCCCAGGGAACCGCCTCCGGCGAGATGATGGATATGCTGGGGCTCGGAAGTGTCGAAAAAAACGTCCTGATGAGTATCATGCCAAAGCCCTTTGCGAATGAGATGCTCAAAAAGCTGCAAAAGCGGCTGCTGCTTGGCACCCCGAACAGCGGCGTAGCCTTCACGGTCGCCCTGTCTGGCAGCTGCGGCCGCCTGATTCGGCTGATTGAGCCACTGCAGCCGGAAGCGCCGGATAAGCCGCCGGTAAGGGAGGATGCGGAAATGTCGGAAAATCGTTACGCCATGATTATGGCGATTGTCAATCAGGGATACAGCGAAGAGGTGATGGAGGCCGCCCGTCCTGTGGGCGCCTCGGGCGGCACCGTTTTCCACAGTCGCCGTGTAGGAAACGAAGAAACGTTAAAATTTTGGGGAATCAGTGTCCAGCAAGAGCGGGAGGTGGTCATCATTCTCGCCCGCAATGGGGAAAAACGGTCCATCATGCAGGCCATCAATGAGCGGTGCGGCATGCAGAGCGATGCCCACGGCGTCGTCCTCTCCCTGCCCGTGGATGCAGTCGCCGGGCTGGATTAGCTCCTTCCTCTTCATCCGTCCCACCTGGCCCCGGTATGAGGAGGAGCGCTTATGATTATCAGCATCAGCCGCCGCACCGATCTCCCCGCCTTTTATTCCCGCTGGCTGATGAACCGGCTGCGGGAGGGCTACGCCCTTGTGCCGCAGCCGCGCCAGCCCCACCGGCTGAGTCGAGTCTCTCTCGACCGGGAACACGCAGAATTTCTGGTCTTCTGGACCAAAAACCCCGCCCCGCTGCTTTCCGGCCCTCTGCGGGAAATCCGACGGATGGGATATCCCTTTTATTTTCACTTCACCCTCACCCCCTATGGCCGGGAGTGGGAGCCGGGACTCCCGGACAAGCGGCGGCTACTGGACGATTTCCGTGAGCTGAGCCGCCAGGCGGGTCCTGAGCGGGTGATCTGGAGGTATGATCCGGTGCTTCTGGACGATGGCTGGACCATCGACGCCCATCGGGCCGCCTTTGACCAGATGGCGGCCGCGCTGGAGGGCTATACCCGGCGCTGCATTTTCAGCTTTGTGGACCGGTATGCGGGCCCGCGATTCCGGGGATTGCGTCCCATCACGGCAGAGGAACAGACGGCGCTGGCCCGTGCCTTTGCCGGTGCAGCCGCCCGCCACGGCATTCGCCTGTTTGCCTGTTGTGAATCGGAGGAACTCACCTGCCAGGGAATCAAACGCGCCGCCTGCATCGACGGGGAACTGATCGCCCATCTGGAAAACCGGCCGGTGCGCGGGCGGAGGGACAGCGGACAGCGTCCCGGCTGTCTCTGTGCGGAAAGTGCGGACATCGGCTGCTATGGCTGCTGTCCCCATGGCTGCCTGTATTGCTACGCCAACCGGAGCTCTCTTTCGTCGGTGGAACGGCGGGCCGCCCTCCACGATCCCGACTCCCCGCTTTTGATCGGCCGTCCGGGAAAGGAGGACCAAATCGTGGAGTGCCGGAAGCCGGCGGTCTTTACCTCTCAGCTCTCTTTGTTCAACTGACGCGCCAGGGGCTGCGGCCAGCAGGGAAATCCCCTGTTGGCCGCAGCCCCTTTCTATTTCCTGACCGGGGTCCCCTATCGCTTTCCCCATACGGTCCGGTCGACGATCCCGGTATAGCTCTGGATCAGGCGGACCACCTTGGCGGAAACGTTGGTGTCGGCATAGTCCTCTGCCATCACCGTCTCTTCACCGTTGTCCCGCATGGCTGCGGCCAGCTCCACCGCCTGTTCAACCTCCTCCGTCTCAATACCGCCGATGACAATGGTTCCCTTATCCAGCACCTCCGGCCGCTCGGTGGAGGTGCGGATCAGCACCCCCGCAAAGCCCAGCATGGCGCTCTCCTCCGACAGGGTACCGCTGTCCGACAGCACACAGTAGCTGTTCATCTGCAGATGATTGTAATCGTAAAAACCGAAGGGCTTCAAATTCTGTACCAGCGGATGAAAGCGGAACTGCCGCGCCTCAATAAATTTCATCGACCGGGGATGGGTGGAATAAATCACCGGCATCTGATACTTTTCTGCGATGGCGTTGATGGCGCTCATCAGGGAGAGAAAGCGCTGTTCCTGATCAATGTTTTCCTCCCGATGGGCGGAGACGAGAATATACTGTCCCTTCTGAAGCCCCAGTCGGTCCAGGACATCGCTCTTTTCAATGGACGCCCGGTGGTCGCGCAGCACCTCCCGCATGGGGGAGCCGGTGACAAAAATGGTTTTGCCGTCGATTCCCTCTGACAGCAGATAGCGGCGGGAATGCTCAGTATACGGCAGGTTGATATCTGAAATATGATCCACAATTTTTCGGTTGATCATCTCGGAGACATTCCAGTCCCAGCAGCGATTGCCCGCCTCCATATGAAAAATGGGGATCTTCAGTCTCTTGGCCGAGATGGCAGACAGGGCGGAATTGGTATCCCCCAGCAGGAGCACAGCGTCCGGTCGCTCCTTTTCCATCACCTCATAGGCTTTGGCAATGATATTGCCCATCGTCTCTCCCAGATGGCTCCCCACGCTGTCCAGATAATAATCCGGCTCCCGCAGCTGCAAATCCTCAAAAAACACCTGGTTAAGGGTATAATCCCAGTTTTGGCCGGTATGAACCAGCACATGATCAAAATACCGGTCGCACGCTTTAATACAGGCCGACAGCCGGATGATCTCCGGACGGGTCCCGATGATGGTCATCACCCTGAGCTTGTTCATGCTGCTCCCTCCCTGACAACGCCGCTTTCCGCCGCCCTGTCAAACCTTCTCAAAATAGGTATCCGGATGCTCCGGATCAAACGCCTCGTTGGCCCACATGAAGGTGATCAGATCGGTTTGGCCGGTATTTTCAATGCTGTGTGTATAGCCGACCGGGATATCCACCACCTCCATCCGGTCTCCCCCAACCGGATATTCGATCACCTCAGCACTTCCCAGCCGGCGGAAACGGATAACGCCGGTTCCGCTGACCACCAGAAACTTCTCGTTCTTGGTATGATGCCAGTGATGGCCCCTGGTGACCCCCGGCCGTGTTATATTGACCGAGAACTGTCCCCTGTCGGCGGTGCGGAGAATTTCGGTAAAGGAGCCCCGCTCATCTACATGGCTTTTCAACGGATAGGAAAAGCCGTCCTCCGGCAGATAGCTCAGATAGGTGCTGTACAGCTTCTTTTCAAAGGGATTGTCCAGCCCTGGCACCGAGAGGGTATGGCGGCTTTCACGGAAGGAATACAGCAGGGCGGCCAGCTGCTCCAGTGTCACCTCATGACTGACCGGCACCCGTCCAAAACGTCCTTCCCAATGCCCTCTCCCCTCCAGAACAGCAATCAGCTCACCGATCAGATCATCGATATACACCAGCTCCAGCCGCGTGGCCGGATCGTTGATGGTGATGGGCTGACCGCGGGCTATATGGTGGCAGAAGGTGGCCACCACACTGTTGTAGTGGGGACGGCACCATTTGCCAAACACACCGGGCAGCCGGTAGACATGCACCGGCGCGCCTGTCTCCTCACCATAGGCGAAGATCAGCTCCTCCCCCGCCCGTTTACTCTGGCCATAGGGGTTGTCCAGAACGGCCTGAATGGAGGAGGTGACCAGCACCGGCGCGCGATTCCCTTTCCGGCGCAATGTGTCCAGCAGAAGGGAGGTGAATCCGACATTTCCCTCCTGAAACTCCCGCGTTTCCTGGGGCCGATTGACTCCCGCCAGATGAAAAACGAAATCGCATCGAGCGCCGTACTCCTCCAGCAGAGCAGGGTCCGTATCGAGATCATAACAGAAAATCTCATCGATGGACAGGGTGGGGTGTGTCCTGTCGCAGCCGTTTTGAATGCTCTGAAGCGTCGCCGTCAGGTTTTTCCCAACAAAGCCCCTTGCGCCGGTAATCAGGATATTCATATTGCTGTCAGCTCCTCTCTGAAATCAGTCCGCCTCCGGCTCTGCTCACCGGTCCGCCGCGAGTTCCTCCCGGATATAGGAGAGGGTGAGCAGCTTTTCTTTGACCTGCTCCACGTCCATCAGCTTGGTGTTGTTGGAGTTGAACTCGGACAGCGCTGTCCGTCCCTGATTCCCATCCACAAAATATTTATCGTAGTTCAGCCCCCGTTTGTCCGCGGGAACACGATAAAAGCTCCCCATATCCACCGCGTGGGCGCACTCCTCATTGGTCAGCAGCGTCTCGTACATCTTTTCACCGTGGCGAATCCCAATAATCCGGATGGGATTGTCGGCGTGGAACAGCTCCTTCACAGCCTGCGCCAGCACGGCGATGGTACAGGCCGGCGCCTTTTGAACCAGGATATCCCCCTGCTCCGCATGCTCAAAGGCAAACAGCACCAGCTCGACTGCCTCCTCCAGTGTCATAACAAAGCGGGTCATCTCCGGCTCGGTGACGGTCAGCGGCTGACCCGCCCGGATTTGCTCAATAAAAAGGGGAACCACCGACCCGCGGGAGCACAGCACATTGCCGTAGCGGGTGCCGCAGATCAGGGTCTTGTCGGGGGAAGCGGTACGCGCCCTGGCGACAAACACCTTTTCCATCATCGCTTTGGAGGTGCCCATGGCATTGACCGGATAGGCCGCCTTGTCGGTAGACAGGCAGATCACCTTTTTCACACCGGCTTCAACCGCAGCATTCAGGACGTTATCGGTACCAATGACGTTGGTTCGGACCGCCTCCAGCGGAAAAAATTCGCAGGAGGGCACCTGCTTGAGCGCGGCGGCGTGGAAAACGTAATCCACACCATAAAAAGCGCCGCGCAGGCTGCCTGGGTCCCGCACATCGCCGATATAGTATTTCATTTTATCTCCACCCGGCAGGGAACCGTAGCGGTGCCGCATATCGTCCTGCTTTTTTTCATCGCGGGAAAAAATGCGGATTTCCCCAATATCGGTGGGGAGAAAACGGTCCAGCACCGCCCCTCCGAATGAACCGGTTCCCCCGGTGATCAGCAAGATTTTGTTCCGAAAAGAGATCATCCTTCATCACTCCTTTATTTGTATGCCTGTCACCCTGTATGAGAAAAAGCTCACGGTGCTTTCCCCGCCCTTCGCCGGGAAAGCACTGCCATTGCCTTCGCCTTTTCCTCTCCAGTCAGTCCGAAAAACCACATACAGACCAGATACAGGGCCACCAGCAGGCTCCCCTTAAGAATCAACATGCCCCATCCCGCATCCCGGATGAAAGCATTCAGCGCTACGCCGCCGAGCAGGGAGAGCAGGATCGGCGGCAGCATCCGTAGATAGCATTGTTTGATAAAGCGGGGAATATTCAGCTTCATCACCTTATGATGGGCTATGTTAAACAGCACCGCCCGCAGCGTATACGCCAGAAAAATGGACAGGCTGGCCCCTGTGACACCAAAAAAGAAGGATAAGGGGAAGGACAAAAGCAGGTTGACAACGCCCGTGATCAGTTGAATACAGGCCTGCACCTTCACCTTCTTCCTGACCACCATGGCGGTGTTGGCGATCTGCAGCGAGTTAAAAAAGATTCCGGGAATAATCACCAGCAGGATCCCGCCATATGCATCGGCATAGGCGTTCCCCAT
Organism: Clostridiales bacterium; assembly: GCA_022793315.1. GTDB lineage: Bacteria > Bacillota > Clostridia > Oscillospirales > Acutalibacteraceae > Avimonas_A. The sequence goes on along the minus strand of JAAWCO010000064.1, from coordinate 31,172 downwards.
CCACAAATGGATAAAGGACCGTCCCAGAACCGCAAAGCCGACCACCATCAGCCCATTCAGCGCATACTGAAACCGGCCCACCTTCAGCATCAGCGGCATCAAAGGAGCCTTCCCGCCCGCCTGGGCATAAAGCCGCGATATTTTGGGCATAAACATGCCGTTAATCGCCGAGGTGATGGTATAGACATATCCCTCAATCGTCACCACCACGCCAAAAACGGAAATGGCCGTTGAACTGGCAACTATTCCCAGAATGGACGGCGTAATATTGAAAATCAGCCGCTGCGCCAGCGTCCCGATGGTCACCCAGAGGGAAAAGCCAAAGATTTCCTTATACAGTGACCGGTCGGTGTTGCGGAAGGAGACCCTGACCGGTGTCACTCGCCGTATCACACAGTATTTATAAACAATAACGGCAAGACCCGCGGCGGCGTTCACGGTGACCAGGGCATAGAGTCCCTGACCGTTCAGCAGGGCCAGGACCATCAGGCCAACCAGAAGAAACCGATAAATCAAATCTGCCAGCTTCAGCTGGATAAATTTTTCATAGGCTGTCAGAATACCATTCAGGGTAACAAAAGGAAAGTTAATCAGCGAATAGGCGCCGGCGATCAGATACACAATCTTAAATTGCGCCAGTTCCCCGGGGGTCAGCTTCACATAGATCTGATCAATCAGAAAATAGACCACCGTCAGGACAATGAAAATGACAGTATCGACCAGCAGATACAGCTTGTACACCGCGCCGAGAAATTCGTCCGCCTTCTTCTGATTTCCCTCTGCGTGGTATTTCGAGAGATAACGTGCGACCGCTGAGCTGAGCCCGAAATCCACCAGGAACAGGGTAATCAGAGAATTGGCGAGAGTAAACAGGCCGTGCTGGCTGGGACCGATCTGCTGAATCATCCACGGCGTGTAGATCATCCCCGCCAGAATATTCACCGCTATGGACAGATAGGAAAGCACCGCGCCAACTTTAAGCTGTTTATTCTTCATAATCACCCTACTCGCCGGCCTCAGACCGCTATTCCGTCAGCTTCCGGATCGTCCGCGCCGGAACCCCGCCGGCCAGCGTCCCAGCCTCCACATTTTTGTTCACACAGGCGCAGGCGGCAATTACACAGGCGTCGCCCACCACCGTATTGTTCAGCAGAGTCGCCCTTGTCCCAATCCACGTGCCGTCGCCTACCCGGATATGGTAGCTTTCTCCCTTTCCCGCTCTCCGCTCTGCTGTTCCAATCGCATGTCCCCCGTGTTAAAGGAGACCTCCGGTCCGATGTCTACACAATCGCCCAGGGGCACCGTTCCGTTCCCATTCACGACCAGGTTTTTCCCAATCCAGCAGTTTTTGCCCATAATCAGGGTGCCGGAGCAGTGAACGGGCGCTGCAATGCGCCCCCCGATTTGGAATCCTATGGAAATCAGGAGCTTCCTCTTTATTTCAAAGCAATGCGTGCCACAAAGCACCTGGTTCACCAGAAACAGAGTCCAGGCCCTGTGGAGTCTTTGCCATTTTGTCATCGGTCACACCACCAGTTGTCCTTCCGTATTTCCGCCCGGCTACAGACACCGTCTGCAAACGGTTCCGGATGCTTATCTCCTTCCAAAAACGCCTGTGCCAGCTGGAGGAAACGAGCGGCGGCGTTTTCCGCGTTCCACTGGCCAACAAGTGTTCGATACGCCTGCGCCCCGTATTCCCGTCGTTCGGCTGGGTGATCCAGCAGCCATTTTACCCGGCGGTACAGGGATTCTATTTTCCCGCTTTGATAAATCAGCCCGTTGACGCCATCCTCCAGCAGAAAGGGAACCGACCCGATGGCGTGGCTGGCCACTACGGCGCAGCCGCTGTTCATGGCCTCGTTGAGCACGGCGCCCCAGCCCTCGTTCCGGTCGGAGGTAAACAGAAAAATTTCCGCGCGCTCCATGTATTCCCGCACCCGCTCCGGCGGCATCAGCCCCGGCAGCTGTACGCAATCCTCCAGCCCATCGCGGACAACTTGTTCCCTCAGCCGGCTCTCCATCGGTCCCCCGCCGATCAATCCAAGCTCAAAGGAATAACCGTCCTTCTTCAGCCGCCGGGCCACCTCAATCGCAAGCTCCGGATGCTTCAATTCGATCAGGCGGGCGGCCCATAGAAGAGAGGCGGGGGCTTTTCGGGCGATCAGTCCCTCAATATCGTCAAAGCGCTTCATATCCGGAAAATAACCCCACTGGTAGCATTTCGACACAGGAAATCCGCAGAGGGAAAGATCCCGCGACGTATAGGCGCTGGCGCACAGGACAGCAAAATTGTCCTCTCCCTGATAGCGGAGCCAGGTCTGATATACCTTTTGCCGGGTCTGGGGAATAAATCGCCGCCAGGTCCCCTTTTTGAAGGGACGCTCGCAGTAAGCCATCGTCAGCTTATGCTCCTTCAGACGTGATTCAACCAGAACGGACGGGGCACTGCCATAAATCACCGCATCGGCGTCGGCAATCAAAGAGAGGCATTCCTCCCGCATCTCCCCGCTTTCATAGATCCTTTTCACAAAGGAGGGGATTTGCGCCGGACCCCAGCCCATTTCCCTTCTCTCACGACTCAACGGCTGTGTTTCAATGAAGCTGTACTTCCCGCTGGTCAGGCGGTCCATGGCCTCCGAAAAGGCTGCCTGATGGTGATTATAGGCATTGGATAAAAAGACAACCTTCATCGGTATCCCCCTTCTCTGTCAAGAGCTCCCGGAGGTCACCACCATTTCACCGTCCGGTTATTCCAGTAGAAATAATAGTCTTCGGGGTCCACAAGGATATTCAGCTGCAGTCCGATAAACATCACCGTAAACAGCACCGTAAACAGCCGCCGCGTTTTTTTATTCTCCATTTTGCTCAGGATCAGGGGATAGGCAAGCATGATACAGGGCACGAAAAAGTAAGCAATACGATGAATCATATAGATTTTCATGCTGCAGACAGAAATCAGCAAATACAGGATACATCCGTTATAGACCATTCGTTCCTTCGCGTTGCTCAGATCGAAATAGCGGGAGAAGACCAGCACGCCGCCGGACATCACTACCGCCTTCACGGTTCCCAGCACCGAACGGCCGATCCCCATGCCATAGGCGGAATCGCTGGCATACTCCTGATAGGTAAAGCGAGTGACGAGAGCCACCATATCATCCGTCATAAAGTACACCAGCGCCACAAGCAGGAATGCCGCCAGCAGCGCCACGCCTTTTGTGACCCGCTCCCATTTGAAATTGAGGACAAAATAAAGGGGGAGCATAAACAGGGCAGATTGATGGAAGGACGCCACCAGCAAAACACAAAGGCAGTAGAGCAGAAACTGTTGCTTATATACATACTTATAGCACAGGGAAAACAACGCGGCGGCCAGAAACTGGGACATGGCATTGAAGCCGGCATAAAAGCTACCGCTGCAAAGCAGAATCAGGACAGACAGCCACATAACCGGCGATTCCTTGTACACAAACCAGCAATAAGCCGTCATCGCTATGCAGGCAACTGCTGCAAGGAGCACCACATAATTCTCGCTTATTTTATGAACCAGCATGTTTAACAGCAGAAAGCCGATTTCACTCTTCTGACTTTTCTCGATCAGCTCACTGAAGGTTTCCGCCGAATTGCTAAAGGCAATATAATAGTTTTGATAATCGGTGACAAAATCGCCGCGAAAGGCCATTTCGATGAACAGGAAGGCAAACAGAATGATCATCACGATCCGATGGGACCACCGGCTGGCGGAGCGATGAAGCTCCAGCTCCTCCCCTCCCTCCTTCGCCCGCCGGCGGGTGAACAGCGCCTGAATGACTGCCAGGGTCAGCACTGCAATAATATTGATCACATAGATATTCACAACTGATCCTCCGTGATAGGTAAATTCCAGCGCACCGCTGTCCGGCCACGCACGGCGGGCCGTCTCAGAGAACCGGCGCGATCTGGCCGGCAAAGGGACAGATTACAGCAGCTCTCTGTACAGGTCTATCGTTTCCTGAACCAGCCGATCCTTGTCAAAATGGGAGCGGCACCAGGAAAGACAGGCTTCCGTATACGCTGCCTTCCCCTCCCGGCAAATCTGCCGGATATATCCGCCGACCTGCTCCATATCTCCCGGTTCGGCAATATAGCCGCATCCCGGCCCGATCAGTTCCGGGCAGGCAGTGGAACGATAGACAACCGCCGGTGTACCGCAGGCGAGAGCCTCCGCAATCACTTCGCCAAAGGTGTCCTCCCGCGACAGATGGACATAAACATCCGCTACCGAATAAAGCCTGGCCAGCTCGCCGGTATCCTGAACATAGCCAATAGAGGTGATACGGGGGGCAATCTCACGCTGGCCGGCAGGAAGCCTCCCCACCAGGACAAGATGCATGTCCTCCTCCATCTTTTCAGCCAGCTTCAGCAGGTCGCTGTACTTTGAGGACCCCATGCTCCACTGCGCCCCGATACATAAAATGAGGAATTTCCCATCAGGAATTCCGTATTTCTCCCGTATATTCCCGGTACGTGGGCAGAACACGGTCAGGTCGATCCAGTTATAAATCCGCCGGAGAATACGGGCGCCGCCCAAAAACGAACGCCTGGCCTCTTCGGTAATCCAGTCGGAAACACCGGTTACACCGAGACGGGGGATGGACAAAAACCCCTTCTTTTTATCCCTCCACATGCGGGGGGTGCGATCGAAAAACCAGCTGGGGATGTCCTTTTTCAGGCGGGGACACTCCCGGCAGCCCTCCTCCCAGCGGGAACAGCCATCCGCTGTGTAATGGGTGCATTTCCCGGTAAACGGCCAGCAGTCGTGCAGTGTCAGCACGGTGGCAATATCGTTGTCCGCCAGATATTTCAGCAGTCTGTTGAGGTTGACATAATGGCTGTGCAGGTTCCTCAGATGCACAATATCCGGACGGATCTGTTTCAGCTGCCGTAAAATATTTCGAGTGGCCCGGCGGGAAAAGGCGGCATTGAGGCCGGTCAGCCGGGCCAGAAGTCCGTTTATTTTTACGGCCCTATCCGACGAAACCCTGATACCATGCAGATATTCACTGGAGCCGTTGCCGTACAGGATGGTGCAGTCGTGCCCCTTTTCCCAAAGGGCCTCTGCCAGCTCCACACAGGTCCTGCCGGTGCTGCCGGCGCCACAGGTGGCGTTTATCTGGACAACCTTCATGGCTCCCTCCCTTAAAATAACTCCGCTGTCTGCAAAAATGCCCGCCGGACCGAAAGGACTTGTCACCGTGTCTCTTCCGCCAGACGGAAATCCTCCCGCAGCATGGTTTCCATCCTGTTCCTGTCGTGATAATCCCTTCCGCAACGATGCGCTCTTTGAGCAAGCTCAGACAGTTTTTCAGGATGGAGAAGCGCCTCTTTCAGTTTTTCAGTCAACTCATCCTCGCGCTCCGCTGTGATGGCACAGCGGTTTTGGACCAGATAGTCAATCGACGCCACCTGCTTTGGCCCGACAGCTAAAATGGGACGCGCCATTTTGAAATAGTCCACCAGCTTTGTTGAAAATGACTGCCGGACTGCCAGACGACTTTTTAAATCCATCGCTTCCACATGAACCAGTATATCGGCACAGCGCTGAATGTCCGCAATTTCTTCGGCAGGAACGCTTCCCATTAAAAAAGAAACTGAGGGTATGTCCAACACCTTGCGCATCGCCGCCGTCAGTGGTGTCGCCGTATAAATCCGGAGTTGGGCCTGAATCCCATCGGTATGAAGCCTTTTGAGTGCAGAAGCAATCATGGCCAGCGTTTTCCACCGGTTGGTGTGGATGTTTCCTGTAAACACCAGCTGGACCGGAGACAAATAAGCCGTTTTAAGCTCAGGCGGAGAGGAAAAGTCTTCGGACTTTGTCAGCACTTTAAACTCGCGCTGAAATATGTTTTCATATTCCCGTTTCTGTAAATCGGAAATGGCGTAATTTATTTTTGACAGGCTCACCGATTTTCTCACCCATTTCCTGAGAATCAGCCGGTATATCCAGAAAAGCGGAGAAAGGGAAAACTGCCTGAGCGTATAGTTATCATCCGCATGAAACAGCAGAAGGGGCGCACGAGTATATCGGTAGACATACTTCAAAAGCTTGTGGGGATAGAAACACCCGTATACCGGAGAAAAAATGACCTGAGGATCAACCTCGGAAAGATAATTCCGTAGCCGTTCATTTTTCCATCGGCCCACGCCCCATAATATTTCTCTGACAAAAGATAAGAGCATTGTGCATGGCATCCTTTTTGCGCGGTCGTACAGCCTTTTTTCAGCCCCCCTGCCATCACTGGACGGATTGTTCTCCGCCCCAACAGGAGTCCCATGAAAGAGATTTCGCAAAAGATCCCCCTCTGAAAGGTAAAAGTTTCGCTGGGAAACCCCATTTTGCGGCGGTTGTGCGCGTAGGCAAAGAGTATAAAATTCAATATCCGGCATATTCCCAAAAAAATTTGTTAAAGTATTCCCCAAATTGTTATTGTTACACCAGGGACTCCTAGTGATAATCAATACGCGCATCTGTCATCTCTCCATTAAGAAGGAAGCCGGAACACCTGCCACTACGGTATTGGGTTCCACATCATGGGTCACTACCGCACCTGCCGCTATCACCGATCCGCTTCCTATATTCCTCCCGCCAAGGATAGTGGCTTTCGCCCCTACCCACACATTATCACAAATCTTTGCTGGCAGTTCGGATATCCCCTGATCTTTAATGGGAATATTCCGGTCTTTGTAATGGTGTGTTGCAGAGAGGACTGTAACGGCGTGGGCAAGGGAAACATTGTCTCCTATGCAGAGTCCTCCCACCGCCTCAATATAACACATAGGGTGAATACTCACATGGCTGCCCAACGATAATTTTTCCGGATAGAGGATAAAACATCCCTGATGTATACTGACATTATCTCCACACTCCCGTGCTATTGATTTGAGCAGGGCATAACGGATACCGATTCCATACATACCCCTCGTATATCGTTTTTTTTCAAACTTTTTTTTACGGACACGGAGCGGAAACAGCCGATATACTTTTGCTAAAAAAAGAAGTATCGGTTTCAAGCGGTCGAACTGATCTCTGCCGCGGCCTTTCTGCTTCATCACAGATTCTCCTTATACCACGCAATAGCCAGACGGATGCCCTCCTCAAAGCTGTAGTCGGGATCGTATCCCAGCAGTCTTCTGGCCTTGGAAATGTCGGCATTGGAATGCTTGATATCCCCCGGACGGTCGGGGCCGAAATGCGGCTCGATTGTCTTGCCCAGCGCACCGCAGAGGTGATGATAAATATCAATCAGGTATTCCCGGCCGCCATAGGCGATATTGAAGGCCTCGCCGGCCGCCTCATGCGGCGCCAGACAGGCGCGCAGGTTCGCCTCAATCACATTGTCAATATAGGTAAAGTCCCGCGACTGGCGACCGTCCCCATTGATGGTGGGTGCTTCGTCGTTCAGGAGCTGGCGGAGAAATTTGGGAATTACAGCGGCATAGGCGCCGTCCGGGTCCTGACGGCGGCCGAACACGTTAAAATATCGCATCCCGTAGGTATCCAGTCCATACAGACGGGTATAGAGCTGGCCATATTCCTCATTTGTCCGTTTGGTCAGCGCATAGGGGGACAGCAGTCCGCCCTCCTGTCCCTCCACCTTCGGCAGCACGGGATGATCGCCGTATACGGAAGAGCTGGAGGCATAGACAAACTTCCTCACCCCCTGGCGGCGGGCGGCTTCCATCATATTTAATGTTCCGCGGATATTGATCTCTTCGTATAAAAGAGGCATTTCTATACTGCGGGGAACGCTTCCCCATGCCGCCTGATGAAGCACATAATCCGCGCCCTCACATGCCCGTTCACAGACAGAAAGGTCGCGGATATCACCTTTGATAAAGGTATAGCAGGGATGGTCCTCGAAGGGTCTGACATTTTCGAGCTTACCGGTGGAAAGATCGTCAAGGCACCGCACGGTAACCCCCATCTCCAGCAGCGCCTCACACAGATTCGAGCCGATAAAGCCGGCTCCTCCTGTCACCAGAAAAACCGAATCCTGATCAAATGTAAGCTGATGATAACCCACCGATTTCCCATCCTTTCCTTTTATTTTCTTACCCTACAGCCGCCAGTAAAGATAGCCCGCGTCCTCACAGGCATGGCGGTCAAAAATCCCCTTAACATCCAGCAACACCCGCTGCTTTTCTTTGCCAGCGAACAAAGCCTCCAGCGCCTCCATATCCATCGCGGTAAAGGTATCGTGGGCTACCGCCACCACGACGGCATCCATCTCCCGGATATCTTGAAGCTCCGTAAATGAGATGCCATACAGCCTCTTCGCTTCCTCCCGGTCGGCAACCGGGTCGGTGATCACAGGCTCAATGCCGTATTCCCTCAGCTCGGTAACAAAGTCGATCACACGGGTATTGCGGGTGTCAGGGCAGTTCTCCTTAAAGGTAAAGCCCAGTATCGCCACCCGGGCGCCTCTGACCGGGATATCCGCTCGGATCAGATTTTTGACCAGTGATTCAATCACATATTTCCCCATATCGTCGTTGATCCGGCGGCCGGCCAGAATCACCTGGGAATGATAGCCCATCTGCTCCGCACGATAGGTGAGATAGTAAGGGTCCACTCCGATGCAGTGGCCACCGACCAGGCCGGGGAAAAAGGGGAGAAAATTCCATTTGGTCCCCGCCGCCCGCAGAACAGCCTGCGTATCAATCCCCATTTTATTAAAAATAATCGACAGCTCGTTCATAAAGGCGATATTGATATCCCGCTGGCTGTTTTCGATCACCTTGGCCGCCTCGGCCACCTGGATGCTCTCCGCGCGATGGACGCCGGCCTCCACCACCAGCTCATACACTCTGGCCACCGTATCCAGCGTTTCCTCATCCATGCCTGAAACAATTTTCACGATATTTTCAAGCCGGTGCTGCTTGTCCCCGGGATTGATGCGTTCGGGCGAATAGCCAATTTTAAAATCCACACCGCATGTCAGTCCCGACTCCTTCTCAAGGATGGGGACGCAGATTTCTTCGGTAACACCGGGATAAACGGTGGATTCGTAGACCACCACTGAACCGCGGGACAGATGACGTCCCACAACACGGCTGGCGCTTTCCACCGGGGTCAGGTCCGGGGTCTTGTCCGCCTTGATAGGGGTAGGAACAGCGACGATAAAAAAGCGGGCCTCTTCCAGACGTTTTTCATCCGCTGTGAAGTCCACTGTACAGCTCCGAATCGCTTCATCGCCCACCTCTCCAGTGGGATCAACACCATCGCGATATTGCTCGATTTTCCGGGGATTGACATCAAAGCCGATCACGCTCACCTTGCGGGAAAAGGATACCGCAATCGGCATCCCCACATACCCCAGCCCGACCAGTGCAATTTTCTCTCTGCCGGCGATGATATCCTCATACAGCTGCATTGTTTACTTCCCTCCTCCTGTTGGTGCTACAGATCCTGTCGATTGCCTCCATATAGTCGCATACTATCTTTTCCCGACTAAATTCGCATTCCATTTTTTTCCGTCCCGCCAACCCCATTTCCTGTTTCTGCGCATAGGAAAGAGACAGGAATTTCTCTATCGCAAGGTATAAATCATCAGCACTGCGCGCCTCAAATCCAAATCCGCTAACTCCTTCTTCAAATGCTTCCCTGCAGCCTGGAATCCTCGACGCCAATACAGGCCGCCCACTGGCTGCCGCCTCTAGCAGAACGTTCGCCATTCCCTCATGATAGGACGGCAGAATGACAGCATGGTGTTCGCGCATAATGGAATGGACATCATCCTGATATCCATAATATTGGATCCATCCTTCCTTTTGCGCTTCAGACAACCGCTGACTATATTCCTCTTCACATTCTCCCAAAAGACTGAAGGAGACCGGAAGATTCCGCTGATGTAGGCGGCGAGCACATTCCAGCAGTTCATCAAGGCCCTTCTCCCTCATAATCCTGCCAACAAACAGAAACCGGCACCCCTCTGCTTCGTCCGGATAGTCTTCTAAACAATAACGCTCCAGATTAACGCCAGAGCCACAGATTCGACGAGCTTCACCATGTATCAGCCCATGACGGATAAAAAAATCCTTGTTTTCTTCATTCTGAAAAAAAACGGTCGAAGCCCGCGCCAACCCCTTTTTATATAACCATAAAACAATTTTTTGCAGCAATCCGGAGTTTTCCACACCTGATCCCAATCCAGTAATATTGGCTATATAAGGATAGTGCAAACCACCGCAGACAAGTCCTCCGTAAACATTCGGTTTAACGGTATAGGTCAGGACAACATCTGGCTGTTCTGAACGAATCAGAGACCAATAATCTTTTATCAATTTCAGGTCCCTGAACAAATTGGTTCCACGCCGGTCTACCGGCGTATGAACGAAGCGGCATCCCTTTTCCCGAAAAACAGAGATATATGGGCCATCCGGCAAAGAAATAACTACTTCATGCTGCGCCTCCAGCAACGCATCAATTAGCTCATAACGAAATTTATACAGACCAATATCATTATTGGTCAGAATCACAATTTTACTCAATAGATAACCCTCTTAGCCGGTACTCCCACATAGGTTCCCCGGTATAAAATGTCATGAACCACCACAGCTCCGGCGCCCACCATACAATCTGCCGCAATCTGAATATTATTTCGTATGACAGCGCCGATCCCAATATGTGTTCTGTCTCCTACTGAGACAGTTCCACCCAAAACCGCATGGGGAGAAAGATGAACATAGTTCCCAATCAAATCGTCATGCTCTACATCCGCCGCTGTATTGAGGATAGAGTGACAGCCCACACGGGCAGAAGCATTTACTACAACATTAGCCATAACAACTGTACCCTCACCAATCACAGCATCAGAAGCAATCAGGGCAGTGGGATGCACAACAGTATACCAAGGAAGAACATACTTTTGGGCTATCTCGCAGCGCTGAATATTATTCCCGATTCCTATCACGAACTGTGCCTCATTACTAAAACGTTCTACTTCAGCAATTGTCCCTAAAACGGGATATCCCGCTACTGTTTGCCCTTTTTTATTGTCGTCCAAAAACCCCAGCAACGGTTCCTTTTTCAAACAGAGAATATCTGCCACTACACGTGCATGACCTCCGGCTCCCAATATAATGATTGGCTTCGACATTATGTTATACTCCCCTGCCTGCTTAGTGGCTAAATGACTGTTTTTGTTAAAAAACAAACCGTCCTTTTATCAGGAATGGACCACTTGAGGCGCGTTGCTTTTCACCTCTTTTGTAGGTATAACGTTACCAGTAAAAACTGGCATCGTATCATTCACACCGGCGTCAATCCCCTGCCGCTTGAATACATTAATAATGGTCTTTCCAAAAATTTTCATATCCAGTAGAAAAGAAAAATGATCAACATACCAGACATCACGCTCAAATTTCTGCTCCCAGCTGAGTTCATTCCGTCCACTAACCTGGGCCCAACCGGATATACCCGGCAAAACATCATGCCGACGATTTTGTTCAGGTGTATATAAAGGCAAATAGCTGACGAGCAAAGGCCTGGGGCCAATAAAACTCATCTCCAGTCTGAAAATATTCAGGAGCTGGGGCAGTTCGTCAAAACTGCATTTGCGAATGATACGACCAGTATTTGTCATCCTCTCCATATCAGAGAGCGGACGACCATTTTTCTCCGTTTCCACCCGCATGGTTCGTAATTTGTAAATTTTGAATATCTGGCCCTTATATCCCGGACGTTCCTGTACAAAAAATGCGGGACCCTTTGTTTCTACCTTGATCGCGATATAACAGACCAATATAATCAGACCCGCCGGAACACATAGAAGTAAGGCCAGCAATATATCTAAAAAATGTTTGATAAAACGATAAGGTTTCATCAGTAGCAACCCTTTCTCCTGTCATCCAAAGCATTTTCTGAGCTCATGTATAACCCGTTCCAGTTGCTTGTCAGTCATACTATCTCCGCTGGGCAAGCAAATCGCATGAGAAAACACATCTTCGTCCACTATCTGTTTCTTACTGTGCGGATAAAATTGAGGGGCATGAAATACCGGCTGCATATGCATGGGCTTCCATGCCGGTCGTGCCTCAATTCCTGCATTCTGCAGCCTGAGAACTACCTCCTCAGGCGCTATGACATTGTCGGTAATATACAAAAGATTCAGCCAGCAGTTAGAGGCATTCTTTTCCGTATGCTCTTTAATATAGCCCGGGATTCCCTTCAGTGCCTCCGCATAAAATTGATGCATTTTTTTACGAATGCGGATTTTCTCCTCTAAAAATTCCAGCTGCCCTAAACCAATAGCAGCGCAGATATTGCTCATTCGGTAATTATATCCGTATTCCTTATGCTCGTAATGAATCATTGGCTCCCTGGCCTGCGTAGACCAGAATCGCATTTTTTCAATAGCCATTCTATTATGAGACAAAACCATTCCTCCACCAGAAGTGGTAATGATCTTGTTTCCATTATAGCTGTGAACAGCAAAGTCTCCAAATGATCCGCATCGCTTGCCTTTGTATAGAGCCCCCACTGCCTCGGCCGCGTCCTCAATCACCGGCACTCCATATTTTCGGCAAATGGGAAGAATACTGTCCCAATCAGCACTCTCACCGTACAGGTCAACCACCAGAACCGCTTTGGGCATATTCCCTTCTTTTTTTGCATCCTGGAAAGCTCGTTCCAAAGCAGCGGGAGACATATTCCAGCTGTCCGGTTCACAATCGATAAAAACCGGTACAGCCCTCTCATAAAAGACGGGATCACAGCTGCCAATAAAAGTGAAATCCGAGCAGAAAACTACATCCCCTTCACCAATACCTAACCAGCGAAAAACTAAATGGATAGCCGCCGTACCGGAGGATACTGCCAAGGCATCAGCCACTCCAATATAATCCGCCATTTTCTCTTCAAATTGGTTGATAAACGGACCATATGGAGCAATCCAATTGCTCTGAAAAGCTTCCTGAACATACTCCAGCTCTTTTCCCCCCATATGAGGAGGAGAAAGGAAAATATCAAATGCCATTTTCTTTCACCTGTTTCAATAGTGATAAAAATAATATATAAATTAGGGCACTGCCCATAAATCGTAATCTTATATCACTTTTATTCATTAACATGATGTTCAAAAGTGGGCACCAGATCATGCAGACGGGACAGAATTTCCTCTGTATTGTCGCCGTCCATCACCCCCTTAATCGCATTGAGCTTATCAATAAAATCGTCAATTTTCACCGGGATCTGGTTGCCGATAAAAATCTTGTGGTTCATGGTGGACTGGAGTCCTTCCTCACTCATCAGAAGCTCTTCAAACAGTTTCTCTCCCGGCCGGAGACCGGTAAAAATGATGTTAATATCCCGATACGGCTCTTTGCCATACTGGCGGATCAAATTTTCAGCCAGCGTAACAATCTTGACTGGCTGACCCATATCCAGCACAAAAATCTCTCCGCCTTTTGCCATCGCACCGGCCTGAAGAATCAGAGAAACCGCTTCCGGTATTGTCATAAAATAGCGGATGATATCGGGATGGGTCACTGTCACCGGTCCGCCATCCTCGATCTGCTTGCGGAAGAGAGGGATTACTGAACCATTGGAGCCCAGCACGTTGCCAAACCGGACCGCCACATACTCTGTCCCGGTGGACTGCTCCGCCATATACTGCATAATCATTTCACAGCAGCGCTTGGTGGCCCCCATGACATTGGTGGGATTTACCGCCTTGTCGGTGGACACCAGCACGAATTTTTTTACCCGGTAAAGGTCCGCCAGATTGGCGGTATTAAAGGTGCCGATGATATTGTTTTTCACCGCCTCTTCCGGGTTGGTCTCCATCAGCGGAACATGCTTGTGCGCCGCTGCATGAAACACCACTGTCGGACGAAACCGGCGAAACAGCTGATCCATTTTTTTAAAGTCACGAACCGATGCGATTTGAACGGTCATGTTCAGAGACTGATGATATTCCCGAAGCAGCTCCTGCTGGATTTCATAAGCGTTATTTTCATAGATGTCCACAATAATCAGCAGGCGGGGGCTGTAGCGGGCAATCTGCCGGCAGAGCTCCGAACCGATGGAACCGCCGCCGCCTGTGACCATACAAACCTCATCCCGAATAAATGACGCAATCTCATGATTATCAAACTGAATGGGTTCCCGTCCCAGCAAATCTTCCAGCCGCAGCTCTTTGGCCTGATTCAGCAGCCCCTGATCCTCGATCATGGTGTGAAGATAGGGCAGCATTTTGATCTTCCTGCCGGTGCTGGTGCAGATCTGTAAAATGCGCTGACGGTCCTCCTCACTGATGGAGGGCATGGCGAACAGGATCACGTCCACCTGCAGCTGGTCACACAATTCCGGAATACGGGCGGTGGGCCCATACACCTTCACCCCGCTGATACTGCGGGAAATCTTCTCCTTGCTGTCATCTACAATACAGACCGGATAGTAGGAACAGTCGTTGCCCAGCATTTCTGAAAGAATGGTTTTACAGGCCTGTCCTGCACCAACAATCATGGTCCGGTCACGCAGCGGCTTGCCCCAATTTCGATTGGCGACAAGGTACAGCGCCTGATACAGCATACGCATGCTCACAATCAAAACACTGCTGATCAAAAAGGCCAGCACCATATAAATGTTGGAGCGGTAATCCCGGTCCACCGTCAGCACCGTCAGGATGTAGCTGGCGGCGCTGCCTACACACAGGCTCAGAATGCAGGCGGTGAAATCGCGGGAATTGGCATACCGCCAGATGCTGCGGTAGGCACCGGAAAGACCCAGCGCCAGCAGATTACACAGCGTAAAGTTCAGGATCTGCCAATACATGTTTTCCGGTTCCAGGTGGACAATGGTCAGGGAATTGGAAAGAAAATAGGCAGTAAAGCACGCCATGGCCAGCGTCAGCATATCAATCAGAATCAGCAGACTTTTTCTTGCGTTCAGCTTTTTCATGTCATCTATCCTTTTCACCGGTACTACTCGGCTTATCACCGCTAGTATGGGAAATTTTAGAGAACGCTAATCGAAAAAAACAGGATTTGAGCCAAAACGGCGGCGATCCGCCTTTTCACAGGAAAATCTCTTCATTGCAGAAGGTTTTCTTAACTAATGAATTGTACCATTTTCGATACATAGTGTCAACTAATTGCTTCTTCCGTTTACCTTCTACGATTTTTTCCTTTTTCATCAGACGGAAAATTTTTCTGTTTTTTCACCAGACGTCAGGCTGGCCGTAAACCATAGCACAGGCAGTACCCCTCCCCCATCACGCTGCCCGGTTTTGTGTGCTTTTCTGTTCGGACAGACATATCATACCGTTCTCACAGAAGAGTGTCAATGAAAAATGATTGGCTTGGAATACATTTCTATGTATTTTCCATAAAAATCCTAAAACAAATTTATCAAACACGTCCTTTTTGTCACATAATAACCGGTCAGAGGGTTACCCCTGCATACAAACGAAAGATCATTTACAGGTGCATTTTCGACCGTATATGGACGCTCTCTTTTCTCCCTGATGAGCTTTCAATCACTGTTTTTTAATAAAGCCGACAACAGGTAAAAAATAAAAGCATTTTATTTTTTATGGATATAAAATCATTCAAAACGATCCCAAATAGCCAGTAACAGAATCGAGACTATTGCGGAGGACAGGTATTGCTCTCCTGTTCGGATTTTGACAGGAATACCAGGGTGGAGAGGGAGAGAAACATCCATGCTAAAAGATTCCCCTGCCATAACGTGCCTTCTGCCGCAAACAGGTGTACCGCCGCTCCTTCCTGTTTGGCTATTTGACCCCTGTCATCAGCAGGAGCAGTTCCATCACACCTGCATCATCCCCGGCATGATTTCAGCCTGCTGCCTGCCAGCTCTGTACTCCCCTCTCTTCGATACCTCCTCTTTTTCAAACAAAAAAATGCACACCTGTCTCTCACACTGCCGGCAGGAAAAAAATCGGTCTATGGGTCCCATAAAAATGACAGCAGAAAACTTCTCAAAAAAATAAAAAACAGGAAAGGGCGGCGGCCCAAATCGGAGCGGCGCCGTTCCCTTTTCCTGCTGAAATCGTTATCGTTTTTCCGCGTTTTTCTGCGCCTTGATGACCTTCAAGCGAGAAAAATCCTCCCGTTCCTTCTCCTCCAGCGAATCGGTGATAAACCGAACCGTCTCGGTAAAACGGGGAATGATGATGTTTTTAAGGGCATTGGCTCTCTTCTGCGTTTTATTGACCGCCGTAGCCAGGCGATAGACACTGTTTTCCACCTCGGCCAGCTCAGCAGTGAGCTTTTTCACCTGGTCAAAGCAGATATACGCCTCATCCACCAGCGAGCTGGTGGACATAAAGCCATAGGTCAATTCCACTGGCTGGGCATCCAGCCGCACCAGAGGAATCTCCACCCCCATCACACTGCGTGTGGTCAGACTGAGGCCGTTTTCAATCGGTACCGCCTCAGCAATATCCTCACAGACGCCGTGGGCAATGTTGGCGCGCTGCAAAGCGAGATACGCATGGGCATAACAGGTATCAATGCTGGATTGCAGCCGTTCCGCCCGGTCGATCAGCGACATCATTTCCCGGACGATAATATTTCGCTTGCGGTCGAGCAGTTCAAAGCCCATCCGGGCCAGCGCCAGCGATTTTTTTGTGCTGATCAGATTGCCCTTGGTCGGGAAAACCTGTTCCGCCATGGGGGATCACCTCCTGCCGCCAGTTCAGTTATCCTGCGGATGATAATGGGCAGCGAGCATTTTGTCATCCACACGGTCCAGTTCCTCGCGGGGCAGAGTGGACAGCAGCTCCCAGCCCAGGTCAAGGGTCTGATCAATGGTCCGGTTTTCATTCGGCCCCTGATTGACATACCGCTGATCAAAAAGACGGCCGAATTCCAGCAGTCTCTTATCACCCGGCGACAGCTCCTCCTCTCCAATAACAGAGGCAAGAGAACGCGCCTCCTGCACGCGGGCGTAGCAGGCAAACAGCTGATTGGACACCGCCGCATGATCGTCCCGGGTAAAGCCCTCGCCGATTCCGTCCTTCATCAGGCGGGACAGAGACGGCAGCACAGACACAGGCGGATAAATGCCGCTGCCGTCCAGGCCTCGGTCCAGCACGATCTGTCCCTCAGTGATATAGCCGGTCAGGTCGGGGACCGGGTGGGTAATATCGTCGTTGGGCATGGTCAGAATCGGAATCTGCGTTACCGACCCGCGGCTTCCCCGAATCATACCTGCCCGCTCATACAGCTCGGCCAGATCAGAATACAGATAGCCGGGGAAACCCTTTCGCCCGGGAATTTCTCCCTTGGAGGAAGAAAATTCCCGCAGTGCCTCCGCATAGGAGGTCATGTCGGTCATGATAACCAAAATATGCTTGTTCAGATCAAAGGCCAGGTATTCTGCAGCAGTCAGAGCACAGCGCGGTGTAAGAATTCGCTCAATAATTGGATCGCTGGACAGATTGAGGAACATGGTCACCCGTCCCAGCACGCCGCTCTCCTCAAAGCTGCGACGGAAGTAATCGGCGACATCGTTGGTCACACCCATGGCCGCGAAAACAATGGCAAAATCGCTGTCCTCCCCGGCCTGTTCGGCGATTTTCGCCTGGCGGACAATCTGCGCCGCCAGCTCATTGTGCCGCATACCCGAACCGGAGAAGATGGGCAGCTTCTGTCCGCGGATCAGGGTCATCATACAGTCGATGGAAGAAATCCCCGTCGCAATATAGTTACGGGGATACACACGAGACACCGGATTGATGGCGGAGCCATTGATGTCGCGGGAGAGGGGACGTCCATCCTCTCCCGCCGCAGGAAACAACGCACCCAGACCATCGGCAGGACGGCCCGCGCCGTCAAAAATCCGGCCCAGCAGTTCAGGAGAGAGGGGAAGCTCTACCGGGCGGCCGCGCAGCCGGGTGCGGACATTGTTCAGCGAGATACCATTGGTCCCCTCGAATACCTGAATCACCGCCCGTTCGCCCTCCAGCTGCACAATGCGGCCGGAACGCGCGGTTCCATCCTCCAGCTGGAGAAGTACCGTTTCCTCAAAGGTAGCGTCCTTCACACCGTCGATCACAATCAGGGAACCGCTGATCTCCTTCATGCCGACATATTCAATCATCATGGAAGTCCCACGCCTTTCGATGCCGTTCGCCTTCCCCGGAAAAAAGAAGGCGGCAGAGATATTTTTGCGTTCAGCTCAATGCTCAGCAGGGCTGTTCAGGCCCCGAAGCCGCTCATCAATTTCTTTCAGATAATCGTCCAGCCGTTCCGGCTGATCGTTGGGAACATCGTATTTGATGCGGCTGACCCGGTCAAAGAGGCCGGTTTCAACAATATGGGAAAGAGGGATTCCCTTCCCCAGCATCGCCAATGCCGTTTCATGCAGATGCAGAATCACTCGCATCATCTTCAATTGCTTGATGAGCGGGACATAGGTGTCGTCCTGATGATACGCATTCTGCTGGAGGAAGCCGACCCGGATCGTCCGGGCGGTCTCAATCACCAGCTTCTGGTCATCGGGCAGCACATCGGAGCCGATCAGCTTGACGATCTCCATCAATCGGCTTTCCTCCTGCAACAGACGGGCAATCCGGCTGCGGCAGCTGATGAAGTCCTCCCCTACATTCTTCCCATACCAGGCAGACAAATCGTCCAGATACTCGCTGTAGCTGGAGGTCCAGTTGATAGCAGGGTAATGCCGTGCATAGGCCAGCGATTTATCCAGCGCCCAAAAGCAGCGGGTGAAGCGCTTGGTATTCTGGGTGACCGGTTCGGAAAAATCGCTGCCCTGCGGGGAAACAGCGCCGATAATGGTGACGCTGCCCTGACCGCCGCCCAGCGTTTCGGTCATACCTGCCCGTTCATAAAACTCGGACAGACGGGAGGGCAGATAGGCTGGAAAGCCCTCCTCGGCAGGCATTTCCTCCAGACGGCCGGATATCTCGCGGAGCGCCTCCGCCCAGCGGGAGGTGGAGTCCGCCATGATCGCCACATGATAGCCCATGTCACGGTAATATTCCGCCAGTGTAATACCTGTATAGATGGACGCCTCGCGGGCGGCCACCGGCATATTGGAGGTATTGGCAATCAGTACCGTGCGGTCGGTCATGGGCCGGCCGGATTTGGGGTCCATCAGGCTGGAGAATTCCTCCAGAACCTGAGACATCTCATTGCCGCGTTCGCCGCAGCCCACATAAACAATAATGTCCGCGTCGCACCATTTGGCCAGCTGATGCTGGGTCATGGTCTTCCCGGTACCGAAGCCGCCGGGAATGGCCGCTGTCCCGCCCTTTGCCACGGGGAAAAGGGTGTCAATCACCCGCTGTCCGGTAATCAGAGGCGTGTCAGCATACAGGCGGCGGGTCACTGGACGCGGCGTACGTATGGGCCATTTCTGGCACAGAGTCAGTTCCCGCTCCACACCCTGGTCGTCCTCCAGCACCACCACCGTGTCATTCACCCGGTACCGGCCATTTGGACGGACCGCTTTCACCGTGCCCGAAAGCCCCGGAGGAGTCAGGCAGCGGTGGAGGATCACCGGGGTTTCGGGGCAGGTGGCGTAAACCTCGCCAGGTGTCAGGCGGTCCCCCGCCTTCACCGTCAGCGTGACCTCCCATTCCCTCTCCTCATCGAGAGCGGATACCGATGCGCCGCGGCCGATGAAGTCGCCGGAATACGCCTCAATCGCCTTGAGCGGACGCTCAATGCCGTCAAAGATATTATCAAGAATACCAGGTCCCAGGGTCGCACACAGGGGACCGCCGGTTCCCAGAACCGGCTCGCCGGGATGCAGTCCGGTGGTGTTCTCATACACCTGTACGGTGGTCTCTCCAGCCTCGATGCCAATGACCTCGCCGACCAGCCTTTCATCGCCCACCAGTACCATTTCCTTCATGGACAGTCCCGTATCGCCCGGCAGTGTGACAACCGGCCCATTGATGCCATATATACGGTTGTTTGTCATAAATCAGGATCATGCCTTTCCGCGCCCTGTGCCGCCACGCTGCCGCGCAGGCGGACCGGCCCTAGTATGCCGTCTCCGGTCTGATCGTAGAAAATTCTCCCGTAGCAGAAGCTCGTCATCCAGCCGCCCATTTTCAGGTACACCATCATGAGCGAAAAGCAACGCATATGGAGACAAAGCCGCTGATTCAGCTCTTTTCCCCTATCAGCCAAAGCCCAAATTGTTTTGCCATTATTCCAGCGTCAGTCCGGAATGGGCGATAAACCATTCCTTCTCCGCCTCCAGCCGCTGATCCAGCGTGTCATCCACAATCACACCTGCCTTGCGGTTTTCGCCCCGAATGCCGCCCAAACGGATGGCATCGGTCAGCCTCAGCTCTCCGTCGGCAGGGCAGAGAGCTTTCAGCCCGTCCAGCAGAGCCTCATCCCTTCGGGAAAGGTAGTAGATCCGCTCCCCCTCGGGCAGACGGTCGGTGACCTGGCGCATCGACTCTTTCAGCTGTTCAGCATAGGCAGGGGTTTCGGTATAGGCGCGCACCCGACCGGCTGCCTCATCAAATACCGATTCCATCGCCTGGCGCCGCTGTTCCAGCAGGTGCGCACGCGCCTCCAGCTCCCGGCGGGAAAGCTCCCGGCTTCGGCTGCTGCGCATGTCGGCGCTCTCCCTCTGAATCAGCTGATAGGCGTCCTGCAGCACCTGCTGCTCCGCCTGAAATAAACGCTCCGTTTTATATTCCTCCACCTCCTGGTGGATCCGGCGCGACTGTTCCTCCGCATAGGCGGTAATCGCGTCAACAAACTTGCTTACCTTTTCATCCTTGTTGGCCATACCGTTCCTCCTTTTGCCGCGTGGACAGGCAACGCGAAACCCCTTGACCGGAGTTTCAAATTCGGATGCCGATCGCCTCGCGGACATAACGGGTGATGGAATCCTTGGCGCGTCCATTGCCGTGCCGGTCGGGGATTTCCACGATCAGAGGGCGGGAGCGGTTCAGCTTGAGTTCATCCACCAAATCGGAGCACTGACGAACCAGATGCTCCGTCATCAGAATCACAGCAATATCCGGCCGCTCCATAGCGGCGGCCAGCGCTTTATGTACCTCCGCTGCTTCGTGAACCACCACGCCCTCAATACCAGCCAGACGCATACCCACCTTGGTATCGACATTGTCACTGATCACATAAAACCGCATGACCGGACCCGCCTCCCGTTTAAAGCACCAGAATCAGGATGGCAATCAGCAGGCCATACAGGCCGAAGCCCTCGCCAAGCGCCACAAAAATGATAGATTTACCAAAGTTTTTCGAGTCCTCCGCTGTGGCCCCAATCGCCGCCGGCGCCGCGGAGGCAACAGCGATTCCGCCGCCGACAGCGGCCAAACCAACCGCCAGAGCCGCACCGATGTAGGCAAGCCCTTTGTCGGCGCCCGGTTCCGTGTCGGTTTCGGCTGTATCGGAGACAGTCTCTCCGCCCTCTTCAGGCGCCGCCGCCGCGCCGAGCGGCATGGCAAAGCACAGCACACCAATCAGCAGCACCGAAAGGAAGTGAATAGCCATCGCCCGTTTGGCGGGGGTTCCGCGGCGCACCAGCAGCACCGAAACCACCACCGACGCCGTCAGCAAAGCGATGGGAAGCAGCCAATATACAAGAGTCATGTTGAAGTACCTCCTTTTTATTCTGGCGGCGGTTTTCTCCGCCGCTGTCAAACAAAATCCGCTCAGCGTTCCGCCGCCGAAGGGGCAAGCGGCTTAAAGGGCCGCCCATCTCCGTTATAATAACGGCTGAACATTTCATAAAATTCCAGACGCATCACCTGAATCGCAACCAGAAGCGCCTCCATGGCCATGACCAGCGCATTGCCGAGGATGACCGTCACGGTATATCCCACCGTCTGGAAGAGATTGGCCAGCGTAAACACCGCCATCATCATCCCGGCATGGATCAGAACAAACGCCGCCACACGCAGGAAAGACATGGTGTTGGAGAGATACGACAGCAATCCCTCAAACAGCTCAAAGAAATTCTGGAGAAGATAGCCACCCCAGCTTTCGGGTTTCCAGTCGGGCCGGTGCTCCACCAGACCGCCGAGCGGCTCCTTGAAGAGAATCAGCAGCAGCGGAAGAATTTCCAGCAGCAGGACATATGGCAGAGAAAAGACCGGCAGGCCGAACATCAGCTGGGCCACCGCACCACAGGCCAGTGAACCGAAAAACAGAAAACCGGCAACCCCATTGGGACTGAACAGCGCGTTTTCATAATCCCGCCTTCGCAGACAGGAGTACATGTTGAGCAGCATGCTGACCAGAATCAGCGAAATACCAATCAGGACGGCCGCCAGAATGATGCGGATCGGTGTGCCTGCGCCCATCACCTCAACAGGCTTTTCCGGCAGGCCAAGCAGCGAGCGATAGAGCGGGTCCAGCACATGCTCAAAGCCGAAAACCGACCCAAACACCACCCCAAAAACCGCAGCCGACAGACCGCAGGGGATCAGAATCCGACCGATGTCCATACGTTTGAGCCGCCACATCAGGCCGCCGGCCAGCGCCAGACACAATCCCTGACCCAAATCGCCAAACATGAAGCCAAACAGCAGCGTATAGGTAATGGCGACAAAAATCGTGGGATCAAGCTCATTGTAACGGGGCGTACCATACATGCCCACCAGATATTCAAAGGGACGGAAGAGTCGGGGATTGCGCAGCTCCACTGGAGGGGTATGATGGTGGTCCTTATCCGGCTTTTCCACCGAATATTCAATGGCATCCAGCTGGTCAAGCGATTCGCAGAAGCGCTTCTCCTCCCGTGCAGGAATCCAGCAGGCCAGCACAAATTTGTCGTTATAGCGGGCGGCATAGCGCCGCACCTCAAAATAATAGGAGCGCGTTTTCAGACAGTAATAAGCTGCCTGACAGTTTTCCCGCTCCCGCTGCCAGCATTCGGTGATTTCCCGACGGCAGCGATCCAGCTCCTTACGCACCTGCTCCCGCTCCCGCCGGAGATCAGCCACCACATCCTCCGGACGGCCGACAGCAGCGGGAATCCGCTGCCGTTCAAAATACAGGCTGGAAAAAATACGGTCGATCTCCGTTGCCACACCGAGAGGCGCAAAATACACACCCCAGCAGTAATCCTCCTCCTGCACTCCGGAGAAAAACAGCACAAACGGATTCTCATCGTACAGATTCAAACGCTCTAGGCTTTCATTGGGGAGCCGGCCGAAGCGCACCTTGATATTTTCACAGGCCAGCACCTTGTCAAGATCAATATCCAGCCCGATAAAATGCTGAAACTGCTCAATATCGCGGCCAACCGCTTCATATCGGGCCGACAGCTCGCTGCGCCTTTGGGTCAGTTTCTCTGCGGCGGCGGCAAAGCCGTCTACATAGGTGAACAGCTCGTCGTTCGGGCGGTCATCGTCTCCGCCGCCGTCCTCCAGTGCGCCGTCCAGGCGGGCGACCGCCGACCGCAGACGCCCCAACGGATCAGCGAACGGGTTTTCCTCCCGAACCGACTGAAACCCATAGGTACTTGAAAAGAATGTCATGGCCTCGTCCGGCTGGGCCACACCGGTATCGCCACAGACCCTCACCGTCTGATCCAGCCGGTCCATTGGCCCAATGATACTGACCAGCTTCATTTTGGATACAGCCAACTCTCTCCACCTCCTTTTCAGTCCGCAAGGACAAGCACCGGTCGGATTTCCTCCGGGGTCATGCCATACCGGATGCCTTCAATAATATTGATGATATTATTCAATTCCATGTCGCTGGCGATAATATAGGAAATTAGCGTCACCATCGGATGGACGGAATAGCGAATATAGTGGCGGGCACTGTAAAAGGGCGCCCGGTGGTAAAGATCGTGAGTATATCCCCGCTGCTCATCCGGAATTCGCCGGCCTGCCGGGGTGGCGAAAAACAGCGACAGCACCTCTTCTGCCGTAACCGCCTCCACCATCCGCTCCCGCACCCGGACAGAAATCAGTCCACTCCACGGCAGCAGATTTTTTTCAATTTCCTCCGGAGGCGACTGAAAATATCGTTTCATACGCACAATGCGGGTTACGTTCTGGGTGTCCCCCTGCGTGCCCAGCAAATCGAGCAGCTGTTCTCTCAGCTCTCCTGACGTGTCGGACAGCGTATCATACACCTCTTCTGTCAGTCCGCGGTACAGCTCGTTTTCAATCTCCCGGATGCGAAGAGTGCCATCCTCCAGAGGAGGGTATTTCTGAAGCGTTCTCGCAAAGGCGGTGTCGCCCAGCGCCTCCACCAGTTCGGAGAAGCTGGCGGCCCGACTCATTTTGACAAAATCAATGCCGGCCGTGTCCAGCAAAAACAGCGGCATTTCATAAAAATATTCCTCCGGACGCCCGGCGCTCATCAGCCGGAGACAGCTGATGATCTGCCCGATCTCCTCGCGATGGATGAGATAGTCCGCCAGCCGCCGGCCGCCGGCAAAGCCATAGCGGCACAGAGAGGCATAGTCGTTTCGGATTTTGCGCCGCAGCAGCGTCTCCAGATACCCACGGTGAATATTCGCCTCGTTGATCGCGCCCAGAACCGAAACGTAACTGGTCCTGTTTTTGAGCCAGGCGGCAATCTCCGCCACCGTGTGGCAGCCGAGCAGGGCCGTAAAATCCTCCGGTTTCAGACGGCTCCCATACAGGGCGCGCGCTCTGGCCAATATCACATTGTCGGTATATTCCCACATAGCCCGCGCGCTCCTTCCCCTTGCGGCCTCTTTTTCGGTCAGGCGGTGACATGCTCCACAATCTGCTGAATCCATTCCTCACGCTTTGACTGGATCAGCTGCTCAAGACGGGAAGATTGGCCGGTGTAATACGCTTCCCGCCTTCCCCATTCCTCATCGGCCAGCCGGCGCTCCGTCTCCGCATTTTTGCTGATCCGTTCCCGGGCCTGCTTCAGATAGGTATCACGCAGCTGGGCCGCCCGCTCAGCGATTTCTTTTTCAGAATCTGTTTTTTCCTGTTCGGCGGCGTCGGTGATCTGACGCGCCTTTTGATCCATTTCAATGATCCGCCGGATCATGGCTTCCATAGAGCCACCGTCCCTCTCCTGTTTTTTGCCGGCTCTCCGCCGCCTGGCAGGACCAAGCCCTGCCGCAGTGCCGACAACTGTTAAGTATATACCTGCCGCCGCCGGATTACAAGATCATTTTCTCCAAAGAAGGGGCTCTTTTTCCACTAATTTTTAAGACTCTGTATAGGGGCTGGAATGCGTCCTCCCCGTCCAATAAAACGGGCGGGAGACCAGGTGTTGAGCGGCATGACGGGACCGCCGCCCAGCAGTCCGCCGAAGGACAGCTCCTCCCCCACTGCACGGCCAATGGCAGGCACCACCCGCACAGCAGTCGTTTTGGAATTGATCATCCCAATGGCGGCCTCATCCGCAATGATAGCGGAGATTACCTCCGCCGGTGTATCGCCGGGGATGTTAATCATATCCAGGCCCACCGAACAGACCGCCGTCATAGCCTCCAGCTTTTCAATGCGCAGGCAGCCGCATCGGGCTGCCTCAATCATGCCGGCATCCTCTGTCACAGGGATAAAGGCGCCGGACAGCCCGCCCACATGGGAGGAGGCCATAACGCCGCCCTTTTTGACCGCATCGTTGAGCAGCGCCAGCGCCGCCGTGGTACCGTGGGCGCCGCAGCATTCCAGTCCCATCTCCTCCAGAATATGGGCCACTGAATCGCCCACTGCCGGAGTCGGGGCCAGCGACAGGTCCACGATTCCAAAGGGGACATTCAGCATGCGTGAGGCCTCGGTCCCGACAAGCTGGCCCATACGGGTGATTTTAAAGGCAGTCCGCTTGATCAGGTCGGCTACCTCAGTCAGATCGCCGTCCCCCGCTTTTGCCAGCGCCGCCCGCACCACGCCAGGGCCTGAGACCCCCACGTGGATCACGCAATCGGGCTCTCCCGCTCCGTGAAAGGCCCCCGCCATAAACGGGTTGTCCTCCGGCGCATTACAGAACACCACCAGCTTGGCGCAGCCAATGCAGTCCCTGTCGGCGGTGCGCTCGGCCGTCTGCCGAACAATCCGGCCCATGGCGGCCACGGCGTCCATATTGATGCCCGCCCTGGTGGACCCGATGTTCACAGAGGAACAGACATGATCGGTCACCGCCAGCGCTTCGGGAATGCTGTCGATCAGCTCCCGGTCGCCGGGGGCGAAACCCTTCTGCACCAGAGCAGAATAGCCGCCGATAAAATTGACACCGCATTCCACCGCCGCCCGCTCCAGCGTGCGGGCGATCCGCACCATGTCGATGTGGTCGCAGGCTGCTCCTACCATGGCCGCGGGGGTCACCGACAGGCGTTTATTGATAATCGGTATCCCATATTTTTTTTCAATCTGCTCGCCGGTGGACACCAGTTCCCTGGCATAGCGAGTAATCTTGTCATAAATCCGGTCGCAGACGCGGCCGACATCGCTGCCGCAGCAGTCGAGAAGGGAGATGCCCATTGTGATGGTTCGCACATCCAGATGCTCGTCCTGGATCATGGTGATTGTCTCGAGGATATCCCCCGCGTTAAGCATACTCATCGTCGAATCCTTCCTTTCGTGGGGTATGCCGTCCCCTGGCCGGCGAAGCTCAGATGCGATGCATGGAGTTGAAAATATCCTCATGCATGACGTGGATCGAAAGCCCCATCTCCCCGCCCAAAGCATCCAGCTCCTCTGCAAAGCCGGTAAAAGGGATGTCACAGTCTGAAATATCCACCATCATAATCATGGCGAACATCCCCTGAAGAATGGACTGGGTAACATCTGAAACGTTGACCCCATGCCGGGCACATACCCCCGACACATGGGCGAGAATCCCAACGGTATCTTTCCCGATCACGGTGATGACTGCGCGCATATTGTTTCCTCCAACCTTATTTAACACACAGGATAGGGTATCCCTGTTTCTTGTCCGATTTTTTAGTTTATCACACTTGTGAGATTTTGCAAAGTGATTTTTATTATCCGGGAGGGTGTCCTGTTGGAGAAGGGGGAAAATCTGAAAACCTTTCGGTACGCCATCATCCTGATAAAATTCAGCGGGTATCGAAAGCCTTCCCTCACGGCGACGCCATTGTCAAAATCCCCTCTCCCGGCGGCGCCTGATTTGTCTTTTTCTCAGGGAATCCGGAATCGCCTCTTGCCCTCCTCCGCTGCGCTCGTTATAATGAGAAGGAAGTAGGACATAGGAGAGGAAAAAAGGCTGCTGTGATGAACTATACCATTCGCCCGGAGCTCCTGGGCGATATTTTTGCCGTCCCTTCTGAGGTGGTAGACCGGCATATCCGGCTGGCGGGTTCCGCCCAGCTCAAGGTACTGTTATGGGCGCTGCGGGGGGCCCGCGGTCATTTTGACCCGGAGGCCTGTGCGGCGGCAATTGGTCTGCCGGCGGCCGACTGCGCCGACGCCATGCAGTACTGGGAGCAGACCGGCGTTCTGCTCCCGCTGGACGCCCCTGGTACCGCCCCAACAGTGTCGGAGACTCCCCCCCTGTCAGGGTCCCCTGCACCGGAGCCCACAGCGCCCCCAGCCGCTCCGGCGGCTCCCGCTGTTCCACGGCCCCGTGCGGTCAAGCCGCAGATGAAGGAGGTGGTCTCCCGGCAGAAATCTTCGCCGGATTTCGCCTATCTGCTGGATACTGCCTCCGCCCGCCTGGGAAAACCCATTACAAACGGGGACATGGAAACCCTGCTCTATCTGTACGACACGGCCGGTCTGCCCGTCGAGGTGATCCTGATGGTCATCGAATATGCCGTAGCTATGAGCAAGGGGAAAATGCGATACATTGAAAAGGTGGCACTGGACTGGGCTGACCGGGAAATTGATACCATCGGCAAGGCGGAGGAACACCTGTGCCGTCTGGAACGGCGCCGGCAGTCCTGGGCTTCCTTTGCCACCCTGTGCGGGGTCTCCCAGAGTCCCACCGCCGCCCAGCAGGACGCGGCGGAACGATGGATTGCCGATTGGGCGATGCCTGAAGCACTGCTGCGCCTGGCTTATGATTACTGCATGGATAAAACAGGGAAATTCAACAGCTCGTATATGGACAAGGTGCTGGAGCGCTGGCATCGTGAAGGAATCATGGATGAAGCGCAGGCCGCTGAAACGCTGGGCGGGAGCAAAAAAAAGAAGGCGCCCCGAAAAACCTCCTTCGATCTGGACGAATACGAAAAAATGGTGATGACCTACACCCCGGTGTATAAGGAGGAGTGACATCAATGGGATACAGCCGAGAGGTATACGATGCGGCAGAGGCTGAGCTGGTTCGCCGGCGTGAGGCGGCGCGTTCCCGTGCGGCCGCTCTGCGGGAGCGGGTCACCGCCCGCGTCCCGCGCGCCCGTGAAATTGAGCAGGAAATGGCCTACTCCGCCATTGCGGTGGCCCGCGCCGTACTGGATGGCGGCGATGTGGACGCCGCTGTGAGCACCATTCGGGAAAACAATCTGGCCCTTCAGGCGGAGCTGGCCTCCCTGATCGCCGGAGAGGGGGAAAGCGCCCCCAATTTCGAGCCGCGCTATACCTGCCCCCTGTGCGAGGATACCGGCTACCTTCATGGCAGACGCTGCGACTGTCTGACCACCCTGCTGCGGGAGGAAGCCTGTCGTCAGCTCAGTCTGGCAAGCCCTCTTCGGCTGACCAGCTTCGGCTCCCTTCGACTGGACTATTATCCCAATACCTTTGATCCCCGTGTCGGGGCGGTTCCTCAGGAAAAGATGGAGGCGATTTTCCGCTACTGCCACTGTTACGCCGAGGATTTTCAGAGCGGCGCGGCGGATGGTTCGGGAAGTCTTCTGCTGACCGGCCCTACCGGCACCGGCAAAACTCACGTCTCTCTGGCCATCGCCCATCGGGTGGTAGAGCGGGGCTTTGGCGCCATATACGGTCCCGTGCAGAGTCTTCTCCATCGGATGGAAAGAGAGCATTTCGGACGGGCGGAGGGCAATACGGAGGAGCTGCTCACCAGCTGTGACCTGCTCATCCTGGACGATTTCGGCACCGAATTTTTGAGTCCTTTCTATCTCTCCAGCCTGTACACCCTGATCAATACCCGCATGTTAGAGGCGCGCCCCACCCTGATCAGCACCAATCTCGGTCGGGAGGATATGCTTGAACGCTATGGGGAACAGATCACCTCTCGAATCATAGGCACCTATATTCCTCTGGCCTTCTGCGGCCAGGACATCCGTCAGCTCAAGCTCCGGGAACGTATCAGGCGCTGAACGGTTACAAAACTGATACACTGATTGACTTCCCCCCTTTTTTTCAGTAGAATAATGTGGTAAACAATGGAAATGATTTCGCACAGGAAAGGCTGGGAATCCACAATGTCACAAGCCGATAAGCTCTGCATGGGATGCATGACCCCTCTGCCCAACGGCCGGGAGGCCTGCGGTATCTGCGGTTATCCCGCTGACGGCGAAAATCCCCCCCTGTACCTTCCGGCCGGCAGCCTGCTTTCCGACCGGTATCTGGTGGGCCGGGTGCTGGACGGCGCGGGGGACGCCTCCGTTTATATCGGTTATGACCGCATTCTCAAAGCCCCCATCCTGATCCGCGAATTTCTTCCCGACTCCCTCTGTACCCGTGAGAAAAACGGCGCCATTACGATTATCGCCGGCTGTGAGAGCGCCTATGAGGATTATCGGGAACGCTTCCGCGCCCATGCGCGGGCGCTGGCCCGGCTGCGGGAGCTGCCCTCCCTGATCCCTCTGTACGATATATTCGACCAGAACGGCACCGTCTACACGATTGGGGAGTTCTGCGAGGGCGTCTCCCTGGAGGAACGATTGTCCAGCATGGGCGGGCGGCTGAGCTGGGAGGAGGCACGTCCCCTCTTCATGACTCTGATGTCCACCCTGATTTCCATGCATTCGGCGGGGATCTGCCATTATGGTCTGTGTCCGGCGCACCTGATCATGGCCTCCGATGGCCGTCTGCATATGCGCGGCTTTTCCATCGTGGAGGCACGCTGTGCAGGGACTGACCTGAAGCCCTGCCTCATCGACGGCTACTCCGCGCCCGAGCAATATGCCGCCGGGGAAAAGGCCGGCGCCTGGAGCGACGTTTACGGCCTGGCCGCTGTCATTTTCCGGACGCTGACCGGCAACCCGCCTCCCGCCGCGCCGGCGCGTGTGCGGGATGGCGGCGATTTGTTCGTCCCCGCCGATATAGCGGAAAAGCTTCCCGAGCATGTGGCGGCGGCGCTGTTCAACGCCCTGCAGCTGAATCCGGAAAAACGGATCCGCACCATGAAGGAGCTGCGCGACCGTCTGTCAGAGGCCCCCGCCATTTCTGCCATGCGGGGCAGCGGTGAGGACACCGTCTCCGGTCGGAAAGAGGTCCCTGCCAAAACGGGGACGAAAAAGAAAAAAAAGAAGAGCGGCCGCGGCAAATACGCGCTGCTTATCGTTCTCTGCTCCTTTGTGATGCTGCTCCTGGTGGCCGGCGTCGTCATTGTCACCCTGTTCCCAGAGGTACTGGGAGGAGGCGAAAGCTCCTCCTCCGACCCGGCCAGTCTGCCGACTCCTACCGCCCCCACCGTACCGACCCTTCAGGTGCCGGCGGCGCCGCAATACGCGGTAGATGATGTCGTTGGGAAAAATTACTTTGAGATCAAGGACTCGACCCTGGCAGGCAGCATGAAGATCAAGCTGCAATATCTGGTTTTCAGTGATCAGCCGCTTGGCACTGTCCTGGATCAGACGCCTTCGCCGGAACAAAGCGCCGATGAAGGTTCCACTGTACAGGTGATCGTCAGCGCCGGACCGGAGACGGTAGCTGTTCCCGACCTGCGCGGCTGGGAGGAGGAGAAGGCCAAGCTGTATTTAGAGGCCCTCGGCCTGCGGGTCAGTATCACTGAGCTGAGGACCTCCGACGTGGAGCGGGGACTGGTTCAGGATACCTCGCCCAAGGCCGGAACCGAGCTGAAGCTGGGGGATAATATCTCTCTGCGGGTCAGCTATCGGGATGAATCGGCCGGCGGCGAATGAGATCTGAGCGCGGTGTCATGTCGCTGAAAAATACAGAAAAATTTATAAAAAAGGCTTGACAGTAATGAGAATATCCGAGGATAATTTTAACAGACAGACAGACAGACAGACAGACAGACAGACAGACAGACAGACAGACAGACAGACAGACAGACAGACAGACAGACAGACAGACAGACGTTATAAATCTGTCTTT
>JAAWCO010000063.1 GCA_022793315.1 Clostridiales bacterium | reverse complement strand
GGCGGCCACCAGCTCCTTATTGGAGGTGACAACGCTCTTGCCGGCGCACAGGCAACGGCGAACAAAGTCATACGCCGGGTGGAGCCCCCCCATGGTCTCCACCACAATCCGTATCTCCGGATCGTTCAGAATGTCCTCAAAGTTTTTGGTGAACCGCTCCTTCAGCGGGCTGTTCGGGAATTCACGCAAGTCAAGGATGCGGGAAATTTCAATATCGTCCCCCGCCTTGCGCGCAATACTGGCAGCATTTTTCCCGATTACCTCCGCCACGCCGGAGCCCACCGTCCCGTATCCCATAATAGCAATCTTCATCATCTGTCTTCTCATCCTTTCACCCGGCGAAGTCCGCCGGAGAGGTTGTCGTTCCCATTTTTTCAGACGTCCCATCAGCGCCGGCAATGCGCCCGACGCGGCGCACACCGTCGATCAGCCGCAGCCGGCGGGCGAACTCCTCCGCCGAAATATTCATCCGATCGGCGCGGGCCGAAATGGACACCGCAGCAGCGCCGCTGTCCGGAATGTTCTGATTGACTGTCAGGATATTGGCCCCTGCCGCCGCAAAGGCGGACAGCACGGCGGACAGCACCCCGGGGCGGTCCCGCAGTAAAAAATGCACCGTCAGGATCCGTCCGTTCATCCCCTCATCATAGAGGAAAACGGCGTCGCGGTACTTATAAAAGGCGCTGCGGGAGAGACCGGCCAGCCGGGCGGCCTCCGCCGCCGTCCGTGCCTCGCCGGTTTCCAGATACCGTTTGGCCTCCACTACCCGGACAAACACCTCCGGGGCCGCAGCAGCATCGATCACCAGCCGTCTGGTTCCTCCACCATCCTGTTCCATCTGTCCACCACCCACGTACTCCTGTCTTGCCGTGAAATACACTATATCATTGTA
Organism: Clostridiales bacterium; assembly: GCA_022793315.1. Lineage (GTDB taxonomy): Bacteria > Bacillota > Clostridia > Oscillospirales > Acutalibacteraceae > Avimonas_A. Next base: position 7,605 of record JAAWCO010000063.1, on the reverse strand, counting down.
TGCCGCTGCTTTCAAGGGGGGAAAGGGCTTTTTTTGCGTTCGGAGATCCATTATTTTTTTCGCCGCTCTTCTCTTGAAAAGACACCTTTGCATCATACACAAAAAGTGTCCCCATTGGGCATCTTCCTCGTGGCACGCAACCAGAAAGGATGTGTGCACAAAATCCGGCCGGCAGCGCTTGCACTGGCCGCCGTTACCCGATATAATAAGAAACAGCGGCCTATCTCCGCCGGCAGGCGCATACAATCCTCTGAAGGGAGGAGACGCCCATGTCCGACGGAGATCTGACTGCACGCCATAAACGAACCGAAGGCCGCCGCACGTTTCTGATCAACCTGCTGTATTTCGCCGTGCTGGCGGCTCTGGCCCTGCTGGCGGCCCGCACCATTCTTCTCTGGCTGCTGCCCTTTGTCCTTGCAGCCGTGACCGCCCTGCTGCTTCAGCGGCCGGTACGCTGGCTGAATTGCCGGACACGGGTCAGCCGCAAGCTGTATTCGGTCGGCTTTATTGTGCTGCTGGTGGTCCTGCTCGCGGGCCTGGTAGGCCTGTTGGGCTGGCTGCTGATCGGTGGGACGATTCGCTTTGTCACCGACGGAGAGAATATCCGTCTCATCCGTGAGCTGATCCAGACCGCCGCCGCCCGGCTGGAAACGGCACTGACCGCGCTGACCCATGCCTTTCCCGGGGCGGAAACCGCTGTGGACAGCGCCGTTTCCCGTCTGTCTGATACGTTACTGGGGCTGATCAGCCGTTTTTTCAGCGGTGCGGCCAATACGGCGGTGAACCTGACCGCCCGCCTCCCCCAGCTTCTTCTGAGCTTTTTTGTCTGGGTATTGGCCTCCATTTTTCTCACCATGGATTATGATCGGGTCCGTGCCTTCCTGCTTCGACAGCTGCCGGAAGGCCGGCGTCCTCTGCTCCGTGCCATCCGTGAATTTGGCCGCGGCGCCCTGCTTCGGCTGCTGCGGGCCTACCTGCTCCTGATGCTGATAACGTGTGCGGAGCTCTGTGCAGGCCTCGGTCTGCTGGGGGTGCCATTCTTCCCCGCGGCGGCGGTTTTGATCGCTGCGGTGGATATCCTGCCCGTGCTGGGCACTGGAACGATTCTGCTGCCATGGGCGCTGGTGGCCTTTTTATCAGGAGATCTTTTCCGGGCCGCCGGGCTCGTCCTGCTTTATGTGATCGTCTCCCTGGTGCGGGGGATTCTGGAGCCCCGCCTGGTCAGCGGTCAGATTGGCCTGCATCCGCTGGTTTCCCTGCTGTGTATGTTTCTCGGCCTCCGACTTGCCGGTATGGCCGGTATGCTGTTGCTGCCCGCCGCCGCGATGGTGCTGATTCAGCTGAACCGCGACGGATTTCTCCGATTGTGGAAATAAAAAAGGAAAGTATAAAGAAAGGCGTGACTGATCTATGGCCGATGTGCAACCCTTCCGTGCGCTGCGTTTCTCCCCGAAGGCGGGACCGCTGGAGGAGCTGACCTGCCCCCCCTATGACATCATCGACGAATCCCGGAGGCTGGCGTATCTGAGCCGCAACTCCCACAACATCATCCGTCTGGAGCTGCCGCGGGACGGGGCAGACCCCTATGCCGGTGCGGGCGAGGTCCTGCGGGACTGGCTGGAGAACGGTATCCTCGTGCGTGACGGCGCCCCCTGCTTCTACATCTACGAGATCGAGTATTCCCTGGAGGGCCGCAGTGATATCAGCGGCATACAGGGCGGCCGCCGTTCCATCGCGGGGCTGATCGGCCGGGTGAAGCTGGAGGAGTTCTCCAAAGGGATCGTTCTTCCCCATGAGGAAACCCTTTCCAAGGCTAAAGAGGACCGCCTCAACCTGATGAAGGCCACCGGCTGTAATTTCAGCGATGTGTACTCCCTGTACATGGATGACGGCGGTGAAAGCGAGGCGCTGGATATCCTGAGCCTGATGCAACAGGAGCCGCCCGCCGCCGAGCTCACCGATGAGGAGGGACTGATCCACCGCCTGTGGACGGTCAGTGACCCCACCCTGGTCGAGGCCATCCGCCAGCGCTTTGTGGATAAAAAGCTGTATATCGCCGACGGCCACCACCGTTATGAAACCGCCCTCAACTACCGCAACTGGCTGCGGGAGCAGGGCCGGACCACCGAAGGCGCCGACTATATCATGATGATGCTGGTAGAAATGGGGCATCCCGGTCTGACCGTCTTTCCCACCCATCGAATGCTCCGGGGGCTGGCCGACTTCGACGCGGAGCGCCTGCTGTCGGGCTGTGCGGAATGGTTCGACCTTCTGCGCGGCGTTGCCGTGGATGCGCTGGACGAATCACTGGAACAGGCATATGAGGCGCATCGCCACGCTTTCGGCTTCTACACCGGCGGCGATACCTTTACCCTGCTCACCCTGCGGGACGAGGCGGCGCTGGATGCTCTGCTGCCCGACTGCTCCAATGCCTACCGCCACCTCGACGTAACCGTTCTTCATACGCTGGTGCTGGAGCGCCTGCTCGGCATCGACCGGGACAATATGGCCCGCCAGACCAACCTGACCTATACCCGCAGCCTGAGCGAGGCGCTGGATAATGTAAACGCGGGCGCTTATCAGTGCAGCTTTTTACTCAATCCCACGCGGGTCGGTGAAATCCGGGACGTAGCTGCCGCCGGCGAAAAAATGCCGCAGAAATCCACCTATTTCTATCCCAAGCTGCTGACCGGCCTGACCATGAACCAGCTTGATTGATCCTTCTCCCCTGCAACGGCCAAAGGGTCCATGGCAAAATGTTTCATTTTGCCGCGGACCCTTTTCTTTTTTGTCGGCGTCAGCCATTCAGACGGTACAGCTTTCTCACCCTCCATAAAAAGGGGACCATCCCCGCCAGCCCCCAGATCTGCACCGGTCGAAGCGGTATTCCCTCCGCCGGGCCAGCAGGGCACCCGCTCCCGCGGAGGTCAGGCAAGCAGACAGGCCCGTCAGCGCACTGAAAAAGAAGGCGCCCCCCTGACACAGCTGGTATCGGGCCGGCGCCGCTCCAACCTCCTCGTCTTTTCCACCATCAGGAGATTTCGATATCGACCACCGCAATCGACATCAGCGTGGCCGCACCGGAAAACAGTCCCAGCGCATCCTCACCGTTTCCCGCCGCCTCCCGAATTTCCCGTAAAACAGTCGCCGCTTCAAACGGGGATATTCCCGCTTTGAGGAAAAGAAAGCTGGAGCCAGAGGAATCCAGCTGCCAGACTCATCAGCAGGGCCGCAGCCGCCGGAAGAAAGGGTCCGGCAAAAATGAAACGGTCCTTTCTGTTTCTGAAGGACTGCCGCTGGGCCTCTTCCCTGTCAGTTTCCGATAATTTCCATCCAGGCAGACGAGGAAAATAGGCATCCTTTTGAGGGAACCCGCGATAAAAACGACCCTTGATTCCTGTTCCTCCTCAGTACTTATAAGTATATAATCGACAATATAACCAACTGGTCTGCTAAAGCCAATTGTACAGCAACCTGTGTATTTTCAAAGATGGCGGAAGGATAAGAACCTTCTTCAGGCCGATGCCGGCCGCCTATCTGGGAATTCAGCAAACGATATATTGCCGGTATGAGAGAGGGCATCAGACCATTCCGCTGTAGCATCTGCTCCGGCTGGCCGACCTGTCAGGTATCGATCGACTACCTTCTGGGGCGTGCCAATCACAGACGCCTCCCCTGACCTGTCCCCCCAAAAAACAAAATCACCCCCTTCCGGCAGTCCGCCATACACTGTAGGGAAAGGGGTGAACCGTCATATGCAATATATTCGTATGAACGACGGTGTGAAAATCGCCGTCTACGACCAGAATGCCAGCGGCCGGGAAACGATTCTGATGATCCACGGCTGGCCGCTTTCGGCCGCCATGTATGAATATCAGAAGGAGCTGCTGTTCCGCGCCGGCTTCCGGGTCGTCACGCTGGACCTGCGCGGCTTCGGCCGTTCCGACGCGCCCGCCGGTCCCTACACCTATGACCGTATGGCCACCGACATCTATACCGTGGTCTGCCGCCTGCGGCTGCATGCCTTCACTCTGACCGGCTTTTCCATGGGAGGCGCCATTGCCCTGCGCTACATGTCCCTCTTCCGCGGCTACGGCGTCAGGAGGCTGGTTCTGCTGGCCGCCGCGGCCCCCTGTCTCACCCAGCGGCCCGGCTATCCTTACGGCGTACCACGTGATGACATTGATCAGTGGATAGAACAGGCCTCTGTCGACCGTCCCCGCCTGATCGCTGATTTCGGCCAGATGCTGTTCGCCTGTCCGCACAGTCCCGAACTGATCGCCTGGCTGGGTGATCTGTCGCTGGGAGCCTCCGGCGTCGCCACCATTGCGACCGCCCGCGCCCTGCGGGATGAGGACGGACGCCGCGACCTGAAGGCGGTACAGGTCCCCACCGGCATCTTCCACGGCCGGAAGGACCGGATCGTTCCCTTTGAGCTGGCGCTGCTTCAGCAGGAGGGGATTCCCCATGCCGCCCTGTTCCCATTTGACAACAGCGGTCACGGCATTTTTTATGACGAGCTGGACGATTTCAACCGCTGCTTTCTCGACTTCCTGAAACAGCGGTCATAAAGGCCCGCCCGCTGCCGGGCCCTTTCGTCCTTACTGCCGTTCCGCTTCCGCTGGGGCTCTGCGCTGCCCGCGGACGGTCAGCGCAATGCCCCCTGCGGCAAACAGCGCCGCCATCCCCAGCAGGAGAAAGGTACACAGCCAGATCACATTTCCGCTGATCCACGGCTCCGTCCACTGCCCCCAGTGCAGAGCTGGCAGCGTAAATCTCTCGTTTTCCAGCAGAACTCTCAGCACGCCGTCCAGCAAAAGCACATGAACGCCGGCGAACGCCAGACAGACAGCGGTTCGGAAAAGTGCATGAATCCTCAGATATCGGATGGCTGCCAGAAAAGCCCACGGCAGGAGCACAGCGTACAGCGCCACCGGGCACGCCTGCGGAAGGAAATACGCCATGGCCCCCTCATGGGAAAGCGCCGCCGCCAGCAGGGCGAACAGGAGAAGGGTATCGGCAGTCAGACACAGCAGGGATTTGTGCCGGGCAAAAGGGGCAGGAGGCGGAAGCGTTCGCAGCACCAGCGGGGCAAAAACAACGCAGAAACTGAACAGCAGGGCCGTCAGGCTGACCAAAAACCAGTCCCCGCCCGTATACAGGCAGCAAACCGCCAGCAGCAGGTTCAGGGAGAGAAAAAGGCCGCCCAGCATCCCCGGCAGCTGCCATTTCGGTAAAATCACCGGCAGCGTGGACAGGGCATAACCTGTCATCTCGGCAAACAGAACAATAAAAAACCAGGAGAGCGTGCGGTCAAGAGCCAGATTGACAATCAGGCAGACCAGCAGGGACAAAAGGTACAGGGCTGAGGTCGCCCAAACATATCCCAGCGTAAAGCGGCGATAGGCGCGTGCCTGCTTTTCCACCTGGCGCTGATGGTAATCCTCGCTGGCGGTGACCAGCTCATGCTCGGTGATGCCCAGCTCCCCGCACAGGCCGGTCACCAGCGAAATGTCCGGATAGGAAAGCCCCCTCTCCCATTTGGAGACCGCCGACTCGGTCACATACAGCCGCTGCGCCAGCTCTTTTTGCGTCAATCCTTTTTCCCGGCGCTTTCTCATAATGAACTTGCCCAGTGTAATTTTTTCTTCCATAATAAGCCTCCCTGTTGAGATGATGGCTACAGGATAGCAGCTTCCCCTTGAGAAATCCACAAAAACGGGCAAAAAGGGCACTCGACTGTTCGGCCAGCAGCCCTCTCCCCGCGCTTTACCGCCAGTTTCTATGGGTATGGGGCAAAACAGGCAGGCTGTCGAAAAATCAGCAGGCAAACAGGCAAGGCACAAAACGCAGAAACCTCCGGTGGCTGCGTCCTTACGCTTCAAAGGATGTCGCGTCCTGCGGGGCGTGTCCCTGCCACCTTTTGAAAAAGGTGGGCGAAAGCCTTTGGACGCTATCTTTTCTGCGAAACGACCTTTTCGACAGGCTGAAGGCCGGCATTTTTCCCTAAAGGGAAAAATGCCGGCCCTGTTGGTCTCAGCTGTTTCAGCGCTGCAAAATCCCGCAGCGCCCTTCTGCGATAAGAAAAATGTTCTACAGTGTCAGAGAAGGGGCGGTATACACGCGGGTCCCCAGCTCGTTATCCAGCAGATACAGCCCCTTGGCATCGGAGCCGAATAGCTCCATCTTTTTCAGGAGGGTGTCGGCGCTGGCCTCTTCCTCCCCCTGCTCCTTAATGAACCAGTCCAAAAACTGCATGGTCCGGAAATCTTTTGCCTCATAGGCACAGGCATAAATGGCATGGATCAGACCGGTCACATATTGCTCATGCTCCCACCCGGCCGCAAGGGGTCCTCTGGCGCTGGTAAAGCTCTGCGCCGGTTTCTCCACCGCCTCAAATACCACCTTTTCGCCATTGTTGTGTAAATACTGAATAAACAGGAGAGCATGATCACGTTCCTCCTGTGCCTGCACCCGATACCAGTTCGCAAAACCATCCAACCCGCACTCTGTATAATAATTGGCAAAATCGAGGTAAAGATAGGCGGAATAGAGCTCTTTGTTAATCTGTCTGTTCAGCAGCGCAGCAACATCCCCGTTCAGCATGACAGCCACTCCCTCCCAGTTCTTTTTCACATGATTGGCCGTACCGAACCGGCTTTTTCGCGGGGAAACGAACCACGGACCACGCTGTTTTCGCTGCCTGGGTCAGTCCGAAGCACTCTCCCGATTTGTCTGCCGGCGGTACCGTCAATTGACAGGGGCAGACCCGGGTTTTCAGGATAAAAACAAGAGCCGGCGGCGTTGTCCCACGGGCTGGCGTCCGCCACATCGGAGAACGACGGCAACGCCGCTCTTGACCGCCGTCAGGCGGATTTCCTTTTGTCAATTGAGATAATGTTTCAGAATAAACAGCCGATGCCCCCCGGCTCTTCACCTGTGTCATCGGTCAGCTCAGCATGTCCGGGAGCAATAATATAGGTATAACGGGCCACCCTCCTGATCTGCTCCTGACGGGCATAGGCCGCGCCGCTCAGAAAATCAATCAGGCGGCGGGATTCTTCCCTGGGGATTCTTTCCAGATTCAAAACGATCAGGCGATTCACTGTCATGTGCGCCACAATGGCTGCCGCATCCTCATAATGTTCCGGGCACTCCAACTGTACCTGGCAGAGCATTTCACCGGGTTCCCGGCGAGGCGCCGGTATTTCCCGAAGCTCCGCTGCGCCATAGTAGCGCGTGTCCTCTTCTTCGTAATCATCATAGGACATAAAGTCCCGCATTCTCTGCGCCAGTCCCATCCGTTCGCCCTCCTGTCTTTCCCGGCCCTGTCCGGCCGCTGTCTGTTTTGATAGCTTGTCTGTTCAGTATACCCCATCCGGACAGAATTATCAAGAAAAAAATGGAAGGAGACCAGACCCTCTTTCAACATACAGGTGGCCCTCGCTTAACAGGGGCAGACCCGGTTTTTCAGCAAAAATTATTGGTGAATTTAGATTATCTCTTTAGAAGTTCTTATATGTCGGTATAGCCCGTATTTTCGGGCTTTCCCGGCATTTTAGATATGGGGAGAAGTTCTCATATACTCTCAAAACCTTTTAGGTT
>JAAWCO010000062.1 GCA_022793315.1 Clostridiales bacterium | reverse complement strand
GGAAGCCTTCATAGACATGGCTTCGGACGGCAGCCTGGGACGTAGCCGCCGTCAGCGATCAGGCGGGTTGCCTTGGCAACCGCATCCTCAAAGCTTTTAGCACGGTACATGGCAAGAACAGGAGAGAGCTTTTCGTGAGCGAACTCCTCTTCCAGCTCCACGCTTTCGACCTCACCGATCAGGATTTTCGTGGCCTCTGGCACTTCGATACCCGCCAATTTGGCAATAGTGTGCGCCTTTTGCCCGACAATTTTGGCGTTCAGGGAGCCGTTAATCAGAATGGTTTTGCGTACCTTTTCGGTCTCCTCAGGATTCAGGAAATAGCAGCCGCGATAGGCGAACTCCTTGCGGACCTCTTTATAGATGGAGTCGAGCACGATCACCGATTGCTCGGAAGCGCAGATCATGCCGTTGTCAAAGGTCTTGGAATGGATGATCGAGTTGACCGCCAGCCGGATGTCGGCAGAGTCGTCGATGATGGCGGGGGTGTTGCCAGGGCCTACGCCCAGTGCCGGTTTGCCGGAGGAATAGGCGGCCTTGACCATGCCGGGGCCACCGGTGGCGAGAATGATGTCCGCACTGCTCATCACTTCGTTGGTCAGGTCGAGGGAAGGCACATCAATCCAGGCGATAATATTTTCCGGGGCGCCTGCCGCAATGGCAGCGTCCAGCACTACCTTCGCCGCGGCGATGGTGCAGTTTTTCGCGCGGGGATGGGGGCTGATGATGATACCGTTACGGGTTTTCAGAGAGATCAGCGTCTTGAAAATAGCGGTGGAGGTGGGATTGGTGGTCGGAATGACCGCGGCTACCAGTCCGATCGGCTCCGCTACCTTCCGGATACCGAACGCGGGATCCTCCTCCAGTACGCCGCAGGTTTTGGTGTCTTTATAGGCGTTGTAAATATATTCGGCGGCGTAGTGGTTTTTGATTACCTTATCCTCCACGACGCCCATGCCGGTTTCCTCCACAGCCATTTTCGCCAGCGGAATACGCTGCTGATTAGCGGCGGTGGCGGCGGCCAGAAAAATTTTGTCTACCTGTTCCTGCGTATAGGTAGCAAAAATTTCCTGTGCTTCTCTGACCTGCTGCATTTTAGCGATCAGGGCGTCAACACTGTCAACAAGCCCAACAGCAGCTTTGGCCTTTTTCTTTTCCATGTTGTGAGTCCTCCCCTTAATATTTCAGAGTGGTTGGCTGATTGAGAATGCGGTTGTGATTTTTTTAACAATATCATTATATCGGTTGCCGGATAAAATGTCAACCTTCGCAGATGACCAATCTTTCCTCCCGAATTTCTTCGATTTGTATGTAGTTTTGACTAGGGTTCGTTTGAAAAAAGGGAAATAGCGCCCCTTCTTCGCTGTAGGCGATTAGTCTTGTGTTGAAAACTCTCAAGAGAAGCTGTTTTTTTGAGATTTTTGTAGAGAAAACCATTTGCCCTCAAGTCAAAATTTCCATGCGTTCGCTGTTTTTGAACAAACACGGCAGGGCGCCGAAAACGGAGACCTCTCTTTGGGAGGGTGTTCCCAGACGGCTGCCGGTGGCTTACTGCCGTTTTTTACTGTCCCTGGAAAAGGCGCCCGGGAAAGAGACAAATGCTTTCAGAGACGGATGCAGGGCAGTGTCCTGCCGAAGAACGCAGAATTCACCAGAAAAAGCGCGGCTTCGCTTTTTTGATGCGAAACCGCGCTTTCCGGCGGGGACTGCCCTCTTCGGTCGGGGGCATCTCCGCAGAACGGTCTTATTCGTAGGCGACGACGCTCACCCACTTCATCAGCAGTTCTCTTTCCTCCGGCTTGTGCTCTGTCAGCTGAGCAGCGGCAACAATGGGGAGCCATTCCTGCACATATTTTTTCGAGGTGCTGGTGCGCTCACAGAACAGATTCAGATATTTTTCTGCCATATCGGGATCGCTCAGGCTCAGCAGCAGATAGGTGCGCCCCACATCAGCGCTGGCGTTGCCCTGCCTGGCGGCTACCCAATCGACCACATAGGTGCCCTTGTCGTTGATGATGATGTTTTCCGGAGAGAAATTGCCGTGGCACAGCTTTACATGCTTCGGACGGCTGTCCAGACGGGTCAGCAGCTCATACCGGGTCGCGTCGTCAATACAGTCGAGAGAGTTGATCTGGCGGCTCATTTTATCCTTGAGCTTGCTCAGCTTGGGGGTATGTTTGGAATGGATTTCAATCTGGATATCCACCATATCGGACAGATAACGGTCCAGGTTGGCCGGATCCTCCTTCATCATTTCCGCCAGCGTTTTTCCTTCGATACAGTCCATATGAATGGCCCAACGGCTGCCAATGACCGATACCTCATGGATAACGGGTACACGCAGGCCGGTGGCCTCCACACGGGAGTGGGTAAGGGATTCATACAGGGCCATGGTTTTTGGACAGCCTTCTTTAAAGAGCTTGATGGCCATGTTGCCTTCCTTGTAAATATCAACGGTTTCACTGGTAGAGATCAGGTGCTTGAGTTCCATACATCATACCCCTTTCGGACGGGCTTTCTGTTCCGTCCTTATTCAAAAATAAGTGTGAATGGGAAATCTCTGGCTTTATTATATAACTTTCCTGAAAAAAATCAAGAATGAATTGTGATTTTTTATATGTTTTCCCGACTGGCTCTGGCTGAAGGCCACGGCTGGTTCTCTCTTTTCCGCATCCAGCTTTTTTCACCAGATTTCTCATAAGATGATTGGGCCTTTTGCGGTGTGGGCGCGGAGCCGCTGGAGGAGTTTACGCCTTTCCGAATGTTTGGACATAGTGGTCAATCGCGGCCTGGATCACCTCCTCCGCCACAGTGCGCCCGCCGATTTCATCCACAGCGGTTTCTTTTCCTTCCAGATCCTTGTATACCTGAAAGAAATGGCGCATCTCGTCAAAAACATGGGCAGGAAGCTCTCCGATATCTCGATAACTATTGTAGGTGGGGTCGCCGAAGGGGATAGCAATGATTTTTTCATCGCGTCGTCCGCTGTCAATCATGTGGATCACACCGATAGGATAACAGCGTGCCATGGTGAGCGGATGGAGCGCTTCGCTGCACAGGATCAGTGCGTCGAGCGGGTCGCGATCATCTCCATAGGTACGGGGAATGAAGCCATAATTCGCCGGATAATGGGTGGAGGTATGGAGCACCCGATCCAGCAGAATCAACCCGGTTTCCTTATCAAGCTCATATTTGGTCTTGCCGCCTTTGGGAATCTCCACCACTGCACGGAAGTCCGTGGGGGAGATATGCTGGGGATCCATATCGTGCCAGATATTTGTCATCATTTACGCCTCTCCTCTGCTCATGTTGATGTTTTGCCTTTAGATTCAGCACGGACGATACTGTTTTATGAGATTTGCCAATGGACCCGGATAGTAAATATCAGGCAGTGCCTCCATATGGCCTATACCGGCTGTATATTCTGGTGATAAATCTGAGATGAATTTTCACTGCCTTACATATCACTATAGTATAGCATAAAATAGAGGAAAAAAGCTCTGAATTTAATTGTTTGCAAGAAATCAAGGAAAAGAGGAAAAATAGTGAATCAATGACCATAAAGATACCCGTATTTCATTTGTTCGGTTTTTATGATACAATGACCACGGACCAACGCTTCTGCTCACATGGCGTCTCATAGCCGTTGCCTCTAAAATACCGGCCGGCATTTTCGGGAGCGCCGCCGGAAAGCGTTCGCATAGAAGAAGGGTTGGGCGGCAGGGCCATCCTGATTGATGAAGGGAAAATCCCGAGGGGATTTTCGGGAGCGCCGCCGGAAAGCGTTCGCATAGAAGAAGGGTTGGGCGGCGCTTTAAGCAACGGATGGAGACGGCATGCAGTGACAGCCGATGGTATATGGAGGAGACATCATGCTCGAATTACAGGGGAAATATGCTTATGCAAAAGTATTTACCGATGTGGTGGATCAGGCGTCAGTTTCACAGGTTCTCAGCCTTTTGAACCAACCTTATGTCGAAAACAGCACGATTCGGCTGATGCCGGACATTCATGCCGGTGCAGGCTGCACCATCGGCACCACCATGACCATCCGGGACAAGGCTTGTCCCAATCTGGTGGGGGTGGATATTGGATGCGGGATGGAGACGGTTCGGCTCAAAGAAACGCATATAGAGCTGCAAAAGCTGGATACCATTATCCGGGAGGGAATTCCCGCCGGCTTTTCCATTCGGGAGAAGGAGCACCGTTTTGCCTCGGAAATCGAGTTGAGCGAGCTCTGCTGTTCCCGGCATGTTAATCAGACCCGGGCCTTGAGAAGCATTGGTACGCTGGGCGGAGGAAACCATTTTATTGAAGCGGGCAGGGACGGCGACGGGAATCTTTATGTAGTGGTTCATTCCGGCAGCCGTCATCTTGGCCTTGAAATCGCGGGCTATTATCAGGAAGCCGCTTACAAAGCGCTGACCAGCTTTGGCAGAGAAGAGACAAAAGCACAGATTGAAGAACTGAAAAAAAGCGGAAATCAAAAAGATATACCGAGGCTGCTGCAGGAACTGAAAACGAAGAAAAGCTCAATTCCCAAACCACTGGCCTATGTAGAAGGAGAGCTGTTTCAGAAGTATATCCATGATATGGAAATTGCCCAACGCTTTGCCGATTTGAATCGGAAAGCTATCATGGACACCATCCTTAAAAAAATGGGCCTGCATGTTCAGGAGCGATTCACCACCATTCATAACTACATTGATCTGGATCATATGATTTTGCGCAAAGGCGCTGTTTCCGCGCAGGAAGGGGAGCGTCTGCTGATTCCCATCAATATGAGGGACGGCAGCCTGCTCTGTACTGGCAAGGGAAACGAAGACTGGAATTATTCCGCTCCTCATGGAGCAGGGCGCTTAATGAGCAGGAGCGAGGCAAAAGGAACCTTTACCGTATCGGAGTTCAAAAAACAGATGGAGGGGATTTACAGTACCTCCATAGGCAAGGGTACACTGGACGAATGTCCGATGGCCTATAAGGGAATCGACGATATTGTGGGGAATATCGAGCCTGCCGTCCGGATAGACACTGTGATCCGGCCGATTTATAATTTCAAGGCGGGAGACGGTGAATAAACGGCCGTTGTGTCTGCGGATGCGGCTAACAGTCCATGAAAGAGACTTCACAGCCTGCTGTTTCTGAAGAGGTGATTTTCGGAATGCCTGATTTGATGCTGGAGCCCGGACGTTCTCCGTCCGGCGGGAGATATGGGGGAAGCCTGAGCCCCCTGCCACTGGATTCTATTCTTCCCCGGCCCGATTTGCCCGCGGCAGAGGGGGAGCCGGGTATGGAGGGTCCTCAGGAAACGGAGGAGCTTTCTTCCGGAAAGTCTTCACGGGATCAAATTTCCGAGGGGCTTCAGCAGGCCCTGGAGGAATGGGCGATGGGGTCCTTGAAGAACCTGGCGCTGGAGGTACAGGAGCGTCTGACAGAGGAGCTTTTATCCTGGAAGCCCGCTCCGGAAAAAAGTGCGGAGGATAATCTGACGGAGATTCGGGAAACGGTTCGCCGGTACAGCGAGGCTCTTGCCTCTCGGGGGGGAGTCCTCCAGCTCACCAGGCCCCTGGAAGTGGCTCTTCTGGAGGCCCTTTCCAGGTGGCTGGAACAGATGGCGGCTCAGCTGCTGCGTTTATTGGGCCCTGCCGGATCGCCGGATGGGGTGGAGCAGCTTTTGAACAGACTGTTTCGGCAGATCACAGGAACCTCTCCCGCCCGGGGGAGGACGGCGGCCCGTGCGGCGGCCGTTCTCCGGGAGGCGGCAGGCCGTCAGCCTCTGCAGGGGAAACTCCCCCTGACGGAAGAAGGCGTCCTGTATCGAAGGGGGGAGGGGGGCGCCCGGCTTGACCGCGGCTACAGCGGCCAGGCCCTGCGGATCCAAACGCAGGATTCCCGGCCGCTGGAGGTGGCTTCCTTTCGTCCGGTGGAGCATTCTCCAGAGCGGGGCAGGGCAGAAAGAGGCGGAAGAATGAGCAGGGAACCGGTCGAGAAGGCTCCAGAACGAACGGTGGGAGTCGCTTCGTTCCGCGCTTCTGCCCCTTCGCCGGAAGCTGCGATGATTCGCGAGCTGCAGTTTGCTGAAAATTTTGCGAAAAGCGTAGCCAGGCAGCCGGTGCTTCCTAGCGACAAGGAGCTTCCTTATGTCAGCGAAGAGCGTTTGGGATTGGAGCTGGGTCTGCTTTGGCTGAAAGGGGAAACAGCCGCCCGGGAACCGGGGCTGACCCCCCAGACATCGACGATGATTCGACAGGCGACAGAGCAGCGGACAGAAAATTTTCTATATGAGGCGGGCCATGCCTTTCAGCTGGCAGCCAGGGCTTATCCACCGGGACTGTGCCCCAATCTGTGGCGTGAGGATGTGCTTCGCGTGAGAGACGATCTCATCCGCCGCTACCGCATAAGAAAAGATCCTCAACGGTCTTTGATGGAGGCTATCGTATATACGGTAGAGCTTTTCCGGGGCAAGCAGGGAAAAGAGAAGTATCATACCTGGCTGCGCTATCTGCCGGGAAGAGGTCTGTTTCTTGAGCAGCCTGGTTGGGAGGACATCCGACAGGGCTGGCAGAGCCTTTGCCGGAGCTGGGAGAGCTTTCTTCAGGATATGGGCATTCGTCATACGCTCGCTTTTCGGGAGGCGGTCGGGCTGCAAAGCCTTTGGGCCATGGTGCTGCCCCTCCGTGGACAGGCAGAGGAGGGGAGTGTTTCTCTCTGGACACTGACCGGATGGACGGCGGCTGCCATTTCCGCTGCTGCTGTGACATGTGCGATCTGGCCTTCAGCTTCCGCTTTGACCCGGGTGGCTGCCATGATCTCCGCTGGCCTTTTTGCGGGTGCCGCTGTTCTGCTGCTTCGGCAAAGCAAAAGACGATAGGAATTTTGGGAACGGAGAGATTGCTTTCTTTCAGAATATCGGGACCACCCGATGTCTTGTTTTGCTTCCCGTGTCCCAGGCTTCCAGATCTCCTCTGCCGGACGGATAGCAGATAGAAGTGTATGCCGCGGGAAAAGGGAAAGGCGGCGTGCTGAGTAAGATGGGGGACGGGAAAATCCTGCAAGAATTTTCGAGAACGCCGCCGAAAAGCGGAAAAAAAGAAGAGGGGAAAGGCGGCGTTCAGATCTTGACAAATGTCTGAGGGAAGAGTAGAATGGTGAAAACGTTTGTTCTGGGCTTTTGGCAGGTCCTATTTCGTTTTTTCGATTGACATAAGGGTGGCCATTTGTTTGTGGAACAACCGACTTTTTGCCCATTATCACAGTGGATAAAGGAAAAGGTGTATGAGCAGCCAAAACCATCAGGAAGTTTTTCAGCTGGTTTCCTCCTATCAGCCCACTGGCGATCAGCCGGAGGCTATCGCCAAACTGGCGGAAGGAATTATCAGAGGGGATAAAGAGCAGACGCTGCTGGGGGTGACAGGCTCCGGCAAGACATTTACCATGGCCAATGTGATTGCACAGGTACAGAAGCCTACCCTGGTACTGGCCCATAACAAAACACTGGCCGCGCAGCTTTGTTCCGAATTTCGAGAATTTTTCCCCCATAATGCTGTTGAATATTTTGTCTCCTATTACGATTACTATCAGCCGGAGGCCTATATTGCCTCAACGGACACCTATATCGAAAAGGACTCCGCTATCAACGATGAGATAGATAAGCTGAGGCATTCCGCTACCTCGGCGCTGTCGGAGCGGCGGGATGTTGTTATTGTGGCCAGTGTATCCTGCATCTACAGCCTTGGTGACCCTATTGACTATCGTCAGATGGTGATCTCTCTTCGCCCTGGTATGACAAAAAAGCGGGATGAGCTGCTGGCCAAACTGGTTGAGCTGCAATATGAGCGCAACGACATCAATTTTATCCGCAATAAATTCCGTGTGCGCGGAGATGTGGTTGAAATTCACCCTGCGTATGCCGGAGATAATGTGATCCGGGTAGAATTTTTCGGCGACGAGGTAGAACGGATCAGCGAAGTGAATTCCCTGACCGGTGAATTGAAGGGTATACTCGGTCATGTGGCGATCTATCCCGCCTCCCATTACATTGTGCCCCGTGAGAAGATGGAAGCGGCCATTAGAGATATTGAGCAGGAGCTGGCCGAACGGGTGGAATGGTTCAAGCAAAACGGGCAGCTGCTGGAGGCGCAGCGCATCTTACAGCGCACCCGGTACGATGTTGAAATGCTGCGGGAAATCGGTATGTGCAAGGGGATTGAGAACTATTCCCGCGTACTGTCGGGCCGGTCGTCGGGCAGTGCGCCCTTCACTCTTCTCGACTATTTTCCGGACGATTATCTGCTGATGGTGGACGAATCGCATGTGACCCTTTCCCAGGTGCGCGGTATGTTTGGAGGGGATTATTCCCGCAAAAAAAATCTGATTGATTATGGTTTCCGTCTTCCCAGTGCTTACGATAACCGTCCGCTGAACTTCGATGAATTTTACGACCGTGTACATCAGGTGGTTTTTGTCAGCGCCACTCCCGGAGATTTTGAACGGGAGCACAGCACGCAGGTGGTGGAACAGGTGATCCGACCTACCGGCCTGCTGGACCCAGAGGTGACGGTCAAGCCGGTAGAGGGTCAGATTGACGACCTGCTGGGCGAAATCCGACAGCGTGCCGAGAAGGGGGAGAGGGTGCTGATTACCACCCTGACCAAACGAATGGCCGAGGATCTGACCGATTATTTTGACAATGTAGGCATCCGTGTCCGCTATATGCACCACGATATTGACACCATGGAGCGCATGGAGATTATCCGTGACCTGCGGCTGGGAGAATTCGACGTTCTGATCGGCATCAATCTGCTGCGCGAGGGACTCGACCTGCCGGAGGTATCGCTGGTGGCGATTCTGGATGCGGATAAAGAGGGCTTTCTGCGTTCGGAAACATCGCTGATCCAGACCATTGGCCGTGCCGCGCGCAACGCCGGCGGACAGGTCATCATGTATGCGGACAGCGTCACCCCCTCCATGGAACGGGCCATTTCTGAAACAAACCGCCGCCGCGCTATCCAGATGCGATACAATGAGGAACATGGCATTACGCCGCAGACCATTATCAAGCAGGTGCGGGATGTTATTGAGATCACAGCGAAGGACAAGGTGAAAACAAAGCCGGACAAGCAGCTCAGCCGCGCCGAACGGATGCAGTTAATTGAACAGCTGACCCGTGAAATGAAGAATGCGGCCAAGCTTCTCGAATTTGAACACGCGGCCTATCTCCGCGATCGAATCGAGGAGCTGCGCGGGGGCAAATAGCTCCACTCGATTTCCGGTATCATTACAAACGAACGGTGGTTTGAATAAGCATGCAGAGCAGTAAGCTGATTGTCCGGGGGGCCCGGGAGCATAATCTGAAAAATGTGGATATCGAAATCCCGCGCGACAAGCTGATCGTTTTTACCGGGCTGTCCGGATCAGGAAAATCTTCGCTGGCCTTCGATACCATTTACGCGGAGGGACAGCGGCGGTATGTG
>JAAWCO010000061.1 GCA_022793315.1 Clostridiales bacterium | reverse complement strand
TCAGAGTCTGTCGTGCTACCCTTACACAATTCCGCAAAATTTCAAAAGCGTATTTTATTATACCCAACTGTTTTAATTTGTCAAGGGGTTGAGGAAAAAAATAAAAACTTTTTGTTTCAGGATAAGCGGACTGTTGGAAAAATGGCGCTGCTCCCATCTAAAAGCGATCTGATTCTGTGGCGAATCCAGCCGACTTGAGCGTCCTTCGGCCGGTTCCTCTTGCCAGAAGGTAGTTTTTCCGGTATGATGGAGAAAACGGGCGGCACCGCCCGGCAGACAAGAAGGAGGAAATGCTATGCATATAAATAGACGTCGGATTTTTTGGGGCATCATCGCGTTGTGCGTCGCCGCATCTGTTCTGTCCAGCCTGATGGGATTCTTCACCTGGCAGGAAATCCAGTGGCGGATCTGGTGGCCCATGATTCCCGCAACACTGACCTTTGCCCTGCTGGCAAGCGGCCATTTTAATGGCTGGAATTTTTCGGTTTTTGCTTTTTCTGTCTGGTTGCTGCTGTGCAATACCGATGTGATTCCCACTGATCATGGATTTTTACTGGCGGTGGCTGTGTTTCTGGCTGTGATGGGGTTCTGGCTCATTCTGACGGCCATTTTCCCCGGCCTGCGCCGCCGGAGACACAAATCCTTTCCCCCTCCGGCAGTGGAAGTGTCCTGTGCGGAGAATTCGACTGCGCCCGGCAACCGGCAGTACACGGTATTTGAGGATGCCAGCTATGTCTGTACGGAGCCGCTTTTCCGCCATGCAAAATACAGCACTGTGTTCGGCGATGTGAACGTGGATCTGCGTTCGAGCGCGATCGCCGACGGCGCTCTGCTGGAAATCTCCTGCGTGTTCGGGGATATGAACATTCTGGTCCCGGCGGGCTGCCGCGTTCGTCTGGAGGGTTCCCATGTATTCGGGCAGGTAAAGGCAGGGCGCTTCCCTGAGGAGGAAGGTTTTCCTCTGCTGGTGATCCGTCATTCGGCGGTATTCGGCGATGTGACAGTTCTGTAAAGACTTTTTATCTCAGCGCTTTTGAAGAACAGGAAAAAATTTTTACACCTTTTCCCGGCAGGCTGCTTCGCTGTTGTTCCGAGGACCGAACGGGCTCTTTCCCCGAAAGAGCCCGTTTTGTGATATCCGGAAGGAAGACGACACACAAACCAGGAGCTTATGACGGCTTTCATTGTATCTCTGTACGGAATTTGATATACTTAACCTTGCGGGCAATCAAAGATTTCCCGCTGCAGTATTCCCTTGGACGGAACGCTCTCCCGCGGCAGAACCAGGAGCTTTTCCGGTGGCAGAGGGACGGGCTGTGGACAATACAAGGCGCTCTTTCAGGAGCGATGGAGGAATGTTTTATGACCCCTTTCAATCCCGGTGTCTGGGAAAAGCAGCTGGATACACGCGATTTTATCGTCCGAAATTATACGCCGTATGACGGCGACGAGAGCTTCCTGACTCCGCCGACCGAACGCACCCGCTCGTTGTGGGACGAGGTCTCTGCTCTGCTTCGGGAGGAGCGTAAGCGCGGCGGCGTATACGATATTGATGTCAGTGTGATTTCCGGTATCGACGCCTACGCCCCGGGTTATATCGACCGGGAAAAGGAGCAGATTGTCGGCCTTCAGACCGCAGCGCCTCTGACCCGCGCTGTCATGCCCTTCGGCGGTATTCGGATGGTGCACAGCTCTCTGGAGGCCTATGGCCGCCGTCTCTCCCCGGAGCTGGAGGCGCTTTTTCAATACCGAAAAACCCATAACGACGGCGTATTCGATGTCTATACGCCGGAGATGCGCGCTGCCCGCAAAAGCGCGATCATCACCGGCCTGCCTGACGCCTATGGCCGCGGCCGCATCATTGGCGACTACCGCCGGGTGGCGCTTTACGGGGTAGACCGGCTGATTGAAGAAAAGCGCCGCTCCCATGACGCCTGGGATTTCAGCGTAATGGACTCCCGCGCCATCCGTCTGCGGGAGGATCTGGCTGAGCAGATAGGGGCGCTGGAGTCCCTCAAACGCATGGCGGCCTCCTACGGCTTCGACATTTCGCGCCCTGCCCATGACACGCGGGAGGCCATTCAGTGGCTGTATTTCGCCTATCTCGCCGCAATCAAGGAGCAGAATGGCGCAGCGATGTCGCTGGGCCGCGTCTCCACCTTCCTGGATGTGTATGCGGAGCGGGATCTGGTGGACAGCCATTATACCGAAAGTGAGCTTCAGGAGCTGGTGGATCATTTCGTCATGAAGCTGCGGCTGGTTCGCTTTCTGCGCACACCTGCCTATGACGAGCTGTTTAGCGGAGATCCAACCTGGGTAACCGAGGCCATCGGCGGTATCTGTGCTGACGGCCGCCACATGGTCACCAAAATGTCCTATCGCTTTCTGCACACGCTGACCAATCTGGGTCCCGCGCCGGAACCCAACATGACGGTGCTGTGGAGCGGCCGGCTGCCGGAAAATTTCAAGCGCTACTGTGCTAGAATGTCCATGGAAACCTGTTCGATCCAGTACGAGAGCGATGAGCTGATGAGCAAAAAATTTGGGGACGACTACGGGATCGCCTGCTGCGTCTCCGCCATGCGCATCGGCAAACAGATGCAGTTTTTCGGCGCCCGCGCCAATCTGGCCAAGGCGTTGCTCTACGCAATCAACGGCGGGCGGGATGAAAAGAGCGGCGTTCAGGTGGGACCAGAGCTGCTGGCCTGCCGCGGCCGGTACCTTGACTACGACGATGTGATGAAGAAATACGACGCGGTGCTGGACTGGCTGGCCGGCCTGTATGTCAATACCCTGAATGTGATCCACTACATGCATGATAAATACTGCTACGAAAAGCTGCAGATGGCACTCCACGACGACGAGGTGCTCCGCACCATGGCCTGCGGCGTGGCGGGTCTGTCGGTGGTGGCTGATTCCCTTTCCGCCATTCGGTATGCCCGCGTCCGTCCCATCCGTGATGAAAACGGTCTGGCGGTGGATTTTGAGGTGGAGGGGGATTACCCCCAGTTCGGCAACAACGATGACCGCGTGGACGATATCGCGGTAGATGTGGTGAAGCGCTTCATGCGCAAGCTCCAGAAATGCCCCACCTATCGCGAATCCCGGCCGACCATGTCCATCCTGACCATCACCTCCAATGTGGTGTACGGCAAAAAAACCGGCTCGACACCTGACGGACGAAAAGGAGGAGAGCCTTTTGCTCCCGGTGCCAATCCCATGCATGGGCGGGACCGCAACGGCTGTGTGGCCTCCATGATGTCGGTGGCCAAGCTCCCTTACGATGACAGCGAAGACGGCATCAGCTACACCTTTTCCATTGTTCCGGACGCGCTGGGGCGCGGGGAGAAGGAGCGGACAGATAATCTGGTAGTGCTGCTGGACGGCTATTTCGGAGAGGGCGGCCACCATATCAACGTCAACGTTCTCAATCGGGAGGTTTTGCTGGATGCGATGGATCATCCAGAAAAATACCCTCAGCTCACCATCCGGGTGTCAGGCTATGCGGTCAATTTTATCAAGCTGACCCGTGAGCAGCAGCTGGATGTGATTCACCGCACCTTTCATGAAAGGATTTAGGAATATGCCGGCGCCCGCGATGCCTGACAGCATCGCGGGCGCTTTTTTCCGCGGAAAAATATTCCCAAATGGTGGGCAGAAAGGGCCCTGGCTTGCGTCAAGGGAGAGCACGGACAAATTTCAGAGCATGAGGTGTTTGTTCACCTTCCATTGCCGCCCTTTGTCAGAGAGTGTATACTGTTTTACACTGGAGGCGGCCATGAGGTCGGAGGAGGGTGGCGACATGTTTGCACAGGTAAACAGCATGGGACTGATGGGGGTGGACGGCTTTATCGTCCGGGTGGAGGCCGATTTATCTCAGGGCCTGCCCGGCTTCGATGTGGTAGGCCTGCCCGGCGCCGCCGTGCGGGAATCGCGTGACCGGGTGCGTTCCTCAATGAAAAACTGCGGCTTTGACTATCCTGTCAGTCGTATCACCGTCAACCTGGCTCCCGCCGACGTGCGTAAGGAGGGCTCCGTATACGATCTTCCTCTCCTGCTTGCCCTGCTGAAGGCGGGCGGGCAGCTGAACGCCTCACTGGAGGACAGCGCCTTTCTGGGAGAGCTGTCCCTTGCCGGTGAGATCCGGCCGGTTCGGGGGGCGCTGCCCATGGTGATTGCCGCCCGTGATGCGGGGATCCGCCGGGTGTTTGTGCCTGCCGCCAACGCCGCCGAGGCCGCCGTTACAGAGGGCATTGAGGTATACGAGGCCGACAGTGTGCCTGCGCTGCTCGCCCATCTGACCGGACGAACGGAGCTCCCCCGCGCCGCCGCTCCCGACGCCTGGTCCCCGCTTCCCGCCGGAATCGAAGACTTTGCCGACGTCCGGGGACAGGCCTCCGCCCGCCGCGCGATGGAGGTGGCCGCCGCCGGCGCCCACAATATCCTTCTGATCGGTCCGCCCGGATCAGGGAAAAGCATGCTGGCCCGGCGGCTGCCCTCCATTCTTCCGGATATGACCAGAGAGGAAGCGCTGGAGGTCACCAAAATTCATTCAGTGGCCGGTACGCTGCCCGGAGGCGCGGGGCTGCTCCGTTCCCGCCCCTTCCACGCACCGCACCACAGCGTTTCCTCCCCTGGGCTCATCGGCGGGGGAAGCCTTCCCCGCCCCGGTGAGGCGTCACTGGCTCATCAGGGTGTTCTGTTTCTGGATGAACTGCCCGAATTCACCCGCCCCGCCATGGAGGCGCTCCGCCAGCCGCTGGAGGAACGCCGGGTCACGATTTCGCGGGTCAGCGCCACCCTGTCCTATCCCTGCTCTTTTATGCTGGCCGCCGCCATGAACCCCTGCCCTTGCGGTTTTTTTGGTCATCCCACCCGCTCCTGCACCTGCTCCCGCAAGGCGGCGCAGCAGTATCTGGGCCGGATATCCGGCCCTCTTCTGGATCGGATTGATCTGCATATCGAGGTGCCGCCGGTGGAATATGAAAAACTGGCAGACAGTCAGCCGGCCGAAAGCTCAGCGGATATCCGCCGGCGGGTTAACACTGCCCGCCTGCGGCAGAAGGAACGCCTTCACACCGCCGGCGTTACAGCTAACGCACAGATTCCCACCGGATTGCTACGGCAGCTTTGCCCGCTGACCCCCGCCGCTCAGACGCTGCTGAAAAGCGCCTTTGAGCGGCTGGGTCTGTCGGCGCGGGCTTATGACCGACTGCTTCGGGTAGCCCGCACCGTCGCGGATCTAGAGGGGGTGGATACCATTGATTCCGCCCACATCGCCGAGGCAGTACAGTACCGCAGCCTCGACCGCAAATATTGGGAGAGAGGCTGACCCTGCTCTTTCAATCCACGGGTCCGGTCCGCAGATACCTGACAGGAGCATATCCCTCCCGGCCGGCATAGCGGACCGCCGCCCAGCCGTCAGCGCTCCCCAGCACCTGTACCTTGGCTCCGTTGGGGAGCGTCCCCAGCACAACCGCCAGTGGATGGGGCTCTTCCATCAGGCATACGCTTCCCCGGCCGCAGGAGATATGTTCATCCGTTTCCTCCCCCTCCGCCCAAGGCGCCGGCACAGATGTGGAGGCCATCCCCTCCGCAGAAAAAGCGGCATTTTCCCGCTCCGGTTCGGAGAGCGGCTCCACAAAGGGAAGGCCAAGGAACCGAATGGCAGACTGTGCCAGTGTGCGCCCGATGCTTTTGATATTTTCCCGAAGCCACCAGGCATCCTCCGGATTGTCCCGCCAGGCGGCAGACAGAAGAATCGCCGGGGCACGGGTCCGATTCACCTCCGCCAGAGAAACGGAGGAATGAATGCCAACCATGGCGGGATACGGGTACAGCTCCCGATAATGGGTGGCAAAAATTTCGGCTGCCCGCCTCCCTCTGACACTGGACGGGCTGTAATAGATTCCCGCCCCCTGCCGCTGTCCGGCCAGCCAGCCGGCTCCCGCGCCGGTGTGCAGGGACAGATGCAGGGCATGGCCGCCTGTGTTGGACTGATGGATGGCATCGGACAGGCTCTGCCCGGGGGCACGTCGGGAAAAGCCGACGCCGCTCGCCTGTAAAAAAGGCTCCATCGCATCGACGGCCTGTTCTATATACGGTTTGTCTTTTTCGTCTCCGGCGCCGGAAGAAACCGGCGAAAAAGGACTTAAATACAGGGTTGGCATAGTTTTTCCTCCTTTTCTCATACAGGGGATGGCACGTCTTATTGCGCTTTCTCCAGTATTTTCCCCAGACAGGCTTCGCTTCCGATTCCGGCCGGCCGCAAATACCGGCCAAGGCCGTACAGGCAATCGGGGTCCCGGGTGATGGTATTGATTTTCGCCTCACAGATCAGGGTAGCCTGAAATCCCATTTCTTTCAGAATGGACAGAGACTCCCTGCTCACCGCACCGAAGGGGTAGGTGAAGGCGGTAGGCGTCCAGCCGATATTTTCCTGTACCGCCTGCTGCATTTTTTCCACATCCCTGACAAGCATGCTCCGATATTGCTCCGCACTTTCGCCGCTCATCCTCTGGGCGCCCCGCCGCTGTCCGTTCTGATGAAGGTTGTAGGAATGGTTCTGTACCTCCACCAGCCCGGAACGGACCATTTCATCCAGCTCCTCCCATGTGGCGTGACTATAGTTGGCGTGGTCCCGGTCCTTCTGGCTGTACTCGTCCGCATACCGGCCGATGGGCGACAACACAATTTTACTTTCGTACTGTCTGAGAAGAGGAAAGGCATAGAGATAATTGTTATAATACCCATCGTCAAAGGTCAGCATCACAGGCTTCTCCGGCAGCGGCGTCCCCTCCTTCACATA
The DNA here is from genome assembly GCA_022793315.1 of Clostridiales bacterium. Taxonomy (GTDB): domain Bacteria; phylum Bacillota; class Clostridia; order Oscillospirales; family Acutalibacteraceae; genus Avimonas_A. The sequence continues at coordinate 3,746 of JAAWCO010000061.1, read as the reverse complement.
ATTGATCACATCCTGCAAAACAACAGTATGATAGCCATTTTCCTTCAAATACTGCAAATCCGCCTCAAAATCCGCGGGGGATATCACAAATTTCCCCTGCCGTTTTTCCTCCTTCAGCAGACCGTGGTACATGATGATGGGCAGGCGAACGCTTTCTTCGACATGCTCCTCCGCCGCGGAAAGACTTCCCGCCGCCGTTGCCGCACACAGAAGGAGAACCAGCAGAAATGCCGCGCCCCCCAGCAGTCTGACGATCACCGTTTTGAGCCGCATTGTCCGATACATATTCCCGTCCCTTTACTCTGTATTTACTATTACTATAGTCGAGCAGAGCGGGATTTAGCACTGGCCTGCCGCCGGAAATCTTACAGTGCATGAGTTGGATAATCTGCCAAAAGGATTTGTATGATAGTATACCAAGTCAATGTCCTTTTACGGCAAAGTATGTACCGCTGCTCAAAGAGAGGGCACAGACACACAGAATAAATTTTCAGGTGATACCTATCCAGTCGAGAGAGACAGCCCAAAACGCCCCCTCCCCCTTTACCACCTTTTCCCTTTTTTACAACGGAGAACTGGTAACACATGAAATATTATCAGAAACGAAATTTGAAAAAATCCTGATAAGTAAAGGATGGTAATCCGTCTGACGGGCCGTTATTTCTTCTGAGAATAACGGCCCGTTTGAACGCTTCGCCGAAAAATAAGAAACCGGCGTTAAGCAGCGCCAATGGCCAAAGGGAAAAGCTCTCGCAGGTCTTGATTTTATTTTGTCAAAATGATATGATTAAGGTCTGTAAACACAGCAATTGAAGGAGCAAGGAGCCGGTAGCATGTATACCATTACCTATAAACGCCCTCTTAACGCCTCCGTCACCATGATGAAAATTGAGGCGCCCCTTATCGCCCGAAAAGCGAAAGCCGGCCAGTTCATCATTCTACGGGTGAACGAAAAAGGGGAGAGAATTCCCCTGACCATTGCGGAAACCGACCCGCTGGCAGGGACAGTCACCATCATTTATCAGAAGGTGGGCAAAACCACCCTGCTTCTTGATACGCTTCAGCAGGGGGACTCTCTGCTGGATTTTGCCGGTCCTCTGGGCAGGGCCGCCGAGCTGGACGGTGTGCGCCATGCGGCGGTGATCGGCGGCGGCGTCGGCTGTGCTATCGCCTATCCCGAAGCAAAGGCTCTGCATGAGCTGGGCGCGAGGGTGGATATGGTGGCCGGCTTCCGCAGCAGGGATATCATTATGCTGGAAGAGGAAATGAGTGCGGTCAGCAACCGCCTTTTTGTGATGACAGACGACGGCTCCAATGGCAATAAAGGCTTTGTGACCACCAGGCTGAAGGAGCTGCTGGACGCAGGGGAAGAGTATGATCTGGTGGTGGCTATTGGGCCGCTGCCCATGATGCGGGCGGTAGCTGAGCTGACCCGGCCATACGGCATTCGGACCGTGGTCAGTATGAATCCTATCATGATCGACGGTACCGGCATGTGCGGCGGATGCCGTCTGACGGTCGGGGGCGAAACACGTTTTGCCTGTGTGGACGGCCCCGAATTCGATGCACATCAGATCGACTGGGACGAATCCATGAAGCGGTTAGGCCAATACCGTGAGCAGGAGCATGCCTGCCGTCTGCTGTTTGAAGAAGGGCAGCAGACAAAAGCGTGAGTACACTGTCCGGCGGCTCTCGTCAGCTGAAGCATGGCAAAGGGACCGAATGGGCCGATAATAACAATGATCACCAATCACCCGGAAAGGTTAGGGAGAGGCAATGGCAATCAACAGACAGGTCGAAAAGACACCCATGCCGGAGCAGGAGCCTCTGCGCCGCGCTTCCAATTTTGAAGAGGTGGCGCTGGGTTATTCGGAGGACATGGCCGTTAACGAGGCGCAGCGATGCCTCCACTGTAAAAACCAGCCCTGTGTCGAGGGATGTCCGGTGAATGTGCAGATCCCCGATTTCATCGCACTGATCGCCGGCGGCGATTATGAGGGAGCTTATCGGAAAATTGCCGAAACCAATTCCCTTCCAGCGGTCTGCGGGCGCGTATGCCCACAGGAAAACCAGTGCGAATCCCGTTGCGTGAGAGGGCTGAAGGGAGAGCCGGTGGCTATCGGCCGTCTGGAGCGCTTCGCCGCCGACCAGCATATGGAGACCGTATCAGAAACCCCGGCGGAGACGGCGGCACCCTCCGGCGGCGGGAGACGGGTGGCCGTGATCGGGTCGGGTCCTTCCGGTCTGACCTGTGCGGGCGATCTGGCCCGTATGGGATACGATGTGACCATTTTTGAAGCATTTCACACGGCGGGCGGTGTCCTGATGTACGGCATCCCTGAATTCCGTCTGCCCAAGGCCATTGTTCAGCGGGAGGTGGAAAATCTCCAAAAGCTGGGGGTAAAAATCGAAACGAATATGGTCATTGGACGGATTCTGTCGGTGGATGAGCTGTTTGACGGTGGTTTCGAGGCGGTTTTTGTCGGCAGCGGCGCGGGCTTGCCCGGCTTTCTCGGCATTCCCGGCGAGGGGCTGCTGGGGGTGATGTCGGCCAATGAATTCCTGACCCGCGTCAATCTGATGAAAGCCTATCGGGATGACTATGACACCCCCATCCGTCGGGCCCGTCAGGTAGCCGTGGTAGGCGGCGGCAACGTGGCGATGGACGCTGCACGCTGCGCCCGCCGGCTTGGCGCGGAGGAGGTCACCATCGTCTACCGCCGCGGCGAGGAGGAGATGCCCGCCCGGCAGGAGGAAATCCACCATGCCCGTGAAGAAGGGATTCGTTTCCTTTTTCTGACCGCGCCTGTGCAGGCCGTGGGTAATGAACAGGGAGAGGTCACCGGCCTGACCTGTGTACGGATGGAGCTGGGCGAGCCCGATGCCTCTGGCCGCCGCCGACCGGTTCCGGTGGAGGGCAGCGAGCATCTGGTAGCGGCGGATTTGGTGATTGCCGCTGTCGGCAATGCCCCCAATCCGCTGATCCGTTCCACGACACCAGGGCTGGAAACCAATCGCCGGGGCTGTCTGATCGTGGATGAGGATACGCTGTGCACCACGCGCTCGGGCGTCTATGCCGGCGGCGATGCAGTTACCGGGGCGGCTACGGTAATTCTTGCCATGGGGGCAGGTAAACGCGCCGCCTGTTCCATTGACCGCTATCTGAAGGAGAAACCGCCGGTTTCCTGAAAAAAGTGGCCTGAAAAGCCGCTATCGCTTGGAAGACAGATAAAAACGTGTAAAATGATCGGCGAGAAACAAGAAAATTTTATGTTATTTTACATAATTATTTTTGAAAAACAGTTGACATTTTCTATTCCATCGGTTATAGTGAGAGAGATTCCACGGAAATGTCTCTTGCCAGGGGGGATTACATGATTTTCTCCCACAGCGAAGCGGAAGGCATGACTGATGAACAACTGGCTGTACTGTCGCATGAGGGCTGTGAAGATGCCTTCTCCCTTCTGGTGAGCCGGTATACAGGAATCATTCGGCGGCAGGTGGCTCTGTACCGCAGCGTTCGTCTGGAGACGGAGGATCTTGAGCAGGAAGGACTGGTGGGTCTTCTCGCCGCTGTCCGTTCCTATCAGGAAAGCGGAGGCGCTTCTTTCCGTACTTATGCGTCACTCTGTATCCGCCGTCGTATGCTGTCTGCCGTTCGGCGCAGCGCGGCGGGGTCACCGCCGTTACCGTGATGCTCTCCGGAAGTAAGCTTTCAAAGGTTCGAAGCTGTTCGATCGTCGCCG